>JALERO010000206.1 GCA_022764265.1 Eubacterium sp. | reverse complement strand
TTGTGGTGATATCACTGCTGCTTATGGTGATTGGAGGTATTTTCTTCTTTGCGGTACCGGTCAATTATAATCTGACCGATTATCTGCCGGAAAAGGCGAATTCCACAATTGCCCTCAGTAAGATGGAGGAAGAGTTTGATCAGCCGATTCCCAATCTCAATGTATTGATTGAAAATGTAGATGTTCCGGAAGCTTTACATTTGAAAGAATGTATCGAAAATGCGGATTATGTGAAGGCTGTGACCTGGCTGGATGATCTGATGGATCTCACGGAACCGTTGGATATTCAGAATCAGGAAGAAGTCGAGACTTATTATAAGGATGAATGTGCTCTTTTTTCTGTCACGGTAGAAGATGGGAAAGAACAGGATGCCATCAATGCGATTCGGGAATCAACGGGGAAAGATTGCAAATTCTCCGGAAATTCCGATGAACTGGCCCAGTCCCAGTCAATGGCAATGGGAGAGGCCAGCAAGGCAATTCTCATTTTGATTCCGTTAATGTTGATCATATTGATTTTGACTACTAACAGCTGGGTGGAACCGTTTTTATACTTGTTGGCAATCGGAGTGGCGGTGCTGGTCAATCTGGGGAGTAATATTTTTCTTGGAGACATATCTTTTGTAACTCTGGCGGTGGCACCGATCCTGCAGATGGCAGTCTCACTGGATTATGCGGTATTTTTATCTCACAGCTTTAATGAATATCGGCAGGAGATGGACGTGAAAGAAGCCATGGTGATGGCGATTCAGGATTCCGGCAGATCCATTTCTGCCAGTATGATGACAACGCTCTTTGGTTTTCTGGCCTTACTGTTCATGAATTTTAAGATTGGTCCGGATATGGGCATCAGTCTGGTGAAGGGCGTGTTTCTGAGCTTTATTTCGGTACTGGTGTTTTTGCCGGCGTTGATGCTCTGCTGCCATAATTGGATTGATAAAACAGCACACAAAAGGATTCTCCCGGAATTCAGATCCATTGGACGGGGAATTATGAAGATAAAAATACCGGTTTTGATACTTCTTATGGTGATTATCATTCCGAGCATTCTGGCGCAGAGTAAAAATGAATTTTTTTACGGGACGGAGAACGTGGTACCCAGTGAAGATGCTGATTATATAGTGGAAAAATTCGGGACGGTCAATACCATTGTGCTGATGGTTCCGAGGGGAGATAGCACGAAAGAGTCGCTGCTCTGTGAAAAATTACAGGACACCGATCATATTACAAGTGTAGTTGCTTATGCTTCTATGGTTTCCAACAAAATACCGGAGCAATATTTGAGTTCGGAGATAACCAGCCAGTTCTATTCGGATCAATATGCAAGAATTATTTTATATACGGATACAGAAAATGAGGGAAAAGAAGCTTTTGAGCTGGTGAAAAATGTCAGAACCATGGCGGAGGAATATTATGATTCTGATGTCTATACCTGTGGACAGAGTGCCAATCTGTATGATATGAAGACCTACGTGGAAAGTGATAACAAGAAAGTAAATCTGATTACCGTGATTAGTATTTATCTTATATTGATGTTGACATTTAAAAACTGGTTTCTTCCAATCCTGCTTATTCTGACGATTAAATGCTCCATTTGGATCAATATGGCAATCCCTTATTTCATGGGGGAATCCTTATGTTATATTGGTTATCTGGTAGTCAGCACCGTTCAGATGGGCGCTACGGTAGATTACGCGATTTTGCTGACGGACAATTATCTCAAAGTAAGAAACGATAACAATAAGAAGCAGGCAATCATCGATGCCATGGGAGAAACCTTCGGCTCCATTCTTGTGTCCGCGGCAATTTTAACCTCAGCAGGCGCTTGTCTCGGCGCGATTTCGAGCAATATGATTGTGAGTGCTTTGGGAAAAATGGTTGGAAAATGTGTATGTACATATGTCAGCTGATGGAGAGATTTCCGGTACCTATGTGGTGAATTCCTATACGTTAGATGAAGAGACAGATATTACAGATTACGGCAATTATACCAAGGTACAAAATCTTACCAATATGGAAGCACTGAACCAGGATGGCAATGAGATTACCTTCCATGCGGAAGAAGGAAAGTTTTACTATCAGGGAGATATGGAAAATGCAGAGCTGCCATGGGATTTTACCATTACCTATAAACTGGACGGAAACGAGATGACACCGGAAGAATTGGCAGGAGAAACCGGTTCTCTGGAAATCATCATCGATACAAAGAAGAATGCCAGAGTCGACAGCCGGTATTATGATAACTATCTGCTTCAGATCAATCTGAGCCTGGAAGGGGAGACAACCCGAAAGATTGTGGCTGAAGATGCAGCCGTGGCTGAAGCAGGCACCGCAAAACAGGTGGTATTCACCGGTATGCCGGAACAGGACAATCATTTTGTGGTGACGGCAGACGTTGAGAACTTTGAGATGGATGGAATCTCCATTACCGGAACACCATTTTCCATGGCAATCAATATGGGAGATACCGATGAGATGGTTGACCAATTTGATGAATTGACCGATGCCGTTGATCAGCTGAATGAGGGAACTTCGAAGCTGGCAGAGGGAATGAAAAAACTGGATAACGGAGCAGACAGCCTGAAAAGCGGCTCTGCTCAATTTGCATCGGGCCTTTCTACTCTCTCCGGGAACTCCAAAACCATCGTTAATGCTTCCAAACAGATTAAATCGGCTTTAAATACCATTAATAAATCTCTGGGCAAGGCAGATTTCAGCGATCTGGAACAAATGTCAGAACTGAAAAAGGCCTGTGAGACCATTGCCTCCTCTCTGGATACCCTGAGCAGCGGTCTCTCCCAGTTAAATAAAGGATACTCCGCCGCATTTTCTGCACTGGACTCCGCCATGGAATCAATTCCGGACAATACGATCAGTGAGGCAGAATTGAATAAATTGCTAGATGTATGCTATGGCGATGATGTAGCACTGTCTGCTTATCAGAAGCTTATCGAACAATATAAAGGAGCGCAGACTGTAAAAGAAACCTACAAGCAGGTAAAGGCTGCTTTTTCTGCCGTAGATCAACAGCTGCCGACTCTCAAAGAGGGAATTGATACTCTGAAAACAGGAATCAATCAGATGAAATCCGGTCTCGATGGGGTGGATACAAAATCAATCACCAGTTCCCTGAATTCTCTGAAAACCGGAATCTCTCAGTTAAGTAAAAGTTACAGCCAATTCCACAGCGGCCTGAAAAGCTACACGGATGGCGTGGATACCCTTTCCTCTTCCTATAAAAAACTGGATGATGGATTAAAAGAATATACAAAAGGCATCTCCGAGGCTGCAGATGGAACGGAAGAACTGGCAGATGGAACCAACGAATTCGCAATCAATGTGGAAGATCTTCCGGAAAAAGTACAGGAACAGATCGATGCCCTGACTTCTCAATATGATACTTCTGATTTTGAGCCACTTTCTTTCACCTCTGAAAAAAATGAAAACATAAATGCTGTGCAGTTTATCATTTCCACCGATGGAATTAAGGTAGAAGAGGAAGAGGAAACCGCACAGGTTGAGGAAAAAGAAAGCTTTCTGGACAGAGTAAAAAACTTGTTCCAATAACCTCGGTTATTACATATAAGGCCGGCGCAGGCAACTGACCCATCAATCAGTCTGTCCGCGTCGGTTCTTTTCGATACGTTTTTTCTGCTTTTCTATAAAATCAGACAATTCATTTAAGCTTTCCTGATCGTGGATCTGTTGTAATATTTCACCAAATAAGTATTTAATCGTTGAACTCGAATGCTCACTCTCTGAGATTTGCGATATCATCCATTTGTCCTTTGAGATAGTTGGAGAAAAAATCCGGGTATAATTTTTGGTAGTTTGTTTAAAACCTGAAACCTGAATCATATTTTTTTCCAATAGGGAATTAATAATGATGTGAATATAGCTGTCCTTCCAGGTTTTGTCTTTGCTTTTCGCTATGATTTCTCTGGAGGACAGAGGCTCTTCCGATGCCCACAATAATTCCATTACTTCCTGCTCACTCTTTGTTAATTTGATCATTAAATTCCTCCTTTGGATTCCTCCATTGTAATTCCACTTTCATAGTATATGTTATCAATAGGAATGTTTCATTTTTAAGTACGTTTTGTACTTACATTATACACCTGTTTTCTTCAAAATTGTATATGAAACAAGATATTATAACATAAAATGCATTAAAAATTTACATCATTTTATGTTATAGATTTAGAGCCTTGATTCACTTTATAATATAATAAAAAATCGAGGTTTTTACTATGGATAAATTTATTATTACACCAAAAGAGGATACATATGTGACAATGAGCATACGCATTGAGAAATCTCTGCAGGAACAATTCAATGATTTGTCGGCGAAGACAAACCGGTCCAGAAATGAGCTGATCAGCATGGCCCTTCAATATGCCCTTGATAATATGGAAATCAGTGAGAAATAAAATCATGCAGAAAAATACCAGAGTCGGGAATGGAATAAATGCTTTCCGCTGATTCTGGTATTTTTTATAGAATATTACTTATACGTATATAGGAGCCTTTCAATTGCCTTTTGAAAAAATCAATGGTACAATTGTTTTAATTAAATAGCCTTCCTGCATTTGTAGAGTATAATTTGACTGATCTATTACAAGAAAGGGGGAAATCAATGGGGAAATTAATTGAAGGACGTTGGGATTGCAAGTATTGTGGCAAAAAGGGGATTCGTGGTTTGGCAAAATACTGTCCTGGGTGCGGGCATCCGCAGGACAAGGACGTGAAATTTTATATGCCCGACGAGATTGAGTATCTTGATGAGGAAACGGCGAAAAATTATGGAAAAGGTGCCGATTGGGTATGCGGTTACTGCAACAGCTACAACCGGTATGATGCGAACTACTGCATCAATTGCGGAGGACCAAAAGAAGAGATGGAAGGGGATTATTTCTCGGTACAAAAACCAGAACATACCCCTGAGGATAAAATAGAAGATAATGTCCCGGATTCTAATCCATCAGAGCCACCGGTTCCTAAAAAGAAATCCAAATTCGGAATATTCGGTGCTGCGCTTGCTGCAATCCTAGTCATCATAGCTGGGGTTATGCTCCTGTCACCCAAAAACATGGATGCAACACTCAAGGATAAAAGTTGGCAGCGCAACATTGCGATTGAGGATTACATAACAGTTCAGGAATCAGACTGGGATGTCCCGGATGGCGGACGGATCTATGACCAAAAGGAAGAAATACATCATTATGATCAGGTGTTGGATCACTATGAAACTGTTGAGGAAGAACGGACTCGAACGGTACAGGATGGATATGATACCTATACAAACTATGTAGATAACGGAGATGGTACTTTTTCTGAAGAAACCGTTCAGACCCCTAGATACATAACAGAAACATATTACGAGACAGTGGAGAAACCAGTTTACAAAGACGTTCCGATTTATGCTACCAAATATTATTATGAGATAGAACGGTGGCAAGAAACCCGGAATGTGACAACAGAAGGAAAAGATGATGCTCCATACTGGGGAGAGCTAAATCTGACCGGACAAGAGCGGGAAGGCAACAAAACAGAAAACTACAATCTAACATTCACAACAAAAAAGAAAGAGTATACGGAGAGTGTGCCGTTAAAAATGTGGCAGTCTCTTCAGATCGGAGACAATGCAGAGATTACTGTCCAGGCGGGAATTGTTAGAAAAATCAACGGGGAAGAGGTTGAATAAACCTTTATAATAAGTTATAATGACTATGGTAAACGAAACAATTCTTCGGGGCAGGGTGAGATTCCCGACCGGCGGTGTACATTGTGTTTGAAATGTGAGCCCGCGAGCCGTGAGGCATGATCCGGTGTGATTCCGGGGCCGACAGTATAGTCTGGATGTGAGAAGAAGACGTGGAGATACTTTTTTCTGATTTATTTTCTGAGTAGAGTAGATTTAGAAAGAAGTGTTCTGTGATTGCGTTGATTATCTTTCCCTCCCGAAGCGATTCGGGAGGGTTTCTTTATGTAATAGGGAATTACCCCGTTTCCTACAATGATGTTTAAACAGGAGGAAGAAACATGAGTCAGTATTATCTTGGATTTGATGCCGGTACCCAGAGCGTGAAGGTGGCAGTGTACGATGAGAATTTGGAGTGTATTGTTTCGTCCAGCTCACCAACCACATTGACTTATCCGGAACCGGGCTGGGTGAATATGGATTGTGATGAATATCTACAGCTTACCATCAAGGGGATGAAAGCGTGTTCCGATAAGATGAGGGAGAAGAATCTGAATCCGGCGGACGTGAAGTCTATCATGGGAGACGGAATTATCTGTGGAATCTGTGGTGTGGATGCGGAGGGAAATGCGATCACGCCGTATGTGAATTATTTGGATTCCCGTACTGCAGAGGATGTGGAGCTGATTAACAGCTGGAATCTGGATATCTGGGGAAAGGAAACCGGTAATCCGGAGGCGAATTGTATGTTTCCGGCTATGTTTGCCCGCTGGTTTTTGAAGAATTCCAAAGAGTTTCAGGAGAGAGGTGTGAAGTTCGTACATGATGCGCCGTATGTGCTGGCTCATCTGGCAGGACTTCAGGCAGAGGATATGTTCATTGACTGGGGTACGATGTCCGGTTGGGGACTTGGTTATAAAGTAGAAGAAAAATGCTGGTCTGAAGAACAGTTAAAGCTTCTTGGCATCCCGGAATCTATGATGCCGAGAATAGTGAAGCCTTGGGATATTGTCGGACATCTGACGGAGGAAATGTCTCAGAAGACCGGATTCCCGGCGGGAATCCCGATCTGTGCCGGTGCCGGGGATACCATGCAGTCCATGATCGGAAGTGGCAATATGAAGCCGGGGCAGGCCGTGGATGTGGCAGGAACCTGCTCTATGTTCTGTGTCTCCACCAGCGGAATTATTCCTGAACTGAGTCAGAAAGGTGCGGGGTTGATTTTCAACAGTGGAACACTTCCGGATACCTATTTTTACTGGGGATATATCCGGACGGGAGGTCTGGCGCTCCGCTGGTATAAGGACAACATTTGCAGACAGGAGCAGGACGGGGATTATTATCAGGTACTGAGCCGTCAGGCTGCGGATATTCCGGCCGGCTCCAACGGAGTTCTGTTTTTGCCTTATCTCACAGGTGGAACCAACGATATTAAGGATGCCTCCGGTTGTTTCCTCAATATGACGATGGATACGGATCAGGCGGTGCTGTGGAGAGCGGTTCTGGAAGCAATCGGTTATGATTACATGGAAATCACCGAGCTGTATCGGGCAGCAGGCATTGATCTCAGCCGGATTACCATCACAGAAGGCGGAAGTCGGGACAGCCTCTGGAATCAGATGAAGGCTGATATGCTGGACAGCAGAACGATCACTCTGGAAAATGCGGCCGGGGCAGTCATGACAAACTGTCTGTTTGGGGCCTATGCGGTAGGTGATATTACAGATCTGGAATCGGCAATTAATGATAATCTTCATATTAAAGAAGTATGTGAACCGGATGCAGATACCCATGCATTTTATCAGGAACAGTAT
>JALERO010000198.1 GCA_022764265.1 Eubacterium sp. | reverse complement strand
TTCCTCCCATACCAGGCATACTGGCAAGGCAGGCAAAGATACCTAAAATCACTGCTTGTATCCAACTAATTGTCATGATCTTTTCTCCTTTTTCTGATTTTAGTTAAAACCGAACTGACCTCTGAATTTTTCCCAGGTTCCGATGGAAGCTTCTTTTACCAACGCAAACTCGATTTCATATCCGGCTTTATAGATTGCTTCCAGAGCATCTGCTTCTTCCTGAGTAATGGACTGATTATTTCCCAGCTTCACAGCGCCCGGACGGTCATTACATGGTCCGACGATAACTTTTTTCACATCGCTAGGAACGAATCCATCATCAACCAGAATCTTTTTCATCTGAATCGGATCTTTTGTAATCAGGAAATACTGATCCTTGCTATCGAGAACTTTCTGATTTTTCTCTTTCCATTGATCATAAGTCCAGACAAAAGTTTTCTTCGTGCTGGCACTCTTATAAGCCATTTTTAAAGCTTTTGTGGTTGCTGCTCTGTCATTTACAGCGATCAGGCCGTCACATGGATATTCTAATGACCAACGGGTAACAGTCTGACCATGAATCATACGGTCGTCAATTCTTAAAAATGATACAGACATCTTATTTCCTCCTTCTTGCAATATTAAATGTCATCTTCTTCATCATCCGAACTTTCCAATACAAATTCTTTGATTGCATTTTGAGCTTCGCTGATCAGGGCGTCTTTTAACAGATCCTTATCAACATCGTCCTTCATGAGGGTTGCAGTCAATGCCATGGCAAGGTTCATACCGCCAAATACGATGGTCTGTCCTTCCAGTCCTTTTTTCGAAATCTGTTCCAGTGCATTGGTCATCGGAGAACCACCAATGATGTCGCCCAGAAGAATGATTTCGTCTTCTGCTTTGATGCAGCCGATTGCATCTTGGAATTTCTCAGCAAACTGGTCGGCACTCATACCATCTTCCAGTCCGACGCTGATGACATCTTCCCGCTCTCCGCCTGCAAGCATTGCCAGAACACTTTTCAATCCCGGTGCAAATGTACCATGACTGACTAATACTACATACTTCATATTGCTCTCCTTTCTTTGTCATTTTGTGAGTTTATTGTAACAATTGCACACAAAAAAGACATCTGCAATTTGTCACCATTGACCCTTTACAGATGTCATCACTTTTTCTTACAAATGTATTCTACTTTCTGTTTTTCCATGACAAATGTCATATTTTTTTATAGAAACTTTTTCAATATTCTTTCAACATCTTATCAATCTTCTTTTTTAGCTTCATAAGATTCATATCAAAATCTCCTTCTTCCAGAAAAAGTTTTATAATTTCCCCATCCATATAATCGACTACCGTGTCATATTGCTGAAATTTCTCCTTTTTGGCCGCTCTCTCCATAATCTCATCCAACAGGGAAACCTGCACAACCGTATCATCTCCCACACTGTTTTTCAAGATTTGTTCCGTCTCTTCCGAATTGGTAACATTTTTTAAAACCGAAATTCCCTTGGAATATTGGAATATTTTCTTTTGTACCCTTTCATCATAAGTTAATTTTTTCAGAAAGTTCCATGCAATTGCACTGTGTTCTGATTTTGCATTGATTCCCATTAACATGGTCTCTGTCTCAGACATATTTTCTCCATCCGGTCCATCCGGCAGAGGAATACAATCCCATTCAAAATCAAAGTATTTGTTTATTTTCCACGGATAAGGTTTATAAGTACGAAATTCTGAAAATGTGATCGGACGAAATGCAATCTGTCCTTTGTCAAAATCATCCGCTGTGGGATTCTGGATTCCGGATAACAAATATATATCTCTTGCAAAAAGAATAGCATTTTCAACAGAGGGATTCGTGATGTTACAGGTGGTTCCACTCTCGTCAAAGACTCCCCCTCCATTACTGTAAATGGCATCCATCCAACTGTAATCATACACTCCAAACTGGTCTGTTTTTCCATCACCATCTATATCTTTTGTAATCTTTTTACATATATCATAAAAGTCATCCCAGGTCCAGCTGTTATCCGGCAATACAATATTATTTTTCTTTAATAATGTTTTATTGACAAGCATCAGTGTCGGAACACTTTCATAGGGAAGTGCGTATTGATGTCCCTGATACTCTCCCGCATCATAACAACCCTGATAAAAATCCTGTTCTCTGAATGAGGAATCTGCTTCCAACATAGTATCCAGATTTTTCAGAACTCCCACCGAAGCAAATGTGGTAAAATCTTCCGGAAGCACCATGAACACATCCGGTAAAGTGCCATTTAAGGATTGTCTTGAAAGCCATTCGGAATAGTCTTCTTTCAAAATACCGCTGATATAGCGAATTTCGACATTGGGATATTCCTGTTCAAAT
>JALERO010000197.1 GCA_022764265.1 Eubacterium sp. | reverse complement strand
ATCCGGTGTGATTCCGGAGCCGACGGTACAGTCCGGATGGTAGAAGATGGTCTGGCGCATGGTTTTTCATGTGCAGTATTTACGTGGTAATAATTGCCCTGAGATTTATCGTGGAAGGACGATGAGTTTCAGGGCATTTTCTGTTACAGAGAGGTATCTCTCTTCGAGAATACCAAGGGGTGCTTGAAGAGAAGGTACATATTTCCATTTGAGGATGGAGGGATGAGAATGCAGGAAGAACAATATATGAGAAGAGCCATCGAACTGGCCCGGAAAGGCAGCGGGCATGTGAATCCCAATCCGCTGGTTGGTGCGGTGATCGTCCGGGATGGTGAGATTATCGGTGAGGGCTATCATGAATGTTATGGACAGCTTCACGCGGAGAGAAATGCCATTGCCAACGCAAAGGCCAGAGGCAATTCGCTGAAGGGAAGCACCATTTATGTGACGTTGGAGCCGTGCTGTCATTACGGTAAGACGCCGCCGTGTACCGAGGCGATTATGGAGGAAGGTATTGCCAGAGTGGTGGTGGGATCTGATGATCCTAATCCACTGGTGTCAGGGAAAGGTTTTCGTATCCTGAGAGAGCATGGGATTGAGGTGGTGCCTCATTTCCTGAAAGAGGAATGTGATGCCATCAATGATGTTTTCTTTCATTTTATTCGAACCGGGCGGCCCTATGTGGCAATGAAATATGCCATGACCATGGATGGAAAGATTGCCTGCCATACGGGAGATTCCAAATGGGTGACCGGCGAGGAAGCCAGAGCTCACGTGCAGAGCCTTCGCAATCATTATAAAGGGATTATGGCCGGGATCGGCACGGTGCTGGCGGATGATCCGACCTTGAATTGCCGGATGGAGGGCGGCCGAGATCCGATTCGGATTATCTGTGACAGTCATCTACGGATTCCGATGGATTCCAATCTGGTGAAGACGGCGGATAAATATCCATTAATTGTTGCCTGCTTGCCGGAAGCAGATGAGGGGAAGGCAGCCGAACTGGAAGCCTGTCAGGTCGAGGTACTGCGGATTCCTCCGAAAGATGGCACATTGGATCTCAATGCATTGATGGAGGAACTGGGCAATAGAAAAATAGACGGTATTTTATTGGAAGGCGGGGGCACATTAAATGAGAGCGCACTCCGAAGCGGAATTGTTTCCAGAGCTTATTGCTATGTGGCACCGAAGATGTTTGGCGGAAAGGATGCCAAGACACCGGTGGAAGGTGTCGGTCTGGAACTGGCCAGAGATGCATGGATGTTTGAGCTGGAGAATGTCAGCCGTTTTGGAGAGGATATCCTGCTGGAATATAAAAAAGCCGAATTATCACAATAAAAGAGGATGAGAGATGTTTACAGGAATCATTGAAGAAGTTGGAGTCATTAAAAACATTAAAATGGGTGCAAAGTCAGCGGTGATTACCATTCAGGCCAATACAGTGATGGAGGACATTCATCTGGGAGACAGTATTGCAATGAATGGGGTTTGTCTGACCGTCACATCCTTTGATAAAAACAGCTACAGTGTAGATGTGATGCATGAGACGTTGCGTCGTACCAATCTGGGAGCGTTAAAAGGTGGAAGCCGCGTGAATCTGGAGAGAGCCATGGCAGCCGACGGTCGGTTTGGCGGTCACATTGTAGCCGGACATGTGGACGGTACGGGTGTAATCACCTCCATGAAGCAGGATGACAATGCAGTGTGGATTGACATTGAGACAGATGCATCGGTTTTAAAATATATTGTAGAAAAAGGATCCATCACCATCGACGGAATCAGCCTGACAGTGGCACAGGTGGACAGCAGGAGTTTTGCAGTTTCTGTGATTCCACATACAGGAATGCACACCACACTCCTGGAGAAGAAGCCGGGAGATTCCGTGAATCTGGAGACAGACATGATTGGAAAATATGTGGAGAAGCTGCTGGGATATCAGGAACAGGAACAGAAGCCGAAATCCAACATCACCATGGAATTTCTGATGGAAAATGGATTTTAACATACGACATCTTAGTATAAACAAGGAGGACACGATAGATGAGCGAGTTTAAATTTAATTCAGTGAAAGAAGCAATTGAAGATTTCAAACTTGGAAAGATGGTAATTGTTGTCGATGATGGAGATGCAGAAAACGACGGTGCCCTGGTGGTAGCCGGAGAACACGCAACACCGGAGGCGGTGAATTTCATGCTGAGCTATGGAAAAGGTCTTCTGACCATGCCGATTTCTGAAGAGGTAGCCCGGCAGATTGGTGTGGAAGAGCTGATCTGGGAGAACAGAGAGCAGTTCCCGGGAATGGGAACGATTTCCATTGACAGTGCCGATGTTACGATTGGAGTTTCTGCAGCGGATCGTTCCAAGACAGTTATGAAGGCAGCGACTGCAGAGGCAAGAGCCGTTGATTTCAAAAGACCGGGAAACATTTTCCCGAAAGTGGCTCTGCAGGGAGGTGTGTTGAAACGGACCGGATTTACAGAAGCATCGGTAGATCTGGCTGTGATGGCAGGCTTCCGACCGGTGGGACTCCGCTGCGGTATTCTTGATGAGAACGGCTGTGTGGCAAAAACTCCACAGTTGATGGAATTTTCCAAAAAACATGATATCAAGATCATCACCATCGCAGACATGATTCAATATAGAAGAAACACCGAAACCTTTGTCAGCTGTGAGGCGGAAGCGGATTTCCCTACCCATTACGGACATTTCCGGATCTTCGGTTATGTGAACAAATTAAATGGGGAGCACCATGTGGCAATCGTAAAAGGCGATGTTGCCAACGGAGAGCCGGTTTTATGTCGTGTACATTCTGAATGTCTGACCGGAGACGCACTGGGCTCCAGAAGATGTGACTGCGGACAGCAGTATGCTGCAGCCATGACCATGATTGAAAAGGAAGGCAGAGGCATTCTGTTGTACATGCGTCAGGAAGGACGAGGCATTGGTCTTATCAACAAGTTAAAAGCATATCAGCTTCAGGATCAGGGAATGGATACCGTGGAAGCAAACCTGGCTCTGGGATTCCCGGACGATTTGAGAGATTACGGCATCGGTGCTCAGATTCTGGCAGATCTTGGCGTGAAGAAGCTGCGCCTTATGACAAACAACCCTGCCAAGGTTGTGGGACTTTCCGGCTACGGCATTGAAATCGTGGAGAGAGTTCCGATTGTCATTGAAGCAAATGAAGATGACATTTTCTATCTGAAAACCAAACAGGAGAAAATGGGACATTATACAAAATATTAATCATTATCATAGGAGGACATAAAAATGGGAGTAAATGTATTTGAAGGTAAAGTAGTAGGCGGAGAAGAGAAAATCGGTATTGTATGTGCGAGATTTAACGAGTTTATTGTATCCAAATTATTGGGAGGAGCAGTGGATGGTCTGGTACGTCATGGCGTAAAAGAAGAAAATATTGACGTGGCATGGGTTCCGGGTGCTTTCGAGATTCCGCTGATCTGCGAGAAAATGGCAAAATCAGGAAAATATGATGCAGTGATCGCTCTGGGAACCGTGATCAGAGGCGCAACAAGCCATTACGATTACGTATGTAATGAAGTATCCAAAGGCGTGGCTCAGGTTAGCCTGAATTCTGAAATCCCTGTATTATTCGGTATCGTTACCACAGAAAATATCGAGCAGGCCATCGAGCGTGCCGGCACAAAAGCAGGTAACAAGGGATATGATTGCGCACTGGCAGCCATCGAAATGATCAATCTTATCAAAGAAATTGAGAAATAATCAGTTGAACTTTTGAGAACCTTGTATTATACTGTGGATTGCAAGTAAATAATTACTGTAAATACAAAAGGGCAGCTGACTTACAACTGCGAGAATATAACTAAAACAGGAGGAAGAATTATGGCAGCACAGGTAACAAAACAGACCTTAATCGGCGAGATGCTTCAGATGGATATGGGAATTGCAGCAATCTTAATGGCAGCAGGAATGCACTGCGTTGGATGCCCGTCATCTGCAATGGAAAGCCTGGAAGAGGCATGTATGGTTCACGGCATGAACGCCGATGAAGTACTGACTCAGATCAACGAGTATCTGGCAAATAAATAAAAACAGACGATGACAGTTCAAAAAGGGACAGGACTTGTGAACAGTATGCCAAATGAAGGCAATACGTTCACAAGGTCTGTCCCTTTTTTCTCCGTAAGGAATTTAAATCTTTCGGTGTGGTTTGATAACGGATTTCTTTAACAGCTTGATTTCGGACAGAGGAATCTGCTTACTGCCACGGTGAGTGGTGATATAATTTCCACCGTCGGTCAGAATATAAGCAGATTTTTTAGTCAATTTTTTGATAATTCCGGTTTGCCCCATTGCGGATACCTTGTCTCTAATATGATATGTAACAAGATTCTCCGGACAAAGGACGTATTCCGGATTTGGCTGCGGCTCTTTCGGTGGCTCCTCTACCTTCTTGTCCTTCGGATTGGATAGGATCCAGAAAGGTCCGCCGGCACTGGCGGCCTTGGATTGTCGGATAATATCGGACAGTGCATAATTGTAAGAAGAACGTTCCCGGCTTGCCACATCTGCAACTATGACATTGTCATTGTCATCAATTCCGACAAGAACCATAAAATGTCCTTTCCTTGTAAAATAGCCCGGTCCCATGAGGGCAATGACCGGTTTTCCCTTCTTCAGAGCCTTTTTGATGGCTTCATAATCTGTGCCGACTCCTTTACATTTCAGCCCGAAGGCTTCTGCCATGGCCGGAATCATCTCATGGGCAGAACCGGCGGACGAATAGTAGCCGTGTTCGTATCCCCAGATAGCAGTATCGAGCGGGGTTACCCATTGATCGGTAAGGGAAGAAATGACGACGGCCATGGAAGTCGGACCGCAGCCGGCAGAGGCAATTCGATAGCCGTTTTGATTCCAGACGCTGTCACATTGATTAAAATAGATGAAATTGCCGATAAACTCTGCATTTTCTTTCGTGATAAGCTGGGAGTTACTATAAACCCGAGGATCAATGGTCTCCGGATCTTCCTCTTTTTCTGCGGAATCCTCCGCATCGATAATGGTGTCATCCAGTTTTTTCGTTTCTGTTTCTGAAACGGTCTTTTTGGAAGAAGCTTTTTTCTTGTTTGTTTTATCAGAAGTACTTTCTGTTGTGCCGGCTTCGGGAGATTCTGAGGATGAGACAGTGCCCGTTGCCTCCTGGGAAGAGGTGGTGGGATCGGTCTTCTCTGTATCGACAGAAGTCCGGGTGTCTTCAGAAGAAGATTCCTCCGATTGGGATGGGGGAGATGGGGCTTCGGTGGCAGGAATGTCAGAAGCCGAGTGATCTTCTGAGGATGCATCGGGCTCTGTAGGATGAGATGGTTCTGATGTGGTTGTCTCTGTGGTTTCCGCTTTTTTCACGGTGGTTGTGGTTGTTTCTACCGGTGCTTCTGTCGCTTGTGCAGGGCATGTGGTACACAACAGTGCTATGCAAAGACAAAAGACCAGTAGTTTCTTATAGTTATTCAAGTAATATGCCTTCTTTCTCATATAAGCTGTCTGAGAGTTTCCAGAGCATTTTCCCGGAAAATCTCACAATGATGTTCTTCAAAATAGGAAAGAGTAGAGTAAGAGGATGGCAGTAATGTACCGTAATCGGATGCAATGGTGCAGGCTCTCTTAAATGTGTCAGGATGCTCTTCATCTCTGAAAAGAAACAAATAGTAGAGATTGGAAGAGATATCCTTGTACAGTCGGCTTTCTCCATGGAAAAATGGGGTCAGAAAACTGCTTAAGACGGTGATTGTATCCAGATTCCGGAAAGAATAAATCTGAATACCATTCTTTTTGTTGGAGGATTCCTGACGTTTCCGCAGCACTTCTTTTTTGGCCTGGGCGATAGCGTGAGTAAATGGGGCGATGAGATCCAGTGCGCTGTCGATGGAAAGGTCTCCCTGCTCTGCATCCGATGAGCCTCCGAAAGGTAATTCTTCTTCTGAATCATTATCGGAAAAAGCCAGAACGCCCTCGTCGAAATCATCATCGTATTCTTCTTCGTAAGAAACGGAAGAATCGAAGGCTGAGTCATCATAATCGTCACTGGCAGGACTGGAAAAACGGGAGAATCGGGTATCCAGTTCTTCCGGATCTTCTACTTTAGTTACGACCAGAACCAGACAATCGCTGGAGATAGGAATTGCTTCGATCATAAGAGGAATATTTTCCGCGTCGAAGCCCAGTTCAATGGAAGCCTGCTGTATCATATCCCGAAACAGAGCCCGCGCCTTTGGGGAGCCGTAGGCCAGTTCGGATAATCGGAGTTCGCGTTTATCTAAATCAGATTTGCTTAAAGTGCAGCGAATCTGATTATCGTTTAATTTTTCTAATTTCATGAATTCACTTCCTTTTCTGATATCGGATGAATTCGGGAATATACTATTCCAAATTCATATCCGGATACGGAGATATTTGACACCGTCTGAGGATACGGTTATTGCCAAATATGTGGTGTATATAGTATAAACATTATTCCGAAAACTGTAAAGTGTTAAAATAAGCCACGATGCCTAAAAAATCTTGTGAAATTCATGGAAAATATTGTAAAAGCATGTAAATTATAGTACAATTGAATGTGAGGTTGAGAAGAAGGTATTACTATATAATTAAAGAAGCAGATCCGTACAGATATTGCATGATTCCCATTGCAATGGCAAATGCGGCCTTTTCCTGCATTGCTTGATCCGTGATCATCTCAGCCTCCGAGGGATTGGAGAGAAAGCATACTTCGGCAATTACCGTAGGGATGGGATTATCTCTGAGGAGATAATAGTCCGAATTTGCTTTTATTTTTCTCGTGTTTTCCTCGCTGGTCAGATACACGGTCTGTTCCTGAATGAGAGAGGCCAGCTGTTTTCCTTCCTGGCTGGAAGGATGATAGAAGACCTGTGCTCCGTGTTGAGCGGAATCCGGAAAGCTGTTCTGATGGATACTCACTGCACAGTCCGGGTTATTTTCTGTGATGAGCAGCTTTCGATTTTTCAGATCGCTTGCCTTCTTGTTACTGGCAGAAGAAGCTTCAAGGCTGCAGTCCGTGTCTCTGGTCAGAATAACACGAATTCCATTCTGTTCGAGAACAGATTTACATTTTAAGGTAATAGCAAGATTAATATCTTTTTCTTTGACTCCCGATGCACTGACTTTTCCCGGATCTTCTCCTCCGTGTCCGGCATCGAGAACAACGGTGAAGTCATTGGCAGAATGAAATATATCCGAGGTTTGATAAAAATAAAAAAAACTATAGCCGGCGATGGCGATGCAGATCAGAATAAGAATGATGAATCGATAAGAAACAGAATGAGATAATTTCATGAAGAGACCTTTTTAAAGAGCTTTTTTACTAATATATATTCCAAAAAAGGGAAAAGATACGCCAAGGTGTTCTTGTAGTAAATTTGATGGAAATGCTATGTAATTTTCCTTCTTTTTTTGACTTTTTGTATAGGGCATGTTATATTATGAAAGTATGTATAGTGGGGTTTTGTATTCTGCGAGAGGTGATCACAATGGAAACAAAGCTTGTAACAATAGATAATGTTAAAGAAGCGGGACAGATTATTCGCGATGGAGGGCTGGTGGCTTTCCCGACGGAGACCGTGTACGGTCTTGGTGCCGATGCCATGAATGAAGATGCGGCGGCACGGATCTATAAGGCCAAGGGGCGGCCGTCCGATAACCCGTTGATTGTTCATATTTCTGATATAGAACAGGTTAATCTGGTTGCTGAAGAAGTGTCAGAGGCAGCATGGAAGATCATGCGACATTTCTGGCCGGGACCGTTGACTGTAATATTGAATAAAAAGAAAGAAGTTCCTGATGGAACCACGGGAGGTCTTCCTACGGTGGCAGTTCGCATGCCCTCTCATCCTGCTGCAAGGGATTTGATCAGGGAGAGTGGAAGAGTGATTGCTGCACCCAGTGCCAACACGTCGGGAAGACCGAGTCCCACAACCGCCGGGCATGTGATGGAAGACATGAAGGGGAAGATTCCCATGATTATTGATGGCGGTGCTGTTGGAATTGGAATCGAATCGACGATTGTGGATATGACCGGCGAGGTGCCGATGATTCTCAGGCCGGGATATATTACAAAGGCAATGCTGGAAGAAGTCATTGGAGCTGTGCAGGTGGATCCGGCTGTGTCAGGACGGACGATGCAAAAAGATATTGTAGCCAAAGCACCCGGCATGAAGTATCGTCATTATGCCCCGAAGGGAAGCTTGACATTGGTTGAAGGCCCGGAAGATCAGGTGGTGGATAAGATCAATGCCCTTGCCTGGGAGAAGACCAGACAGGGATACAGAGTTGGAGTAATTGCAACGGATGAGACAATCGCCCGTTATTATGTGGGAGTGCGGAAAAGCATCGGAAGAAGGGACAATCCGGACACAATTGCAACACATTTATACAGTATTCTCAGATTCTGCGATGATTTTGAGTTGGATTATATTTATTCAGAAAGTTTTTTTGAAGATGGTTTGGGAAATGCTATTATGAATCGAATGTTGAAAGCGGCCGGCTATCATTTGATTTCTTTGTAGGAGGTGATGACTTGGCGCAACGTAAGATTATTATTGTCGGAGAGAATAATCTCTGCAGAAGCTTTATGGGAGAGACTATTTTACGGGGACAGATCCGGAAAAAAGAAGTTTCTGATATAGAAGTAATCTCCAGAGGACTGGTGGTTCTTTTTTCGGAACCGGTGTCTCCGATTGCTGCGACTCTTCTCAGAGAACATGGATATGCAATTGAAGAGTTTCGATCTTCTCAGCTGACAGAGGAAGATCTGGATTCCGCAGATTTGGTTCTGACTATGACAGGAGAACAGGCAGAGCGAATTCGCGAGGATTTCAATACACAGACTGCATGTATGTCCATCGGTACTTTTATTGATATGGAGGACGAGATACCGTTGATTACAGAGGATAAGGAATCCTACGAGAAATGTTTTACAGTTCTGGAACAGCTGATGGAGGCGGTAGCCGACAGAGTGATCGGGGAACTGCTGCCGACAGAGTGACCGGGGAGCGGTTTTGAATATGGAAAAGAAAAAAAATCGCAGTGCATTGCGGATGCTGGTGCTGATCAGCCAGCTTGGGATATGCATGATGACCCCTACATTTTTTTGTGTATTTGTGGGACAGTTTCTCAGTCGCAGACTGAATCAGGAACTGATCTTCCCGTTTCTGGTCCTTTTGGGGATGATGGCAGGCTTTCGTTCCTGCTATACGGTAATCACAAGATTTGTCAATCTTAAAGATAATAATAAATATTCTTCGGGATTTGATGCGGCGGAGGACGGAAATAGTACAGAAGGAAGGAAAGAGGAATCAAACTCTCATGAAATGGACAAACTGGATTCAGGAAGAAAATGAGACACTGCTTGATCTGATTTTTGGATGTCTGGCATATAGTTTGTTGCTGGAGATTATTGGTTTGTTGATGGTTCCCAATAAAGGCAGTTATACGGTAGGACTTTTTCTTGGAACTGCCGTTGCCATCGGATTGGGAGTCAATATGGCAAAAGGCCTGGAGAAGTGCCTTGCCATGGAACAGAGTAAAGCGAGACGGTCCATGACCGTTCGAAGTATGTTGCGTTTGCTAGTTATGTTGGTGGCTGCGCTGGCGGGTATAAAGTGTAAGGCAATCAGTTTTCCGGGAGTGATCATCGGAATTCTCGGTCTGAAGATTTCAGCTCACCTGCACATGTACACTAATTTATATATAACTAAAAAAATACGGAGGAAAGGAAGGTGAAAGTATGGGATGCGGATTAGCCGGTGGAGTTGCGGCCCCGATGTTGCTCAGCAGCAGTAATGATGTGGATTTCTTTATTCACAGTTATTATGAGTTCCAACTGTTTGGACAGACTTTGTCCATCAATACCACCATGGTGTCTACCGTGATCGTCTGTATCGTGCTTTTGGCACTGGTCATGTTTGCAAGACATGAGATCATGAAGGATTATGATGAACCGAATGCAGTGCAGAATGCCGTTGAGATGATCGTAGAGATGCTGGACAATATGGTAAAAGGTATCATGGGTCCGAATGCCAAAAGGTATATGAATTATGTTGAAGTGCTTATTGCATTTATTTTCCTGTCAAATATTTCAGGACTTTTTGGACTGCGTGCACCGACAGCAGATTTCGGAACTACATTTGCATTGGCACTGATCACCTTTGTGATGATTGAATATGCCTGGGTGAAGAATAAGGGAATCCGTTTTGTGAAGGATCTGTTTGAGCCTTTCCCAATCTTTTTCCCGGTAAATGTTATCAGTGAGTTTGCCACCCCGGTCTCCATGTCATTGCGTCTTTTTGGAAATGTGCTGGCAGGAACGATCATGATGGGATTGTGGTATGGTTTACTTCCGTGGTTTGTGAAGCTTGGAATTCCGGCATTTTTGCATGTCTATTTTGATTTGTTCTCCGGAGCCATCCAGGCATACGTATTTGCCATGCTGACAATGACATTTATCGCTGACAGGTACAATTAATATTGATTTATCTGAAACAGAAATTCATTACTATCCGAAGCAATTATTTTATTTAAGGAGGAATTTATTATGACAGGAATTACAAACGAAGGTTTAATTTTGGCATGCTCAGCAATTGGCGCCGGTCTTGCAGTTATCGCCGGTATCGGACCTGGTGTTGGACAGGGTATTGCAGCTGGTTACGGTGCTTCTGCAGTAGGACGTAATCCTGGCGCAAAAGGAGATATCATGTCCACCATGCTTTTAGGACAGGCGGTTGCCGAGACAACAGGTCTTTATGGTCTGGTTATTGCCCTGATTCTGCTTTACGCAAATCCGTTATTCGGAAAATTATAAAAAACGGTGCCCCCGGGGCTGATCGAAAGGAGGCCATAGAGTGTTATTAGAAGCACTAGTGTATGATAACAGAATATTCGGTCTGGATCCGCAGCTTCTTTTCCAGGTTCTCTTTCAGGCAATTGCCATCTTTATTCTGTTTACGGCAGCAAGTTATCTTCTTCTTGATCCGGTCAGAAAGATTTTAAATGACCGAAAAGAAAGAGTGATGAAAGATCAGAGAGAGGCATCACAAAGCAAAGAAGAAGCAGTTCGCATGAAGGACGAATATGACGGAAAGTTAAAAGAAATCGATAAAGTGGCAGAGCAGATCTTAAGTGATTCCAGAAAGAAAGCATTGCAGCGGGAGAATGAGATCATCGCTGATGCGAAAGAGGAAGCTGCCCGCATTATTGCCAATGCACAGCAGGAAGCAGAACTTGAGAGAAAACGCGTGAAAGATGAAGTGAAGCAGGAGATGATCTCCATTGCAGCACTGATGTCTGAAAAAATCGTTGCGGCATCGATTGATACAGAGAAACAGAATGCTTTGATTGAGCAGACTTTGGAAGAGATGGGTGAGAATACATGGCAAAATTAGTAAGCAGTACTTACGGGGATGCTTTGTTTGAGCTTGCTCTGGAAGAGAACAGGCTTGATTCCATGTATGAAGAGATTGCGGCGGCTAAAGAAGTATTTCTTCAGAACGAGGAGCTTTCCAAGTTGCTCAATCATCCGAAGGTTGTGAAAGATGAGAAGATTGCTTTCATTGAAAATGTATTTAAAGGCCGGGTGTCCGATGAGGTTATGGGATTTTTCCATATCATTGTGACAAAAGACCGATACAATGACATGATTGATATTTTTGATTATTTCCTTCATAAGGTGAAAGAGCATAAGGGAATCGGAACTGCTCATGTCACTTCCGCCATCGTTCTTTCAGAGGAACAGAAGGCCGCTGTAGAGAAACGTCTGCTGGAAACCACCAGATACCAGTCTTTTGAGATGGATTACTGTGTAGATCCGTCAATTCTCGGAGGACTTGTCATCAGAATTGAAGATAGAGTTGTGGACAGCAGTTTAAAGACTCAGCTTGATAAGCTCACAAAGCAGTTATCAAAGATTCAGTTATCATAATATGACAGTAATTTGTTGAAGAATAAAAACGCAGCAGAAAGAAGGTGCATTCGATTTTGGTGAACTTAAGACCGGAAGAAATCAGTTCTGTTATTAAAGAACAGATTAAAAATTATACGGCAAAACTGGAAACCAGCGATGTGGGAACCGTCATTCAGGTGGCGGACGGTATTGCTCGTATTCATGGTCTGGAAAATGCGATGCAGGGTGAACTTCTTGAATTTCCTGGCGAAGTATATGGTATGGTCATGAACCTGGAAGAGGATAATGTCGGTGCTGTTTTACTTGGTGACCAGAAGAATATCAGCGAAGGAGATACTGTAAAGACAACAGGACGAGTAATTGAAGTTCCTGTCGGGGATGCCCTCACAGGACGTGTTGTCAATGCATTGGGCCAGCCAATAGATGGAAAAGGACCGATTGAGACCAGCAAGAGCCGCCCGATCGAGCGTGTGGCTCATGGTGTTATTGATCGTCAGCCGGTAGATACTCCGGTACAGACAGGTATCAAGGCCATCGATTCCATGGTGCCAATCGGAAGAGGTCAGCGTGAGTTGATCATCGGTGACCGTCAGACAGGTAAGACGGCCATCGCAGTAGATACGATCATCAACCAGAAAGGGCAGAATATGCATTGTATCTACGTGGCTATCGGACAGAAAGCTTCTACCGTAGCCAACATTGTAAAGACATTAACCGAGTACGGAGCAATGGAATATACTACCGTCGTAGCTTCCACAGCCAGTGAGCTGGCTCCGCTTCAGTATATTGCCCCTTATGCGGGTTGTGCCATCGGTGAGGAATGGATGGAGAACGGAGAGGATGTTCTGGTTATCTATGATGACCTGAGTAAACATGCAACGGCATATCGTACCCTGTCCCTGCTTCTTCGTAGACCGCCGGGACGTGAGGCTTACCCTGGAGATGTATTCTATCTTCATTCCAGACTGTTAGAAAGAGCTTCCCGTCTGTCTGAAGAACTGGGTGGAGGTTCTCTTACCGCTATTCCGATCATCGAGACCCAGGCCGGAGACGTATCTGCATACATTCCGACTAATGTTATTTCCATTACAGACGGTCAGATTTATCTGGAGACAGAGATGTTTAATGCCGGATTCCGTCCAGCGATCAACGCCGGACTTTCCGTGTCCCGTGTAGGTGGTTCCGCACAGATCAAGGCTATGAAGAAGATCGCAGGTCCGATCCGTACAGAGCTTGCGCAGTACAGAGAACTTGCAGCCTTTGCCCAGTTTGGTTCCGAGCTGGATGATGATACCAAGGAAAGACTGGCACAGGGTGAGAGAATCCGTGAGATATTAAAACAGCCTCAGTATCGCCCGCTTCCTGTAGAAAAGCAGGTTATCACCATCTATGCGGTGACCAGAAAATATCTTCTGGATATTCCGGTAGAGAGAGTGCTTGAATTTGAAGAAGGACTTCTGGAATATATCGATACCAAATATCCGGAGATTTATTCCGCAATCCGTGATACAAAAGAGATCAATGCGGAGACTGATGCTCTGATTCAGAAAGCAATCGCAGAATTTAAAGCTCAGTTTTAAGGGTGGTGAAACAGTATGGCATCAATGAGAGATATTAAACGGCGGAAAGAGAGTATTCAGAGTACGCAGCAGATTACCAAAGCCATGAAACTGGTTTCTACCGTTAAACTTCAGCGGGCCAAAACGAGGGCGGAAAGTTCCAAACCGTACTTTGAGAAAATGTATGAGACGGTACAGTCCATTCTCGCCAAATCCGGCAATATCGATCATCCATATCTGGTACCAAACGGTTCCGACAGGAAAGCTGTCATTGTTGTGACTTCCAACCGTGGTCTGGCAGGAGGATATAACAACAACGTGGTAAAACTGATCACAGACAGCGGAATGCCAAAGGAACAGATTGATATTTACGGACTTGGAAGAAAGGGTGTGGAAACCCTTTCCCGCAGAGGATATCATATTGAGGCAGATGATTCTGATATTATGAATGAACCGTTATTTTCCGATGCAGTCGCAATCGGAAAGAAGGTTCTGGATGCCTATGCGGCAGGAGAAGTCGGAGAGATTTATCTTGCCTACACGGTATTTAAGAACACAGTGGTTCACATTCCGAAACTTGTGAAACTTCTTCCGGTGGAAGTAGATATGACAGCATCGGAAAAGACGGAGACGAAAGAGGCTCCGATGAATTATGAGCCGGAAGCAGAGGAATCTCTGGATATGATTATCCCGAAATATATTAACAGTACCATTTATGGTGCTTTCATCGAGGCTGTAGCCAGTGAGAATGGTGCCAGGATGCAGGCAATGGATGCTGCAACCAGCAACGCAGACGAGATGATTTCCACTCTGGCTCTGGCCTATAACCGGGCAAGGCAGGGTGCGATCACGCAGGAATTAACCGAGATTATTTCAGGTGCGGAAGCCCTGAATTAACATTTCAGAAGGAGTAAAGAG
>JALERO010000123.1 GCA_022764265.1 Eubacterium sp. | reverse complement strand
AGATCCTCAACATTGTGAATTTTTACATTTTAAAAAAATCGAAACTTACAGATGAAATCCATAAGTCTCGATTTTTAAGCTTCTGAAATTAATTTATTCTATTTTTCTTCTATCACATAATACTTTCCTGAAAATGGAGGTAATTGTACCATCCTTCCATGTGACATATTTTGTGCTTCGACAGATGGATCCGCATTTCCTCCATAACAGTTCCAGTCACTGTCCATCAGAAGTGTTAAGATATCTATTTCCATATCTCCAAAATCATATTCCTGCTCCTGAGCGGAAAAATTAAAGATTGCTACAATCCTTTGCTTGTGTGAAATCCGTTCAAAGACGTAAATATTTTTTTCTTCCTGATGACAGTCAATCCAGCGAAAGCCTTCCCGACCATAATCATTTTCAAATAAAGCAGGATTTTCCAGATAGCAATGATTCAAATCCTTCATGAACTTGTGAAATGCCTGATGAACCGGATACTCTAAAATGCTCCAATCCTGTTCCCGTCGCTCATCCCACTCACGGAGCTGCCCGAATTCATTTCCCATGTAATTCAGTTTTTTTCCGGGATGTGCGTACATGTACATGTAAAGTGCTCTGGCCTGCGGAAACTTTCCTTCATATTCTGTTCCCATTTTCTGTAAAATGGTCGCTTTGCCGTGAACCACCTCATCGTGTGACAGAGGAAGTAAGAAATGTTCATCATAAAAATATTGCATGGAAAAGGTCAGTTTATGATACTGTTCTGTACGATATTGGGGTTCTGTTGAAAAGTAGGACAGGGTGTCATTCATCCAGCCTAAATCCCACTTATAATCAAATCCCAGACCACCTTGTTCTACTGGTTTTGTCACCCCAATCCAGGAGGAAGAATCTTCAGCGATTAATAAGCATTCCGGCATTCTCTGTT
Source organism: Eubacterium sp. (assembly GCA_022764265.1). Lineage (GTDB taxonomy): Bacteria > Bacillota > Clostridia > Lachnospirales > Lachnospiraceae > Anaerobutyricum. The sequence goes on along the minus strand of JALERO010000123.1, from coordinate 1,212 downwards.
TTAACCCGTGATTCATTGTCTGCAAAAAATGGATTGCAGGGAGGCATTCTCCTCTGTCCGGATTCCCCTGCCAGAATATCAGATTTCCCACCGCATCCATACGCAGTCCGTCAAAATGATATTCCTTCAACCAGAAATATGCTGCCGACTGTAAAAAGCTACAGGTTTCCCCTCTGGAATGCATAAAGTTGCAGCTCCCCCATTCATTGACACCCACCGCACTATTTGGGTATTCAAACAACGCTGTACCATCATAATTCCAAAGTGCATAATCATTGACCGCGAAATGTACCGGTACATAATCCAGGATTACTCCTATTTCATTTTTATGACATTCATCGACAAATCTGCACAGGCCTTCCGGCAATCCATAACGGGAAGTGGGACTGTAATAACCGGTCGCCTGGTATCCCCAGGAAGCATCGCAGGGATATTCACAAAGCGGCATGATTTCTACATAATTATAGCCATTTTCCTTTAAATACGGAATTATAATAGCTGCCATTTCTTCATAGGAGTACCATCCATCTTCTTCCTCCGTTTTTTTCTTCCATGAACCAAAATGAATCTCATAAATGTTTAATGGTTTTTTCATAGACGCATCTCTTTTATGAATCCATTTCTTATCATGAAATTGATAATCTTTAGCATAGATAATCGATGCGGTTCCCGGGCGCATTTCAGAATAAAATGCATAGGGATCGCAATGGTCAATAAAGCTTCCATCTTGTTTATAGATTCGATATTTATAAAGCATTCCGACTTTTGCCTCCGGAATGACACACTCCCAGAAATTCCCATCATATATTTTTTGCATCGGCTGTTCTGTCCAATTGTTAAATTCTCCGATTACAGCAATTTTTTCTGCAGCCGGTGCAAAGGTCCGGAACGTGGTACCTGCTTCTCCGACATGGGCCCCCAGAAATTCATATGCTTCAAATTCTTTTCCTTTATAGAATTCATTAAAATCCAATAAAATGTCCTCCTTCATATATTGTTTAATACTCTCTGATTTGATTGACATAAACGCAAAAAAGAGATAATATAAATATGAAACAAATGTATCATATCTATATTTTCACGTCAATGAAACAGACGTGTTGAGAAACAAAGGAGCGTTTTTGTATCACATGAATAAAAAACAGGAAGCGAACGCATTTGTAAAAGAATGCATTACAAAAGCCCTTTTTCAGATGATGAAAACACAATCAT
>JALERO010000105.1 GCA_022764265.1 Eubacterium sp. | reverse complement strand
AATCCTTTGCAGACATGGTTACATCGTATAGGGTTACTTTGTCAGACGTGAAAACAGAGTATGTTTATGGTTTAGAATCTCAGTTAGATACTAATGGAATCCGTGTTTCGTATAAATTGAAAAATCAAACATATGGAGATTGTGATGGCATCTGAGGAAGACGATAATACGACCATAAAAGGTACTTTCAGTGAATTAGGCAAAAAATATCTTTTTGCTGATACAGCAACACGAGGTAAAAATTATTACAAATTGGAAATACCTGAATCCGGCATCTATGATCTGTATATTTATGATGATATAGATTATGATATAGAAGGTGGGGCAATTTATACATCAGATTTTTCAGTGCTGACAGATAGTGAGAGTGGAGAAGGTTTTTGGTTTTCTGCAAATGAACAAGGCAGAATAGGACATTTAGAATTGGAAAAGGGAACCTATTACATTTCTTTCTATGTATATCAGCAGGAAAATATGAATGCTTCATTTGCTTTTACCAAAGGAAAAGAAATCACAGGCTATAAAGTTACTTTCCCAAGTACAATGCGTAACGTTTACAGCGAGGGTGGCTATATAGAGTTAGATGAGCTTCAAACTGTTCTTACCTTTGAGGACAATTCTACGGAGACGTTGAAAGGTACAGGTTCTTTCTGGAGATGCCTGGGCTTTAGTTATGAGATAACAGGAATCGATTATAACAATGGCTGGGAAGAAGGTCTTGGTATAGGATCAGGTACAGTGACAGTATATCATACTTCTGGAGAACAGAAAGAAAAATGTGCAAGTATGGATTTTGAAGTGAAATCTTTCGAAGATTTAGCAACAAATTTAGAACTGGAGAAAATAACTTCTGTGAAATTAGATGGAAGTAAATCTTATGTTTTTACAGTTGAAGAAGAAGATTATTATGATTTCTTGTTAAAAGCACAACCAGAAAAAGAATATGATTTTAGCTTGTACAAAAAACCAAATAATAGAGCCATGAAGGGGATTTATTGTTATGAGGAAGAAGAATCAGAAAATATGGTTCAGGCAGAGTTGCTTTATCTGACACCTGGAACTTATTATTTGAATCCACATGGTTATAGTGGATTAAAAGCCTATGTTGTTTACGAAGACGGAAAAAAAGAAACAATTTCCTGTGATCAAAACAAATGGAAATGGTTGTTTACAACAGACTATAATCTGTCATGGGATACAACAGGTTCTTTATGGACATTGAAAGCTGGAATATATCCTGTTTATGTAAAAGGTGGCGGTCATGTGGAAAATTATCAGATAGAAGTCAAGAATTTATCCGATTATCCACAGACAGGAGCAATCACAGAACTTGGACGTCAAACAGGAATGATTGAAACTCAGGGAGAAGTGTTGAAGTATTCGTTTACTCCAACAGAAGCAAAGAAGTATTATTTTTATGGTGTGACCGGTATGGACTCTGATGCAATGCTGTGGGATTCAAATGGATTACGCCTCACAAGTAGCTTAACCTCCAATGAAGAATTCTCATTATCATATGACTTGGAGGCCAATGAAACCTATTATTTGACTATTTCATTTAAGGATAAAACAACTGGTGATCTTGCATTTGTGATTAATGATGTTGCAGAGAATGAAGAACATACTCATGTATTTGGCGACTTTGTTACAATAAAAGAAGCGACTTGTACAGAGAATGGAATGCAAGAAGCGGTATGTAAATACTGTAATGAAAAACAGACAAAAGAGATTCAGAAGTTAGAGCATGCTTTTGGTGATTATATCACATTATATGAACCAACTTGTGAAGAAAAAGGAATGAAATACAGAATCTGTACAAGATGCGATGAACGTGAGGAACAGATAAGTGATCCTTTGGGACATGATTTTGGTGAGGCAGTTATCGATAAAGAGGCTACTACAAACGAAACCGGTTCAATGTCAAAACATTGTAGCAGATGTGATGCCAGAACAGAAGTGACGATTATTCCGAAGATTGATTCTGCTTATTCGGAGGCGGAAACGGTTGCAAAGAAGATTGCTACTAAATCTGAAAGTGAATTATCAGAACTAACGGACACAGAAAAGGAGTCTTATCAGGGCGCAGTTGAAAAGATCGTGTCATCGACCAGCGCTGACAATAACGCAGCAGTACTCAAAGAAAATATCAATATGGATACGCTTTCTTCACTGGAAACCGGTTATGTGGCATCCAATGATAAGGTAGAAAAAACTGAAGTTTCCAGTACGCTTAATACAGAAGAAAAGCCAGTTCAAAAACCTGCAGAGACTCCGTCTCAGGAACCAGCAGCCCTGACACCTTATATCAAACTGAGTGCCACAACTCTTCCACTTCAGCTGAAGAAATCCACCACTGCTCTGAAAGTGGTAGATATGTTGAAAGGGGATGGAATTGCAAGCTTTACATCCAGCAATCCAAAGGTTGTCGCAGTAAATGCTTCAACGGGTAAATTGACCGGAAAGAAAGTCGGAAAAGCAGTGATTACCGTAACTCTTCGAAGTGGAGTGAAGGCAACCTGTACCGTTAAGGTTCAGAAGAATAAAGTCACAACCAAATCCATTAAGATTGGAACGAAAAAACTGACACTGAAACGTGGTGCAAAGACAACGATTCCGATTGAAGTGAATCCGTTGACCAGTGCCGATAAGGTAAAAGTGACCAGTTCCAATAAGAAAGTTGCCACCGTTACCAACAAAGGCGTTGTAAAGGCAAAGAAGAAGGGAACGGCAAAGATTACCATTCAGAGTGGTAAAAAGAAGGTTGTTTGTAAAGTAACAGTGAAATAATTTTTCGATAGACAATTCCTGTTCTCCGGTGTTAGAATATTCTTCAATAGTCGAAGTCTTCTCCGACAAGAATAATATCAGAAAGGAAGTACAATTATGGCAAATCCAGTCGTGACGATTACAATGGAAAACGGAGATGTGATGAAGGCTGAATTATATCCGGAAATTGCTCCGAATACAGTCAACAATTTTATCTCTCTTGTGAAGAAAGGATTTTATGATGGACTGATTTTCCATCGTGTAATCAAAGGATTTATGATCCAGGGTGGATGTCCTCTGGGAACAGGAACCGGTAATCCGGGCTACAGTATTAAAGGAGAATTCAGCAATAACGGTTTTACAAATCAGTTAAAGCACGATACAGGTGTGTTGTCCATGGCTCGCTCCATGATGCCGAACTCCGCAGGTTCCCAGTTCTTTATCATGCATAAACCGGCTCCGCATCTGGATGGTGAATATGCCGCTTTCGGTAAGATTATTGAGGGTATCGATGTGGTGGATAAGATTGCATGTGAAAAGACATTCCGTGATTCACCGTATCACAAACAGGTGATGAAATCTGTGACTGTGGATACCTTTGGTGTGGATTATCCGGAACCGGAGATAATTAAAAAATAATAGTAAAACAAGCAATAACAAAGAGGTGGAATCCGTGAGGGAACAAAGGGATTCCACCTCTTTAATAAATGTGAAAGAATAAATCGTTTTTTTACTTTTATATTGAATGAAAGATTAAATGTTAAACATGTGCCAGATTGGCCTTTTTTGGATTAACAATATATGGAGAGAGCGCCTTTACGATGTAATCAGCGTGGTCTTCGTTGTAGATATATAGTTCTACGGGACGTGAAATATCCAGACTGAAAATACCCATGACAGACTTTGCGTTGACCCGACAGCTGCCGGATACCAGATCAAAACGACCATGGTATTCATTAATTATTTTTACAAAAGAAGTAATCTTATCCATGGAATCGATACAGATTTTTTTCGTAATCATTTTATCTTCCCTCCAAAAATGTCTGATGAATATATTTGAACGTTTGTTAAATTTCTATTATCATTTCTTTAAATTAATGTTAGCACTTCGTAAGAAAAAATCAAGTCGTAAAAAATAACATATTTTTTTCCAACGGGCATAAATTAATAGGAAAAGATGACGAGAAATAAAAAATGGATATGGATATTTTTTACGATATGCAGGTAAATAATTCACCAAATTGTGCGGATGCCGCTGTAAATGAAGAGTATCAGAGCTATTTGATCGACCTTGCCCTTGAAAGTGATTATCTTCTGGAAAAATACCCGGATTATTGTTATGTTCCGCTGGGGCAGAACCATTCTATTATCTATTTTAAGGGGGAGACTCCATTCCAGGGAAGCAGTACCTACGCATATTACAACAGGATCCCGAAATGTTATGGGTTGATGAGTACCCGGGAACTGGAGGAAATCGGGGTGACGAGGGTACAGCGGTTGCCTCAGCTGGCTCTTAGGGGGCAAGGCGTTCTGGTGGGGATCATTGATACGGGAATCAATGTGACGAATCCCCTGTTTGTATTTGAGGATGGAACCACAAAAATTGCTGCCCTCTGGGATCAGACGGATCAGGAAGGAGAGCATCCGGAAGAGTTTACTTTTGGGACGGAGTGGACCAGAGAGAAAATAGATGAGGCTCTGCGGCGGGATCCGCAGAGTATTCCTCGGGATGAAAATGGCCATGGGACCTTTCTGGCAGCGATCGCCGCAGGAAGAGAGGATGAGGAATCCGGTTTTTCAGGTGTGGCTCCGGACAGCGAGCTGGTGGTGGTAAAGCTAAAGCAGGCAAAACAATACCTGCGGGATTTTTATTCCATTGAGGATGGAATCTGGGCCTGTCAGGAAGATGATGTGATGATGGCAATCCGTTATATTATGAGAAAAGCTTATCTTTTTCAGAAACCGGTTTCCATCTGCATTGGAATAGGAACGAATCTGGGGGGACATAAGGGGACCAACAATCTTGCCAGATATATTTCTTCTGCTTCATTATTGTCCGGTGTCTCTTTTCAGATCGCCAGCGGAAATGAGGGGATTGCAGGACATCATTATCATGGAAGAATGCGGGAAGGAGAAAATGTTCAGGTTGTAGATTTTAATGTGGCAGAAAAAGAGTCGGGATTTATCATGGAGCTGTGGGGTGGTGCTCCGGCGGAATTCTCGGTGGGATTGGTCTCGCCGGGAGGAGAGAGGGTAGAACGGATTCAATTGAAACTCAATGAATTTCGAAGCATTCGTTTTTTTCCGGAAGAGACCGTGCTGGAAATTCGGTCCTATCCGGGAGAAATCATCAGCGGAGATCAGGTCATACGCATGAACTTTCGAAAACCAGCCGCCGGTACCTGGCGATTATATGTATATCTCAATCGGGACGGAAATCCGGATTTTGATCTCTGGCTACCCATCAGTAATTTTATTAAGGAAGACACTTTCTTTTTAAATCCTTCCTCGACGGAAACCGTAACCTCCCCGGGAGATTCCGTTTACGGAATGACCTATGTTCCTTATGATGTGCAAAATGACAGCCTCTATATCCGGGCAAGCCGGGGGTACACAAGAGATGGCAGAGTGAAGCCGGATCTGGCGGCACCGGGAGTTTCTGTTGCCATTCCTGCGGCAGGCAGAGGCGGCAGGGAAATTGTCCGAAGCGGCAGCAGTGTGGCGGCGGCTTTTGGAACAGGCATCTCTGCCCTGATTCAGGAATGGGCATTTGTGCGTTATAATGATTCGACCATGACCAGCCAGAAAATGCGTTTTTATCTGATTCAGGGAGCTATGCGCCCCGGTGCCTTTGAATATCCTAACAGAGATTGGGGCTATGGCATCGTAAATGTGTATGATGCATTTCTTGCCATGCGGGGCTAATCGTATACTTTAATGTAACCGCCGTCAGACTTTGCTCCGTCATAATACATGCTTTCCGAGAATGCTGTACATGGAAACATATAACGCATCAGGTCGTCCAGTTCAACGATTTTGACCCGGTCACCTCCCTTGTACCAGGAGCGGTCGATGGCATCATATAGGAGGACTTTGCCGTTGGTCAGAGCTCCGAGGAATACCATCGTATGATAAGAGTTCGTCCAGCGTTGATTCTTCTTGCCGGTACGGTTGTTTCGCTGACCGACTTCAAAGATGATCGGATTGCCGCTTTTCAGGTGAGACAGGATATCTTTCCGGGCTTTCTCTTCCTGATAGGTGCGCACATAATCATTGGAAACATTGTATTTTGTTAAAATAGAAGAAATCCCATATAGAGACAGGGGCATTTGCTTAGGAAGGGATCGTTCTACATGATGCCTTTGCCAGGATGCGGCATCCACTGTGCTTTTTTCCGGCCCATCAATAACTTCGCTAGGAAGAACTTCGGCAAACTGAGTATTGTAGGCGCCGAGAACTGATGCCAGAGAGCAGGTGGCGCATCCGTGCCATGCAATATATTTATCGTATTTCGGATAATTATGGGCATTTTGTTTAAATAAACGATAGGTGCGCGTTTTCCCTGTCGATGTCAGGATGGAAAAGTCACAGGCCTTTCCCGCATAATCATCGGTTATAACGTTCACATATACTTTGGCAGTCTGGCTGCCCAGACGACAGGTGATCGTTGCGGAACCTTTTCCCCTTGCGGTAATTTTGCCAAGAG
>JALERO010000100.1 GCA_022764265.1 Eubacterium sp. | reverse complement strand
CGGTTTTTCCCGCGGATGATCAGCTGGACAATCACAAAGATACTATACCATATCAGCGTCACATTTCCAAAGTTTAAATGAAGAATTTCCGAAACACTGTAAGACACAGAAATGATCGGCGACACTCCCAATCCCGTTTTTGTATTCAGTGTGATTCCCAGTGCAAGAATCAGTAGCGAAAGTATATAAAAAAATATTCGAAATCGCCATTCTCTCTTCTTCATTTGTATTATCTCCTTCTTGCAATCATAAAGTAATCGGGTATCTTCCGGATAAAAATCCGGAGACGACCCGATTGATTTTTTTCGTTTTATACAATTCTATTTTACCCGATATATATTACAGGACTGATCTGTCAGTTTGTTGGATACATACATCATCAGCATTCTGCCGTCCTGCATTATTTTGATGCCCTCCGGTTCACGGAAAGAAAGCCTCTGTGCCCCCCGGATTAATCTCGCACCCATCTGTCCGGTCAGGTAATTACAACTCCGAATGATCGTCGGCTGATATACCCTTGACTTATCATAGCTTTTCAAGAAAGCTTTTCTTGGGCTTCCCTCAATCGTATAAATGGTATTATTTCCGATATCAAATCCCTGGAAATCTCCGGATGTCGGTGGCAAAACAATCTGTTTCAGCAGATTGTTTACATCAATCTGTGTGCCATTGATCAGATCATATATCTGAAAATACTGCATTTTCTTAAAAGTAAATCGAACGGCCAGCTTAGTGCTGTCTTCATTAATGGCTGGATATACATTGGTCACATATTTTCCGTTGATACCCATCGGAATCTGATAACAGATTTCGCCTTTTCGTCTCAGCACTCCGTTTTTTCTATAGCGAAAACCGGAAATTGCCCTTGAAACATCTGAATTAGTGGCTGCACTGCTGCCCGTCCACAGGTATGTAACCCCATTGGAAATAGAGCAGTCAAGATTCGTGGCGTGCCCGAAATATTTCAGATCCATATGATCTCTTTTGTACTTGCCAAGCCCGGTATATTTCACTCTGGTAATACGAAGATGACCCACACTTGGTTTTGTCATCTGAATATAGTAATAATATGTATCATCTAATGTGAATGACTGAATCCATCTTTTGGAAACCAGCTTTGTAACAGTTTGAACCACCGCCAGATCACTGGATGCCGGCTCCGCCGGAGTTTTATCTTTTTTTACAATCTTTGCGGCCTGCACCTCCATGGCTCCTTCACTCATGCCGATTCCACAAAACAGGCCAAACATCAGAACCCCGCACAATATTACGAACCACTTTTTATTTTTCATACTGATATCCTCCATTTTATTTTTCTTTATAATAGAGCATACAATGACAATAGCCTTCGAAATTCTCATCTGCAATCTGCTCACGAAATTCCTGGCACATACATTTATTTTCCGGTGTACTGCCAATCTGGCACGGACAATGTCCATTTTTTTCTTTCAACCCCTTTTTTATCACTGCAACCAGCTTTTCATCGGGATTTAATCTGATTTTCATGTCCGGTCTCCTTTCACATTCAAACTTCTTTTATTTTGCTGTAAAATATATGTCATGCTCCGATAAGGTATACTATATCACAAAAATATGAAGCAATTATTCTGCAGGTCTTGCAATTTCTGCCACTCTTTTCTGTCTTGAAGCATAATCTCTTTTCAAAATAGACGGATAATGTCCTGTGATTGATGACATGGTGTAACCCACTAATTTTCTATTGTTCCAGCCATATCCCACAAAAATCTCAACATGATAAATATTTTTGTACCTTCCGTTGGATCCTTTTCGGTAAAAAACCAGATCTCCCGGCAGCATACGAAGGGATGATACAGAAACTGCTCCATTGGATATCACCTTATGATGCTTTGTTGCCCAAAGTGCCATACCTGCCGCGGTATTGCACCAGGAAGTGGTCCCTCCCATCGTCATTCCCTGCGGGAGATAACATCTTCCACAAAATGAGCTGCAATCGGCAGAACGTTTTCCCATCCGGTTGCCTTGACTGTAACTCATATTCCTTGCTTTATAATATTTCTGTGCCTGTGCCACCGCTTTATATGCCTTTTTACTACAGATGGACACAACACATTGTAATTTTTTTTTGCCAACCTTTGCCGTTATTATAGTATTCCCTTTTTTCAAAAAGTTAACTGTTCCATCCTCTGCGACAGAAGCTACTCCCGGCTTACTGGAAGACCATTTCACCGACTGGCCTTCCTTCAGATTTTTCACCTTTAAGACCGTTGTCTTCATGGCCGGATATGCAATCACTTGCGCATGATTCAGGATTGGTTGTGTTTTTGTTCTGGATTTTGCCTCCACTTTCACAGCGCCTGCTGCTAATATAAACATCATTATTACCATGGTAAGACCAATCGTCCACTTTTTTATCTGTCTTTCCAGTTTCATCTTAAATCCTCTTTCTCTGTTTTTTCGATAATCATATCTTAACATATAACCGGGAAAAAGTGCACACAAATTTAACATTTTCGTAACATTTTAAAGACTTGCCCCACCTCACAGGGCAAGCTATAATAAAAGAATAAAACAGATTAAGGAGAGGATTCCAATGAAATTTCATCGAGTATTACTTTTTACAACCATACAGATGGACATCACCCCTGTGGGCAATGATATCCATATCCTGCTGACCGGCGGCGACAACAATAGAATCGGTTGCACAGCTTTTTCCAAACCGATTCCGGATACAGACCCCATTCAGTGCGAGACCTCTGTTATCAGCAATGTGGAAAATCCTGATGCGCTTTTTTGTAAATACGTGGCAGAAAATCTTGCCATCCAGACAGGACAAAATGTACTCTGTACCGGCGGTGTTTTTGTAGAAGATCCGGATGAACACCAGATTGACAAGCTTTATGAAAATATAGACGAGATGATTCAGGACTGGGCGAATTTTCTGACAGATTAAAGCGCCCTAACCAATCAAGAACGCCTCGGCGTTCTTGCTGCGAGATGCGCGTCATGCGTTAGCATGACAAAATTCTAATGCGCATCTCTGCAATCCTCCGGAGGGTTTTTATTTGATAGGAAATGGAGTAATTTCCTATCAAATAAAAAAAGACTCTCCTTCGCATATCGTTATGCACGAAGAGTCTTTTTTTATTCATTCTCCAGATAATGTACATACCCTGATTTTGTCTCCATATACCTGGATTGACTGATCGGAAGCTTCATTCCATTCTCAAGCACAATCTCATACTTCTCCAACTGAGATATGTGCATCAGATTCACCGCATAGCTCTTATGACATTGCAGGAAATAAATTCCGTGTTCATAATTGAGGAAGTCTGATATTTTCAGATTAATCGTCTTCACAAGCCCGTCTTCTCCGTAAATATTTAACTTCCTTTTATCGCTCTCCACATAATATATCTTCGTATATGGTATGGTGAATATGCCCTGTTTATTAATAATTGTAAAGTTCTTCTCCTTCGACATACTGAGCTCATGCAAAGCCTTCTCCAATGACTTCTTCACATGGTCTACACAAAGTGGTTTCGACAGTACGTAGGTCGGAGTGGAATGAAATACTTCAAAAATAGAATTATTCAGTTCGGTCAAATAAATAATCTTTACGTCTGCATACAGATCCTGCAATCGTCTGGAGTACTCGATGATATCCATCGGGTTCTTCTCCAGGGACATAAACAAAATCTTATACAAACTTCCTCTGCTGATGTCCTCCTTTAGATCACTGTCCTGCTCCCAGATCTTCACCTGAATATGGGGGCAGTTCTCATAAATGATTTCTTTTAATTGATACGCTACTTCTTTATCATATTCTAAGATACCAATATTGATAACGCATCCCTCCCTTGATTTCGATTTCTAACCTCCATCTCTTTGCAAAAAAACATATTGATAAATATGAATCTTTTCGTCAGGGAAGTACTTTTATTAATAAATTATAACATAGCAAAAATTTTTTTCATTTTTATTTATTGCAATTTGAACCTTAATTTTGACATCACATTAACAAAAATATACTGATACAATTTATTAACAATGCATTCATTTACATGTTTTTTTATAGCAAAAAGAGACATCTGCACGATATCTCTTTTGTATACATCATTTTTCTGTTGATTTCAGACTTCTCTGTTTTGCATTTTCTATCCACTCATCCAGACTTAAAGGGATATAATCAGAATACATGCAAAAACAATTTATCATATTACAGGGAATCGACTGAGGTTCCTCATCATATTTGCTCTTTCTCATGGTCTGCTTTGTAATATCACAAAATTTCCTCACTAACTGTTCATCCATCGTATCATGGACATGACCATATAACATATAGGTAGTCGGCTCTCCACTTTTATTGCGATGATACTGACCGTTATAACAAAAAACAGGATAATGGGAAAGAACAACTTTGCGTCCGTTATCTCTCATCTCCGCATAGGGTTTGATCCAGACAAAACGTTCTCTGTGAAATTCACTTTTTTTCAGATACCGGTCGTGATTGCCCTCAATAAGATATAAAGCGCCATTGAGCCTTTTTAATATCTGGTTGGTTTCCTCGGCGGTACCCAGAGACAGATCCCCGAGAATCACAACTTCATCCTTCGGCTTCACACGGCTGTTCCATTTTGAGATCATATGGTCATTCATCTGCTCCACATCGGAAAAGCCCCGACAATCCATTTGAATATTTAATTGGTAATGATAAAAATGCATATCTGAAATATAATATCTCATCATATCCCCTTTTTCATACATCCCTATTCCGGAAATTTCAGGAAATCATTTTCTCGTTTTTTATGCGAACTGCCAGTTGTCCGTGAGGGTAATATTATCCCCGATCAGTCCCTCAAAGGCTCCTTCCTGTCCTCCATCCGGATGAGCAATCAACCATTTATTTCTGGCAAAATACAATTCTTCCTCTCGATTTACAATCCCGTGATCATCCTTTTTGTCAAAGTTGGTTCCATAAGGCAGCACCACCGCCGTCTTAAAAGCATACCCATTTTCTTTTAGACCGCAAGGCGCAAAATGCAGCGTGGAAGCATACATCTCCACTGCCGTTCCTGCCGGCACGTAAAAGGCCTCAACCTTTGAAGTGTCATATTGATTATTTTCATCAATATCTCCCCGGAAGCCCAGAAGCAGAATCATATCCTTTGCCGCCAGATTAATCTCGGAGGAACGATGGTATTCCAGCGCATTGAGTTTATTATTCTTTCCAACGCAGTATCCGATCTCAATTTTTATTTCTCCAAAGCAATGTTCCCGGATAATCTCAGCAACAGGAGCTTCTTCCAGTGGCTGATAAGAAGCCTCATATTCTACATTTTCTGTATCTTTAATTTTCCCAAGCTCCGTCAGGAGCTGAGAAAAGTCAACCCCCTCGATCACCTGTCCATATCTGCGAAATTCTTTGTCGGTCACCTTTCTTACAATCATTCTGGTATCCTCCCCTTTTTTCTAACTTACATTATCTCTGATTGGATCTTCTCCAGATTTTACGCTCCTCTGCCTCTTTGATCAGTCCGTCACGAAAATCCGGATGGGCAATGGAAATAAGGTCTTCTGCCCGCTCCCAGGTGGACTTTCCTTCCATATTGATCACACCGTATTCCGTCGCCAGAAAATACACCTGACTTCTCGGAGAAGTAATGATATCTCCATTAAACTGTGGTAACACCCGGGAATGAAGAATGCCTTTCTTGTCTTTAAAAGTGGAGCTCATACAAATAAATGCCTTTCCACCCTTGGAAGAGGAAGCTCCTACAAGGAAATCCAGCTGTCCACCCGTTCCGCTGATCTGTCTGACTCCATAGCTCTCAGAAGAAACCTGGCCATACAGATCCACTGCCACACAGCTGTTGATGGATACCATGTTATCTATCTGTGCAATGACATAAGGCCGATTCACATATTCCAGTGGATAAGCAGCCACTCCGTGATTGTCATCCAGCCATTCATAGAGTTCCGGAGAACCGATGGCATTGCCGAAAACACCTTTTCCCTTGTCTATCGTTTTCTTTTTATTGGTTAACTTTCCTGCATTATACAGGTGCAAATAGGCATCTGAACACAATTCCGTATGCATACCCAGATCCTTCAGATCAGATTCTGCGAGAATCTCTCCCACGGCATTGGGCATACTTCCCACACCTAATTGAAGGGTTGCACCATCACAAATATATGGCAGCAAATTCGCTGCAATCCGCCTGTCAATGTCTGTCGGCTCATAGCGAGGAGCTGCCGGAAATGGATCATGCTCACCTTCCACAATGTAATCCACTTCTGACACATGAACGCATTCATCATATCCGCCATGGACTTTCGGCATATGCTCATTTACCTCAACAATCACAATATCCGCATTCCGGACAATCGGCGCCGCCACCCCGGTATTGACGGAATAATTGAAATACCCATGTTTGTCCATCGGAGAAACACTGACCATGACCACATTTACGTTGAGAAAATACTGATAATAAGCCGCATTATTGTGGAACACCATCGGAATAAAATAGCACAATCCTCTGTCGCAAAGCTTTCTCTCATAGGCAGAGCAATGCCAGGTGTGATAGATAAAATGTTCCTGGCTCTCGTCACATTCCGCCACTTCGATGGGACCGTAGATCAGATTCCCCCGAATCTTCACATCGAATAATTCGTCCCTTCGTTTTGCCAGTGCCCGATCCAGAAGAACCGGCTTGCCCAGAGAACTGGTATAATCAATCCAGTCCCCACTTTTTACTACCTGAACTGCCTCGTCAGGTGTGCGGAGCTTAGCTCTGTATTCTGTCATAAAATCTTTCATGGATAACCTCCCGCAGACCCCTCTCCGTCTGCTTTTTTAATATGATCTGACTTGAATATTACAGAATATTTTCGTTCTTTCTTCGATTAGTATACCATCTTTTCTGTGAACTACCCGCCACTTGCAGAAGTGGGGGCTTCATGAGAACAGCGTGCAACCATCAGGCTACACGTATTCTCAAAGGCGTTGCCACAACACCCCTACTGTATAGTGCAGTTAAGCACACAACATTACTTTTACGGAGAATATTCAATGCCCCGTTTACATCTGCATTGAACTCATATCCGGTGGAAGTACGGTAGAGCCCCCGTTTTACCCTTTTCCCTCTGAACTCTACCGGGTTCCGGTCGTCATATTCCCCATAGACAGGCATGGTATCCCCATCAAAAAAGGATGCTTTTGATGTATAGCTCTCTTCCTGCAGGATGTAATCAATCCCGTAGAGTTCACACAGATACTCCAGTTTCCTGCGGATCTCCCCAACCGGGATATTGACCAGATTCTGGTTGTTGCGTCGTCCGATGTCAGAACTCTTCTGAAGGTCCTTATTATACCCGATGACCAGATGGCCGATCCGGTTATCAATGCAGTAGTTGATGATATATCTGCACGTTTTATTGATATAGTCATTCACCGCATTGTTCCGTTTCCGGGCAAGGAATGCCTGTCGGTTCGTGGTCCCTCTGATCCCCTGCCGGTCTTTGATGCTCTGCAGGCGGGCATTTTCCTTATTGTACCACTGGTTTATGGACTTGATGCGTTTTCCGTCCATGATGAAAGAATGGCCTTCATTAGTTACGCATGTGGCCAGATTATTGATCCCCAGGTCAATGGCAAGTGCTTTGTTTTTGTCTAAGATAGTTTCGGTCTTCTCAGCCTCATAGGTGTATTGAATCTCGAAAAACCTTGCATTGGCTTTTGGGATGATCCGGATCTCTTTGATGGTCTTATCTTCCAGGACA
>JALERO010000073.1 GCA_022764265.1 Eubacterium sp. | reverse complement strand
AGATGCGCATTTGAAATTTGTCATGCTAACGCATGACGCGCATCTCGCAGCAAGAACGCCGAGGCGTTCTTGAAAGTTCTGATTTCAAACTGGAATCATATAATAGGCATGATAACATTTTATGGTGATAATGCTTATGATTATTCATGTGGTACAGCAGGGCGATACGGTGGGGAAGATTGCACAGGTTTATGGGGTGGCAGCGGAAAGCATAATATTTGATAATCAGCTGCCACCTCCATATTCTCTGACAATCGGACAGTCTCTGCTCATTGTGGGAGCAGAGAGAACTCCGCTGGAGGCGAGAAACCCTGTTTATATAGGTGGTTATGCCTACCCGTATATCAGTACATGGGTTTTGGAACAGACATTGCCTTATCTGACCTATCTTTATATTTTTTCCTATGGTTTTGATACGGATGGAAATCTGATCGCACCGGCTCTGGATGATTCCTGGATGATTTCGATGGCGGGGGATTACGGAGTGGCTCCGGTGATGACCCTGACCCCGCTGGGACCGGACGGGAATTTCAACAACAGCCTTATTACGGCAGTTGTCAATGATTATGCTGCCAGAGAGAATCTGAGGAACCAGATTATCATACAGATGGAGGAGAGAGGCTTTGAAGGTCTGGACATTGATTTTGAATACATCCTGGCCAGTGACCGGGAGGCCTTTGTGGATTTTGTAGCTTATATGAAAGAGGGAGTAAGTGCTTTGGGATATCCGGTTTCCGTTGCCCTTGCCCCAAAAATTTCTGCAACCCAGACGGGATTATTGTACGAAGGAAAGGATTATCCCGCACTGGGAGCCATAGCAGACTATGTGTTGCTCATGACCTACGAATGGGGATATACCTATGGTCCACCCATGGCAGTGGCACCGATCAATAAGGTGCGGGAAGTGGTGGATTACGCGATTACGGAGATTCCGCCGGACAAAATTCATCTGGGAATTCCCAACTATGGCTATGACTGGCCCCTGCCCTTTGTAAGAGGAACCACAAAAGCAGAAACGATTGGGAATGTGCAGGCGGTGCAGAGAGCCATTGAATTTGGTGTGCCGATTCAGTTTAGTGAAAGTGCCCGCTCCCCATTTTACTTTTATGAAAATGAAAATATACAACATGAAGTGTGGTTTGAGGACGTGAGAAGTATGGACGTGACCTTTGAACTCATAAAAGAATACGGTCTGAGAGGAGCCGGTTACTGGAATCTCATGCGATTATTCCGGGCCAATTGGCTGTTACTTTCAGACCGTTTTGTTATCTTGTAAAATATAAAATCGATTCCGGTTTTTTTCCAAAAACCTCTATGAGTTCACTGGCTCTCTCGTAAGCAGTATCCACCGCTTTTCGGACAGCACCGTAATCTCCGGTTATGCCGATGATAATCTCATTGGTCATGGAAAGATTAATGGATGGCGTACCGTACCAGACAATATCCACCGGAGCACTTTTCATAGCAACGTCTGCAGCCACCAGACCAATTCCGGCAGGACCCGCACAAATAAATCCGAAGGCTTTCCGAAGAGGAGCATTGAAAATCTGATGCAGAACCGGACCGGCATTGGCGGTGGCATGCATCTCCATATGTCCCACTTCATTAATATAAATGTATTCTGCTTTTTTATCTATTTCTGCTAAAGCAATCTCGACTGCACGACGGGCATCTGATACATCCCGGGCACCGAAAACAATAAGATTGCCGTGTCCAGAATAACCTTCCGTATCTCTTGGCAGTTCAAAAATCAAGAGCTCCACGTTGGTGGCCTTGGCAGCTTCATCCACTGCATAGGCCTGTGCAGCGGCTCCGGTTCTTGAGGTGAGAATTCCCAGAGAAGCATATTCTTCAGAAATGTGTAGAAGCTCACGAACCAGAGAATCCACATTGGCGATGACCATTCCGATGGTATGTCCTGCAGCGGTGCCTACATATTCTGTTAGATCCGATTGAAATAAAGAGTTGTCTGCCATTTTCTTCTCCTGTCAGGTAAAATTCGAGAAATGTCGATTCCTTTTTTATTATGAAATATGTTTTATTATAAAAAAAAACATATAAAAATGCAATGTTTTTTGAAATCATAGAAGACATTTAGAAAAGTGTGTAGATATTGTCCGATGAGAGCCAAGATACTGATACGGTATTGAATTAATTAAGAAAACAAGATATGATGAAATTATTCTAAAATGGAAGGAGACACAAATGATACAAGCAGTGGTATTTGATATGGACGGAGTGGTATTCGATTCCGAGAAAATATATTTAAAATGTCTGACAGCCGTTGGAGAAAAATACAGAATTCCCGATTTTGAGGATTTGTGTTTTGCCACCATCGGAACGACGGATCTCCATATGAAAGAAGTTTTTCTGGATCATTATGGGGAGGATTTCCCTTTTGATCAATATATGGATGAGATGTTTGTATTGTTCCGGAAAGAGGCGGAAGGCGGACTGCCTCTGAAAGAAGGGGTAAGAGAGATTCTGGCTTACTTAAAACAGAATAATATAAAAGTGGCTCTGGCTACCTCAACGATTCGGGAGAAGGCATTGCCGGAGATTCGAAATGCCGGCTTAGAACCATTTTTTGATCAGTTTATTTGTGGCGACATGATCGAGAATGGAAAGCCGGAGCCGGATATTTACCTAAAGGCTTGTGCGAGCCTTGGCGTGAAGCCGGA
>JALERO010000043.1 GCA_022764265.1 Eubacterium sp. | reverse complement strand
AACGAGAATAGAAGCTTTGCGGTGTCTGAAGTATCAGTTCTTCCGAATCCATAATGACATCACCAATATAATACGGCAGTCCACAATTTGCGTAGGAGATATATCCCGAACGTTCAAATACCGTAATTTCTGCAGTTTCATTTAATCTGCGGATGCGTGCAGCTGCAGTTGCACCGCCTGCCACACCGCCTACAATTAATACCTTCATCTTACCGTTCCACCTTTCCTGTATAGGAAGAAATCCCATAATTATGACCCTCCTTTTTGATTACAGTATACAGGATTTCTTCTTTTCTTTCTGTGATGACATCACAATTCGAGAAATATGGATATCCTTTCCAAGTTATTATAAAAGAAACCTCCGTATGAATAGAATCACACGAAGGTTCAATATACCGATTTTAGTTCAATTCTTTCAAATGCTGCATTAATTCAAGAATATTAATTCTAATTTTATGAATTACCTTTTTAAATTCCTCATCACTTTTGCCAGTAGGATCTTCCAGTCCCCAATTATCATCAAACGGTCTGCCAATGAATGGACACCCAACATTGCACCCCATTGAGATTGCTATATCCGGCTCTGGGATATCATCAATCAATTTGGAATACTGATTTTTTTCCATATCAATTCCATACAGTTCTTTCATAATTCGGACAGCATCCTGATTAATCTGAGGCTTTGTTTCTGTTCCGGCAGAATAACTTTCAAATACATCTGATGCCAATTGTCTGCCAAATGCTTCTGCAATCTGGCTTCTACAAGAATTATGAACACAAATAAATGCTACTTTCTTCATTATCTTTTCATCTCCATCAATATATTAACAAATCTCATTTTGGGGAATTTACCATATATGATTTCAATCATAACATAACAGAAGGACAAGTTCAATCCTGAGCGATAATCATAAATTCCGAATAATTTACTTTTTATTATAGGCCTGTATTTGGGACTTGATAGATCATCCTCATTTTACATTTTGCGATATACAAAACTTAACACAAGTCCAAGTAGGGACAATCCCATGGCAACCACATAAGCTAAAAGATAAGTTCCTGTTGCCATATATATTTTCCCAATAATCATTGGAGCACAAAAACCGGCAATGGCAAACCCAATGAACATAATACCGTAATTTATACTGGAATATTTTGCACCGAACTGTTCGTTGGTAAATCCCGGATAGATTCCCATAAATCCTCCAAAGCAAACACCTATGATACACACACCGGCATAAAATGTGAAAAAATCCCCTTCCTTTGTAAGGGATAACAAAAGTAATCCTACAATGGAACACAACAAAAGAATGGTCAAAGTATTGATCTGTCCAATGATATCGGAGATGATTCCGCCGAGGATACGACCACCTGTATTAAATAACGCAAGGACAGATACGGCAATCGCTGCATTTGAGGCACTCATCATAACCTGGTACTGTGCAATCGGAGATGCCTGTGAAATGATCATCATACCCATAAATGCGCCACAACACATCATTACGATCATCACATAAAAGACCGGTGTTCTTAACATTTCCTTCCAGGTGTAATCCTTACCGGTGCTGACTCCTGTATTTTGGGGTGGAATATATCCTTCTGGTAAGAAACCTTCGGGACATGGAAGAACAAACATGGATGCAAGAAAAACAAGGATTACAATAGCAATTCCCAGGATTTTAAATGCCATGGTAACATCCATCTTCGCAATAATCGCATTTGCAATCAATGGAACAAGTACAGAACTTAATCCGTAAGAAGCTGTTGCCAATCCTCCGGCAAGTCCTCTTTTGTCCGGAAAAAACTTTACACAGTTACTTACCGTACAGCCGTAGGTCATTCCCATCGCCAAACCACAACATAATCCAAAACCAACGATCAGCATCGGTACACTAGTGGAAAATCCACAAAGAATCATACCAATTCCAAACCAGATCCCGCCGATAAGAATGACCATTCTTGGACCGATTGTACTTACTAATTTACCTCCCCCAATCATGGTAATTGGTCCGACTACATTAGCGATGGAAAAGACAATGGCAATCGAATTTGCCGTAATTACCTGATCACCGGAAAGGTTCTGCACCTTGCTAATGTGCTCTGCCATTGGAGAAGCAAACACACTCCATGCATACAATGCACCAATGCACAGATTGATCAAACAACTAGCTGCTAAAACCAGCCATCTTCTCTTTGTATAATTCATAAATCATATCTCCCTTTTCTTTTTTATCAAAACAGACACTAAGCACACAATCCGTATCTAACATTTTTTCGTACAGAGCAATTCTCTTATCTGAACAGTGCGGAAAAGGGGATATCGCATCCGGCACAAATTCCACACTGAGCGGATCCATATAGAATCCTTCTCCTTTCCATTTCATATAACTTTCTTTCCACGTCCAGAATCGATAAAATAATCTCTGATAATCTTCTGCGTTTTTTTCATACCTGCTAAGAATCTGCCTCTCTTGTTTCGTCAGTATTTTTTTCACCATAGAGTCTGGAAAATCTCGGATTCGTTCCACATCTACACCGATTTTTCTTTCCGAAAATGCACCCACGATCCAGCCTTCACAATGGCTTACATTAAAATGAATCTTTGGATAGCCCGGGAAAAAAGGCTTACCATATTTGTTTATATCGATATGATCTTCCAGTTCTTCTTCCGTAATAACCAGACCATAGTATTTTTCTAACCCATAGCGAAGCAATCTCCGCCCCAGATTATGCTCTTTATGGTACCTGTGATCTCCCTTAAATAACGTATATTTTGTATAAATGACAGGAATCATTTTTCCATTTCCTCAACAATCAAGCCAACAGGTTCATCCTCCAGGGAATCCAGATAAAAATATCCTTTACTATAGGGTGGTTTTGGATACTGATAAGCATGATGGCGTTTTCCTTCGCTATGATAAATACAATCAATCATCCTTTGAATCAAAGATTTCGGATACATTTTTTTGCTATGAGAGGTAAGGAAATAAGAAAAATCTAAACAATTAATCATTTCCAACGTACACAATTGTGTTTCCTTATTTCCATGATTCGGAAAGATAAGGCACATAATCGGCGTGAATGCATCTCCACTTAAAAGAAGTTTCCATTCCCGGATATAAACGCCGACAGAGCCTTCACTATGTCCCGGAATCGATACGATATCTCCATGAAGATTCCCTAGATCCACCATGTCAAAATCAAGATCTTTGATATGCTTCCATCCATCACATCCAAAGGAAATCATCCTGTCATTCTCCGGATTCATCTCCCGGATCCATTGGTTTAGCAATGCTTCATCATAAGAATCCAGAATATTTCGATCTTTTTTCGATAAATATACTGTTTCAAACTGATGACTTCCACCGACATGATCAAAATGTCCATGACTGGCAAGAACAAGAAGAGGAAGAGATGTCACCGCCTCTACGGCACTTTTGAGATCATCCATTCCGCAGGTCGTATCATAAAGCAATGCCTTTTTTTCTCCAATTACCAGATTGGCAAAACAGTCTGCCGCATCCTGAAACAAGTATAATTGATCCGTTAATCGAATGGTTGTTATCATTTTTTCACTTCCTATTTCTTAAGAATACCTACTAACTTCTTCTGGAAGAAATCTACACCAATTCCCACATACACTACACCAGCAATCATAGCGACACCGATCTGAATCGGCAAAGTACCAATATCAGCTATCGCTAAAGGCCCCATAATGGTAAGCCCTATAGCCCATCCACACAGCCAGGCCGGGGTAAAAATGATCTTTGGAAAATTTTCTCCAATGAGAACCGCAACACCACCTAATACAAACAAGGTTCCATACAGCTCCACATTTGGATGAAAATCCATCGTTTCCATGATAAAAATAGCAAGCACTGCCCACAAATCTCCAAGGAGAAAGCCAACCGTAATCTTGAAAGCATCCGACACTTTATTCCCATTGGTTACATATAATCCAGCACAGATCAGCGCAACGGCACCTGTCTGGATCCCGGCATAGGGTGCCAAAACTGCCCAGATAGGAGGCAGAAAAGCGATCCCCAATGCCAGAGCTACTATATTTAAATTCTTTTCACTCATATTTTTCCCTCTTACTCCCAATCAAATTTTGTCCAGCTTGGTTTCCCGGAATACTGTTTTAATTCCTCTTCTCCGTTTAACACACGAATTGCCCCTGCAGCCATGGCTTCCATCTCGAATTCACCGGGATAGGCCGTAACCGGAGCGATGAAAGAGCAGGTATCTGTAATCTGTTTTACCAGATCTTTACTATGTACCATTCCTCCGCCAAGTAAAATACCGTCAACCTTACCATGTAATACGGCAGCCATGGCACCAATACATTTTTCAATCTGATAGATCATCGTATTCCATACCATTTCTGCATATTTATCTCCATTTTCTGCCCGGTTGGTCAATTCCAGCGCATCCGATATACCAAGGTGGTGTACAAATCCGCCGGATTTTGTAAGTAACCCTTTTACATCATCCACACTATAATTATTTTTCTTCATATAACCTAAAAGGTCTGCCACAGAGATGCTTCCACAACGTGTTGGAGCCATTGGACCTTCTCCACCAACGATATCAAAACCATCTACCATCTTTCCCTTGCGATGCGCTGAAACAGAGATGCCGCCACCAATATGACATACAACATAATTGCATTCTTCATATTTTTTCTTTAATACGTTTTTACTGTGACGGATTGCCGTTTCTTTTAAATTTAAAGCGTGTAGATGAATCACACGATTTACTCCTTTGATTCCTGTCATACGGGCAAAATCTTGTAACTCATCCACATCCGGTGGATTTACAACCATCGCTTTTGCACCATATTTTCCAGCAAACTCTGCTGCAAGCTGAGAACCAAGGGCAGCAGGATGAATGACTCCATTGGCCATTGTTCTTGCATGATCTAACATTAATTCGGAAACATCATATGTACCGCCTTCCATGGCAAGAAGTCCGCCACCTCTTCCTACGAAGACATCCACATCATCCAATCTCACATTTGCTTTTTCTAATAGGTCAAGAATCATATTTCTTCGATAAGAAAGCTGATCAGAAATGGTAGCGTACTGTGCTAATTCATTGGCATCATGGGATATATTTTGTGTATATAAACATTCTTCTCCTTCAAACAAAGCAATCTTTGTAGAAGTAGAACCCGGGTTAATTGTCAAAACTTTGTAATTTTTCATAAATATTCTCCATTCTTCATAAAGGAAAATCCCCAAATTACTTGGGGATCGTCCTGAAATATATGTGATTCGTTTAAGAATAATGTGGCCTTCTTATTTTTCACCTGCAGCTCGTACCGCACTGATTACGATATTACCTTTTAATTCAGATACAGGTGCACTTCTTGAACAATCACAAACAACCTTGTTAAATCCCTGAAGCATTGGACCATAAGCATCTGCATGACCAAACTGCTGGATCAGTTTCACGGCTACATTTCCTACGTTAAGATCTGGCCAGATTACTACATTGGCTTTGCCGGCAACCTTGCTTTCTCTTTTTACTTTCTTTTCTGCAACAGCCGGGGAGATTGCTGCATCTAACTGGAACTCTCCATCGATGGCAAGATCCGGACGAAGCTCATTGGCTATCTTTACTGCTTCTTTCACCTTGTCGATCAATTCTCCCTGTCCACTTCCTAACGTAGAGTAGCTGACGCAAGCACATCTTGGCTCCCAGCCTAAAAGGGATTTCACGGTGTCACAGGCAGATATTGCGATACTTGCAAGCTGCTCTGCATTTGGGTTCGTACATACTGCACTGTCACCAACGGCAAGCAAGGATCCTTCGCTGCCTTCATATCCAGGTATATCACAAAGACCGATACTGGAGATGGTTGCAATGCCTGGTTTTAAACCAATGATCATCTGA
>JALERO010000021.1 GCA_022764265.1 Eubacterium sp. | reverse complement strand
ACGGATTCCCGCTAAATCTTGCACTGGACGCATGGAAAGGACCTTAACATAAAATGAGAGAACATTATTTTAAAAAAGTAAATGTGCTTGGCATAGATGTCACGGTGATGCGCCCGGAAAAAGCGGTAAATGTATCGATGGATTTCATGAGAAGAAGAGGGATGGAGAGAGTGTTCTTTCTTTCAGCCGAAAGCTCTCTGTATTGTCAGAATCAATCCTGGGCAGCAGAAATTGTACAGGCGAGCGGTCTTGTTCTGACCGGGGATCGTCACATAGAGATGGCAGCTGCCCACAATCAGAATGCGGACGATAACAGTAAAGGAATCGGCGAATTTGCAGATGAGTATCTGAAGCGCCTTCTCACGAAATTAAACAGAGAGCACAGAGAAATCTATGCGGTTATGAAGCATCAGGATTATCTGGATTCCCTGAAAGAATACATTGCGGATTCCTATCCGGGAATTGAGCTGAATGGCATTGTGTTTGAGGATGAAACCGAAGGTGAATCTGATAAAGTGGTCAATGAAATCAATGCCAACATTCCCGATATCTTGTTTTTGTGTTTACCTGTGGAGCAGCAGCTGATGTTTATCAGAGATTATTCCGCTATGATGAATACGGGTTTGTGCATTTGTATTGAATCCATACAGCCAATGATACGAAAAGAGACAGAGGAGATTCCTGACTGGATTCGTTCGATGCATTTGGAAGGACTTTACCGCTGGATGAAAAAAGAGGAAAAACTGAGAAAAACCATTGTAGGTTCTGTTTTTAAAAACAAGGTATTAAAATAAAAACAGGCAGGAGATTGGGTTACTTCAATCTCCTGTTTTGTTTATTACTGCGTAAAAAGTAATGAATAATCTTTGAAATATAGATGCTTTTTACAAAAATAAAATTTGCAGGGCAAAATATTTCCATTTCGTATACATTTTTCACTATTCATTGACCAAAATAATATTTCAAATGGTAATAATGTCTAATAAATGAAATAGAACTATAATTATCCACAAATTTCCCCGCTTTTTTTTGTGATTCAATGCATAGTTATTTTCTGATATTTTGTGTATTATAAAATAGGTATACGTTGAGAAAGCAAAGGAGGTTTGTATGACTGGATTATTTGTACAGCATGTTTACAAAATAGTTGATGATGTCTATTCCATTGTGAAAGACATTAATCTTCAAGCCAGGGAACAGGATCGAATCGTGATTACCGGTCCGGCAGATTCCGGACAGGCAACCATTTTATCCATGATTGCCGGGCTGGAAGATGTTTCAAATGGCGATATATACATCGGAGAACAGAAAATAAATAACATAAATCCAAAAGATAGAAAGGTCGCATTGATTCGTGCGAATTATGCCATGTATCCGGAGATGACCGTTTATGAGAATCTTGCCTTTGGTCTGAAGCTCCGGAAATTTCCGGAGGAAGAAATCAGAGAGCGGGTACAGAATGCGGCTGTGCTTCTTGATTTGGAAGCCATTTTGATGAAGGATATCGGAGAGATATCGGAATTCCAGAAACAGATGATAGCCCTTGGCAGAGCAGTGGTAAAAGAACCGGAAGTTTATTTGCTGGATGAACCTTTTGCATGTCTGGATGAGTCTCTAAGACAGAAAGCCATGGAAGAAGTGATTCGTTTACAGAAGATGATAAAAAAACCATTTGTTTTTGCCACCAGACACCCGGAAGATGCACTGACATTCGGAACGGAGATCATCGTGCTGAAAGAGGGGGAGATTCAGCAGGTTGGAACTCCGGAAGAGATTATTAAAAATCCTGCGGATGCCTTTGTTGCTGATTTTTTTGGTGTTTCTGCACTAATTCATTGTAAAATTTCATAAAAAATGAGGAAGAGGTTGTACATTTTTCTGTATTTCCTCTTTTTTTTTTTCATTATTTGTATTAGAATAACAATTAAGTCTTATTTATAGGTTTTTGATAACTTTTCAGATTTACATCAGAATAAGAACGGAATGAGGAGAGAGGAACAGGAGTGAGAATATGATTTCAAATCAGATTTTGCAGGATACCATTGATGGCATTAAGGCGATCACAAGAATTGATCTCTGTGTTATGGACACAGAGGGAAAGGCTCTTGCGTCAACCCTTGATGCAGTAGAAGAGTACAAAGAGGCAGTTCTTGTTTTTGCAGAATCCCTGGCAGAAAGTCAGATGTTACAGGGATACCAGTTTTTTAAGGTGTTTGATGATAATCAGCTGGAGTATATTATTCTTGTGAAAGGGGAAACAGATGATGTATATATGATCGGAAAGATGGCATCTTTCCAGATTCAGAATCTCCTGGTAGCGTACAAGGAACGATTTGATAAAGACAACTTTATCAAAAATCTTCTGCTGGACAATTTACTCCTGGTTGATATTTATAATCGAGCTAAGAAGCTGCACATCGATACCGATGTAAAGCGGTGCGTGTTTATCATTGAGACTCAGAATGATAAGGATAACAATGCCTTTGAGACAGTGCGTAACATTTTCTCCACGAAGACCAGAGATTTTATAACCGCAGTCGATGAGAAAAATATTATTCTGGTTAAGGAAGTGAAAAACGGGGAAGGCTATAATGAGCTGAGCAAGACCGCGGAAGTGATCGTCGATATGCTCAATACGGAAGCCATGACGAAGGTTCATGTAGCTTACGGAACTATTGTCAATGAGATCAAGGAAGTTTCCAGATCTTATAAAGAAGCAAAGATGGCAATGGATGTCGGCAAGATTTTCTATCCGGACAACAATGTGGTAGCTTACAATAAGCTGGGCATTGGTCGTCTGATCTATCAGCTGCCGTTACCGCTTTGCAAAATGTTTATCAAGGAGATCTTTGAGGGACGGTCTCCGGATGAATTTGATGAAGAGACATTGATGACGATCAATAAGTTCTTTGAGAATAGCCTGAATGTGTCTGAGACATCCAGACAGCTCTACATTCACAGGAATACACTTGTATACCGTCTGGACAAGCTCCAGAAGAGTACAAATCTTGACCTGAGAGTATTTGAGGATGCAATCACATTTAAAATCGCACTTATGGTAGTAAAATATATGAAATATATGGAAAGTATCGAATATTAGACCTGACAGGACCTTCCACAAATGAATTTCATTTTGTGCGAAGGTCTTTTGCAGTCCGTATATACAGAAAGAGGTTTTTACATGAACGAAGAATTCGAAATGATGACACCACAGCCGGTAGAGGGAACAATATCGAAGGAAAAGCTCCCCCATAAATGGCGAAAAAGAATCGGCAAATGCCTGTTATTGCTGGCCGTACTTTTTGCAGGATTTATTGGAGGTATTGTGTTCCTGATCTCCGGTAGCAACAGTAACATTAACAATCTATCAATTCTAAAAAAACTATTGGTTTTAGAAGGGTGTGTGGAACAGTATTATCTCGATGAGGTGGATGGAGAAAAAATGGAAACGGGAATATACCGTGGCTACCTGTCCGGATTGAGTGATCCCTATTCCACCTATTATACAAAAGAAGAATATAATCAGATGATGGAAGAAGATTCCGGTGAATATGTTGGCATCGGCATTACGGTGATGAAAGATACCACCACCGGATATGTGTCCATCGAGCAGGTACAAAAAGATGCACCGGCCTATAACGCAGGAATCCAGCCGGGAGATCTCCTGATCGAAGTGGACGGAAACGATACCACCACGCTGTCTTTACAGGAAGCAGTTAATCTCATAAAAAAAGGAGAAAACAAAGAAGTACTTCTGCTGGTTGGTCGTGGAACCGACACCTTTGAGGTGACGGTGGAAAAAACCTCCGTACAGATTGAGTCGGTTACTTACGAAATGAAAGAAGACAACATCGGATATATTGCCGTTTCCCAATTTATTGAAAATACAGGAGATAAATTCATCGATGCCGTTGATACACTGGAGGCACAGGGAATGAAAAGCCTGATTATCGACTTAAGAGATAATGGTGGTGGTTTTGTTGACGTCTGTGTTGACATGGTATCCCGAATCATACCGGAAGACCAACTGATTGTTTACACCGAAGATAAAAACGGAAAGAAGACGGAATATAAAAGCAACTCCGAAAAAGAACTCAACATTCCGATTATCATTCTGGTAAACGGAAATACAGCCAGCGCATCGGAGATCATGACCGGCTGTCTGAAAGATTACGGCGTTGCGAACGTTGTCGGAAGCCAAACCTACGGAAAAGGTATTGTTCAAAACATCATAGGATTAAGCGATGGCTCAGCGATAAAACTCACCGTAGCTAAATATTACACACCAAACGGCAACGACATCCACAAAAAAGGAATTGAACCGGATGTCATTGTGGAAATGGAAGATGCCCAGTGGAAAGAAGCACGAGACGATGAAACCAAAGACACACAGCTGCAAAAGGCTTATGAACTCTTAAAATAAAATGTGAACCCTCAGCATATTTTTTTGTCTCTCAAAAATTTTTTCATATGGTCGTCTACGTTGTGTTCCAGTGATTTATCTAAGGAGAAGGTACGGTAGGAGATTCCTGTGGTTATCGTTAGTTTTTTCTGCTCGTAAAGGATATTCAGATAGATTCCTTCGATTTCTTCTTCACGGAAAGTGCATTGGCTTTCTTTGATCAGAAAGGCGATGGTGCCTTTGGGCAGGCCGAGGAC
Source organism: Eubacterium sp. (assembly GCA_022764265.1). Taxonomy (GTDB): domain Bacteria; phylum Bacillota; class Clostridia; order Lachnospirales; family Lachnospiraceae; genus Anaerobutyricum. The sequence continues at coordinate 6,976 of JALERO010000021.1, read as the reverse complement.
GATTTTGCATCCGAGGGGCAGGCGTTTGCCTTTGATGATGTTGAAGACAAAGGGTCTGGCTTCTCTCCACAGACAGTAGTCCCGGTCTGGTTTTTCTGCGGTATCGGTGTCAAAAAAATCATGGTTTAAGTGACCGTCCAGGTGGTAGGAGATATTCATCTTTACCGATGCTTCCACCAGATAAAACTGGTCGAAGGTTTCTCTGGAAAGCAGATGTGCCATAAAATTTTTTATTTCTGTGATTTGAATTGAAAGCATAATCTTCTCCCATCTGATTGAATTCATATTCATTCTGCCTTATAATAAAGATTGCATAAGTACAGATATATGAATTGTATCATAAGATATAATTTTTGGAAAGTTTGAAAAGGATGAGGAAGATGGATACATTATTTGAATGTCTGAAACAGGGAACCACACCGGAGCGGGTGGTTGGTTTTGCAAAGGATTATCTGAAAAAGGAAGGGTTTGAGGAACTGTATTATGATAAGCTGTTTGCTCCGAAATCCGGGGGAAGATATTACATCTCCCCGTTTCCGGATGTGCTTTTTGCATTTACCATGGGGCAGAAGAGAGCGTATATTCAGTCGGTTCGCATGGCCTTTGCCCATGTGGATCAACCTTGTTTTAAATTGAAGAGCAGACCGGAGTATAAGAGTATGGAATGCGCCATGCTCAATGTGGAAGTCTACGGAGGAATGATGGATCATACCTGGTTTGACCGTCCGCTGGGCGTTGCCGGTACCGTGATGATGAAAGGGGAAGATGTCTTTTGTCCGAAAGCGGTTTCTTATGACAGCGGTCGTCCGCTGGCGGTGATTCCGGGAATTGCCATTCACATGCAGAGAGACGCCAATAATGGCTGGAAGATTGACCGTCAGAAAGAATTGATGCCCGTTGCAGCTGTGGGTGGCGCACAGTGGACGGAAGGTTCTTTTGTACATTTTCTGGCAAAGGAGCTGGAAGTCGACGCATCGGAAATTCTCAGTTATGATCTGAATCTTTATAATTATGATGCGCCGCAGCTGGTGGGAATAGAGCAGGACCTGGTGTGCGGTCCGAGACTGGATAATCTGGCGTCTGTCAGTGCGCTGTTGGAATCCTTTGTAGAAGGAGAGAGAAGCAACGGGATGAATTTTATCGGTCTGTTCAATCACGAAGAGGTTGGCAGTTTTTCCAAGTCCGGCGCAGATTCTGAATTGCTGACCGGTGTTTTGGAGCAGATTTTTGAATCAATCGGATGTACGAAGAATATGATGCGGGCGTCCATGGCAAAGAGTTATTATCTTTCAGTGGATGGAGCTCATGGGGCTCATCCGAACTATATAGATCGCTGTGATACGACCACAAGGGCTTATGTAGGGCAGGGAGCGACGATCAAGGCCAGCGGCACCTGCAAATATGCATCGGATTGCAAGATGGAAGCGATTCTTGCCGGTCTGGCAGAAAAATATGATGTACCGCTTCAGATTATCAATGACCGAAACAATATCCGGGGCGGCACCACTTTGGGACCGATGATCGGTTCCCATATCCCTATGGTGGGATGTGACATCGGAATTCCGATGTGGGCCATGCATTCTGCTAGAGAAACCATGGCACTTTCGGACTATGAAGCACTCTGCCAGATCATCACTGCATTTTTTGTGAATTAACAGGTCTATTTCCATCCCTCCCCGCATATACTGCATTAGTATTGGGGAGGGATTTTCATGGAAAGACATAATATATACCAGGATATCTCAGCGAGAACCGGAGGGGAGATCTATCTGGGCGTTGTGGGGCCGGTGAGAAGCGGAAAATCTACATTTATCAAACGCTTTATGGAATTGATGGTGCTCCCGGAAATCGCCGATGAAAATGAAAGGCAGCGTACTTTTGATGAGCTGCCCCAAAGCGGGACCGGGAAAACAATCATGACAACGGAACCGAAGTTTATTCCCAAGGAGGCTGTGGAGCTTCCCATGGAGGATATGAAAATCAAGATTCGGCTCATAGACTGTGTCGGATTTATGGTAAAAGGAGCCGGGGGACATCTGGAGAACGGGCAGGAGCGTCTGGTCAAAACCCCGTGGTTTGATTACGAGGTGCCTTTTACCAAGGCAGCGGAATACGGTACTAGGAAAGTAATTCGCGACCATTCCACAATCGGTATTCTGGTAACGACCGACGGATCTTTCGGGGAGATACCGAGAGATTCCTATGTGGAAGCGGAAAAAAAGACGGTGGAGGAGCTTTTGTCCATCGGAAAGCCTTTTATTGTATTGTTAAACAGTGACCGCCCTTATTCCAAGGCAACCCAGACGCTGGCGGAAAATCTCACGAAGGAATATCATACCACGGTGATGCCGGTCAACTGTGACCAGCTTCGCCAGGAGGATATTCAGGAGATATTAAAAAATGTGCTGCTGGAATTCCCACTGTCCTCCGTTGGATTTTATCTGCCAAAATGGGTGGAGACCCTGAGAGATGATCACTGGATGAAGAAATCCATTCTGGATCTGGTGAAAAATTTCATGGCCGACCGGGAGAAGATGAAGGATCTGTATCAAAAGAAGATTCCGAGTAATGAATATATTGAATCGGGAAAAATTGATAAAATTCATATGGATACCGGTGAGGTGGATGTAAAAATCCAGATTCGCGATTCCTATTATTATGATATTCTGTCGGATCTCACCGGGATTCCGATCAAGAGCGAGTATCATCTGATTCGGACCATGAAAGAGCTGGCAGGCAAGAAAAGAGAATTTGAGGAGGTATCTCAGGCGCTGAAGGATGCCAGAGAGCGTGGATACGGTGTCATGAAACCGGTGTTGTCGGAAATTGAATTATCTGAGCCGGAGGTTGTGAAGCACGGCAACAAATATGGTGTCAAAATTAAGGCAGAAGCGCCATCCATCCATCTGATTCGGGCCAATCTGTCAACGGAAGTGGCGCCGATCGTGGGAACCCAGCTTCAGGCGGAGGACTTGATTACATATATCAAAGAACAGGCAGGAGAGGATCCAAAAGAAATCTGGAATGTCAATATTTTCGGTAAAACTTTAGAACAGTTGGTGGATGACGGAATTTCCGGAAAGGTGACCAAAATAAATGAGGACAGTCAGGAAAAACTGCAAAATGCGATGGAAAAGATTGTGAATGAAAGCAGTGGCGGATTGATTTGTATTATTATCTAGATAATGGGGTCTAGACAATGGGGTCAGGACTTGTGAACAACATAGTCATCAGGAGACAGTGAAGTTCACAAGTCCTGACCCCACTCTTGCCCCACTCTATTGCATTTTCCCAAAAAGATGATATATTTATCTCGCAGCAAGAACGCCGAGGCGTTCTTGAATAAAGTCAGAGAAAAACAGGAGGAAAATTTCTTGAGAGTTACGATATATACCGATGGTGCGGCCAAGGGGAATCCCAATGGACCGGGCGGCTACGGGACAGTGTTGCTATACACCGATGGAAAAGGGGTCTGCCATAGAAGAGAGTATTCCGGCGGATTTAAAAAGACAACCAATAACCGGATGGAGCTTCTGGCGGCAATCGTTGGATTGGAAGCGCTCATTAAGCCCTGTCAGGTGGACTTGTATTCGGATTCCCAGTATCTGGTCAAAGCGTTTAATGAACATTGGATTGATGGCTGGATAAAAAAAGGCTGGAAAAGAAATAAAAAAGATCCGGTGAAAAATGTGGATCTGTGGAAGCGCCTTCTGGTGGCAAAAGAGCCCCATGAAGTGACTTTCCACTGGGTAAAAGGTCATGCCGGTCATCCGGAAAATGAGCGGTGTGATACCCTCGCTGTGGAAGCAGCTATGCAGGATGACTTGCAGGAGGATCCGGGACTTGCTCTCGGATAATGACTTTTCAGTCATACTCTTTCAAGCTTCTTAAGATTTATTAAAAATGAACAAAAAAAGAGGAAAAAAGTGTATTTATTTTAAAACTATGTTATAATTAATTATGCGTTGTTCTCTTCTGTTTTCGGAGAGGGCAAAGATTCATTATATACTCGACCAGGGGGTGATTGTATGGAAATACAACTATGGAGAGAACTGCTTGACCCTTACCAGCTGGCTGTAGATGAGTTGATTGTGAAGTTTAATCATATTATTACAGAGCACAGGAATCGTGGGTTATATTCACCAATTGAGTTTGTAGACGGAAGAGTAAAAAGTATTGCAAGTATTTTAGATAAAATGAAACGCAAGGATGTCTCCATGAATGATATTGAGGAGAAGATCGAGGATATTGCGGGAATAAGGATTACCTGCCAGTTTGTGGAGGATATTGACCGGGTTGTGAAGATTATCAAGCAGCGCACGGATATGAAGGTAAAGTGTGAGAAAGATTATGTGAATCACATGAAGGACAGTGGATACCGCAGCTATCACATGATCATTTCCTACATAGTAAATACTGTGGAGGGAGAAAAGGAACTCAGCGCGGAGATTCAGATTCGGACAATGGCGATGAATTTCTGGGCAACTATTGAGCATTCTCTTCAGTACAAATATAAAGAAAATATTCCGGAATATATTCAGCAGAAACTTATTGATGCATCTCAGGCCATCGTGGAGATTGATCAGGAGATGTCCGATGTCAGAGATGAGATTATGGATGCCCAGAACTCCCACAGAAAGAAGGAGAATCTGGTGAAAGATATTCTGAATAATATTCAGAATTTATATAAGGTAGCCAATAAGCGAGAGGTAACCAAGATTCAGGATGAGTTTTATAAAGTGTATATGATGGACGATATGATGCAACTCAAACACTTTGCAAGACAGCTCGATATCATATCCGAGGGATATCGGAGTCAGAGCCTGACATAACAGGGAGGAAACAATGAATTTACCACAAGAGTATCAGAAAAAGATACAGAGCCTGTTGGGCGATGACTATAATAATTATGAGAATAGTTTTACCCATACCTGCGGGCAGACACTCAGGGTGAATCAGTTGAAAATGATGCCGGCGGAATTGTTCCGCCGGTTTCCTTTGTATCAGAATGAAAAAGAAGCAAATATACAATTAAAGCCGGTTCCATGGTGTGAGAACGGATTCTATTATGAAGGAGAAACCCGGACATCCCAGCATCCCTATTATTATGCCGGTGCCTATTATATTCAGGAACCCAGTGCCATGGCGCCGGCTTCCTTTTTGCCGGTGGTTCCCGGAGATAAAGTGCTTGACCTCTGTGCGGCACCCGGCGGGAAAACTACGGCTTTAGCGGCCAAGCTACAGGGAGAGGGAGTGCTGGTCGCCAATGATATCAGCATTTCCCGATGCAAGGCTTTACTGAAAAATGTGGAGATGGCCGGCGTCCGAAACTGTATGATTACCTGTGAGTCACCGGAGAAGCTGGCAGCCCGTTTTGGGGCATATTTCGACAAAATTCTGGTGGATGCACCTTGCTCCGGAGAGGGAATGTTCCGGCGGGATCCGTCCATGATCAAAAGCTGGAGTCCGGAAGAGGTGGAACGGTACAGCAATCTTCAGAAAGAGATTTTACACACGGCGGCCTCCATGCTGAAGCCGGGAGGATATTTGCTCTATTCCACCTGCACCTATTCCCCGGAGGAAAATGAGCAGGTGGTGGAAAGTCTGCTTCAGATAGATTCTTCTTTTTCTCTGGTGGAATTGCCGATTTACGAAGGAGTGGATGAAGGACATCCGGAATGGACGGGAAGCGAGCGAAAAGAATTGAAATATTGTCGACGCTTCTGGAACCATCGGGTTCAAGGCGAGGGACAGTTTACTGCGTTGTTTAAAAAAGCCGAATCGGAAAGGGAGAGTTTGCTTTCTGAGAAAACAGAGAATGGGAATCATTCCTCTGTGATAATAAAAGAAAAGAAGAAAAAGAAGGATCGGAAAGCGAAAAAAGGTGTGGTAAAGGGAAATCAGGCAGATATTCTTTCGAAAAAAATTCCGGAAGAGATGGCATCCTTTTTCCGGAATTGTAAGTTATCGATTCCCGAGGAACGGGTGGAATTTATTGAGGAGAGGGCGTTCTTATTGCCGGAACATTCACCGGATTTTACCGGAATCCGTGTGGTGCGCTCAGGACTTTATCTGGGTGATTGCAAGAAAAAACGATTTGAACCAAGTCAGGCCCTTGCCATGGCCCTTCACCCGGAGGAATTTCGCAACACCGTTTCATTTTCTGCAGAAGATGAACGGGTTGAGAAATATTTGCGGTGTGAGACGATAAATGCACAGGTGGAAGACGGATGGGTATTAGTATGTGTTGATGGCTTGCCTCTGGGCTGGGGCAAAAGCACCCGGGGAACCATCAAAAATAAATATGCAGCAGGATGGAGAAAAGTATGAAGCAGATGCGATTGGATAAATATCTGACCGAAACCCGAGGTCTGACCAGAAGCGAGGCAAAACAATATCTGAAAAAAGGCCGGGTGACTGTCGATGGAACGACAGAGAAAAAGCCGGAGAGGAAGATTGATCCGGAAATTGTCACCGTCATGGTGGACGGAGAGCTATGCCAGTATGCCCGGTATCGCTATTTGATGCTGAACAAACCTCAGGGAGTGGTTTCCGCCACGGAAGATTCCCGGGAAAAAACGGTTCTGGATCTCATTCAGGAACCGACAAAGGACCTGTTTCCAGTGGGAAGGCTGGATAAAGATACAGAAGGACTTTTACTGCTCACCAATGACGGAGCCCTTGCCCACGCATTGCTCTCCCCCAAAAAACATGTGGACAAATGTTATTATGCGATTCTGGACGGCCCGGTGGGGGAGAAGGAACAGGAGCAGTTTGAGCAAGGCCTGGACATCGGGGATGAAAAGCGGACCCTTCCGGCAAAGCTCCAGCCATTGGCCGATGGGAAGAATGGAGTCAATATCACGATTTGTGAGGGACGTTTCCATCAGGTAAAACGTATGGCAAAAGCAGTGGGCCGGGAAGTTCTTTTCCTGAAACGGATGTCCATGGGGAACCTGAAGCTGGATCCGGAGCT
>JALERO010000006.1 GCA_022764265.1 Eubacterium sp. | reverse complement strand
CATTAATATATTCTCCTTCGTATCAGCCATCCGGCATCCCTCCAAACTATATGTCAATATATTTACACCCTTATACCTGTAAACGGTCGTTTACATAAATTATAGTAAACGACCGTTTATTTGTCAAGTACACGATTCAGTTCATTGTCCTCGGCAAGCAGCAATTTCTTCCCCTTAAAGCTTTCCGTGTTCTGTGTGGCTGGGGGAACATCATCGAGCCCAAGGGGGTTCAATCCTTCCGGTTCTTCCGTTTTTTCAGTGTTATTTCGATTAGGCTGCAGACGCATCAAAAGACGAATGATAAATTCAGAACCCTTACCCTCTTCGGTGTTTAATTCGATGGTTCCATTCATCATATCCACAATATTCTTTGTGATAGCCATTCCAAGCCCCGTTCCCTGTATCTTGCTTACCGTTGAAGAACGCTCTCTCTCAAATGGTTCAAAAATTCTCTCTGCAAACTCAGGACTCATACCGATTCCGTTATCCTTTACTCTAATCTCATAGTTTCCCATTCCTTCCGGGGCATTTTCTTTCTGTGAGATTCTGACGGAAACCGTTCCACCCGGAGGAGTAAATTTGATCGCATTGGAAAGAAGATTCAAAAGGACCTGATTCATCCTAGTTTTATCACAATATACATCTTCATCTATCACATCCCCAACATCCATAATCAGATGAAGCTGCTTTGCCTGAACCTGCCCTCCAACAATGGTTTGGACATCGTAGAACATATCGGACAGATTAGCTTCTTTCTCCTCCAGAGTGATTTTGCCACTTTCAATCCTGCTCATATCGAGTACATCATTTATGAGAGAAAGCAGATGATTACTTGATGAAAGAATTTTAGAAAGATACTCTTTTGTTTTATCAACATTATCGGTGTTTGCCGCTGCAAGAGTAGCAAAACCAATAATTGCATTCATTGGCGTCCGAATATCATGTGACATGTTGGAGAGGAATGTACTTTTTGCTCTATTAGCAGCGTCTGCCTGTTTTTGGAACCGATAGGCAAGAGCCATAATAAGAATCATCGCAACCAGTACAATGATAGATATGGAAACAAGTGCCATACGGTTTATTCTGTTCAGATTGTCACTTCTGGTCCCCATCACCATATCATATCCAATGGACAGGATGATATACCAGTCAATCTCAGGAATTCTTGCAAAGCTTATGATCTCCTCCTCGCCTGATTCATGCACCACATGAATAGCATCGGTTTGCCCCGAGAGCACATATCTCCTGAAATCCTCATTGTCATCAATATCAGGCCGGTTTAAAAACTCAGCTCCCTTCAATGTGCTGAAAAAAAGATACCTGTTATCTGCCTGCGCAATATCACCGGAATAAAGCAATGTAGTCCCTCTGTTATCTATGACTCTGATCTGCCCCTGACCTTCAAAGGCTTTCATCTGCAAAATATCCAGATAAGTATCAAGCCGATAATACAAAAACAGATATTTCATTTCACTTTATTTCCATGAGCGCATTCCCTTCTTATAATCATCTATTTCACAATATGAAAGCTATCCGGTGCTTCGGAAATCGTTCCACCTATGCTGTCAAGATATCGGATAAACATATCACTGAACACAAGATCTTCATACACATTCTTCACAGGCAGATTCTTTGCAGCACCACGTACCATCGCTGCGGTAAATGTATCATCCGGCATAATTTCTTTTCCCTTGTACTTAAGAGAAACATAGCGATCCTCCGCTTCCCGGTCCGGAGCGTATTCCACATCAAGACCGGCAGTAGCAACATATACATTTGAATAAGCATCCAAAAGCTCAAGAAGCTGTTCCCCGGTAAGGTCCACCAGTACAATCTTTGTAAACCCTTCATCCTCAGTTGCGACTCCTGTTGCCATTCTTGTTGTACAGATGGTATCTATCGTATTATCTGTAATCGCTCCTTCAAACAGTCTGTTTTTCATACCAAAGTTACCCTGACACGGCACAATTCCGATATCTGCTCCAGTTTCATTAATATATGCTTCTCCTACAATCACAGCAGTTTCTTCCACAGACAAGGTTTTTTCCACGTTTCCATAAGAAACAGGTTCTTATTTTCATCTTTTTCTTCACCCTTTTCGTTTTATAAATGATACATTTATGTCAAATTTCATTGTGTACATTTTCACGTTTATTTGTTTAAGTTTCTGGCTATTGTCTTAATAACCTCTTCCATCTGAAGTGGTTTTGCTATATGAGCATTCATTCCAGCATCCATGGAAGCCTGCACATCTTCCGCAAAGGCATTTGCAGTCATGGCAATGATCGGAATGGTTCGTCCATCGGGACGGTCCTTTAGCGTACGGATAATATTTGTTGTTTCATAACCATCCATCTGAGGCATCATGATATCCATCAGTATCACATCGAAGGTTCCTGCGGGACTGCCTGTAAAGAGTTCTACGGTCTGTTTTCCATCCACAGCGCGAGTAACAATCATTCCGAACTCTTCCAGCTGAATCTCTGCAATTTCCGCA
>JALERO010000238.1 GCA_022764265.1 Eubacterium sp. | reverse complement strand
TGGATTCGGACACTTTTTTATCTCTATATTCCATGATGTTTTCATCCTTTCCCTTCTTTTTGAATGTTATAATCACAAAGATTATACACCAAAAAGCCATCCTTTGACATAGAATCTTTTCAACACAACAAGAACCCCCGGGCAGACACGGCATCTGCCCGAGGGTTCTATTATCATGGTATCACGTTTTACTATGGCATTTTATTGTATTGGTAATTGTATAATTGGAGTTTGTATTATGGTATATCTAAAGTAATTAACTATTATACATATCTTTATCAAGCACGCCTTCTCTTGCATTTACGATGACATTTGTTGCTGCATCGCCGATTACGTTCAATGTAATTACAGCCATACCTGGCAAATAGTTCATTGCAAGAACAAGAGAGTATCCGATCAGACACAGCTCTGTGTTGAAGCCCAGTCCCATCATGACTACATACACCATAGTTGTTCCGGCTACAGGAATCGCCGGTGTTCCAACTGCGGTACAGATGGAAAGGAATGCTGCCAGTGCTAAAGTTGATGGTTTTACATCAATACCGGCTGCGGTTCCGATAAAGGTGATGGCAATCATATGCATTGCTGTAGTTCCGTTCATGTTGATCGTCATTCCGGTCGGAAGAACAAAGCTTGATATTTCTTTGGTACATCCTAGTTCCTGGGTACATACCTTTGTATTCAGTGGAAGAGTCGCTGCAGAAGAATTGGTTGCTGCTGCAAATAAACCGATCTTCGCTGCTTTCTTCATGAACTTGATAGGATTCAATCCCGTACTGAGGAAAATACCAATCGGGTAAATGGTACATACCAGTAAGAGACTGATTACGATTGTTGCGGCAATCCACACTAACGTCGGTGCAATGTACTCAATTCCGTAAACAGCCAGAGCTCTGGTAATCATACAGAAAATAGCTACCGGTGCTGTTTTATTAATCAGGAAATTTAAGAACATCTGCACAATTTCGTTCATATTTTCTAAAACTTTTTTCAGGAAATCTCCCTTTTCCCCCATATGTGTAAGACCAAGTCCCACAATTATAGCAAATACACAGACGGAGAGAATTGAACTGTTGGTGGACATTGCACTAATGATATTGGAAGGAACAGCATTAACAACTGTTACAAGTGGGTTGTATCCTTCCATGGTTACCAGTTCCTGGGCCTGCTGATTTGGTAAATGTACATCAAACCAGCCCATGGTTTTTACAAAATAGGCTCCGGCAGCAGCCAGAGCTGCGGCAACCACATAAAAACTGAGGTAAGTTACGAATGTTTTTCCAGCGATTTTTCCCAGTCGTTTCGGATCTGCGAGACTGCAGAGCGCCAGACTGAGGGAGCAAAGTACCAATGGCACGATCATCATCTGAAGGGCATGCATAAATAATTGTCCTACGATATAGAAAAGACCGATTCCTTCAATACTTGTGGTCGCTGTGATATCCTGGAAGAAGATGGCATCGATGATGTTCCATACATTTTCTGAATCAGTTCCAACCAGATGGCTCTTGATCATCAGGCAAAGAAACCCCACGACAAAACCAGCAACAACAGATATCATCATTCGTTTTACAATGGTATTTTTTTCTTTTTTCTCTGTCATTTAATACCCCCGTGTTTCTTCCTTGAGTGTTATCTCCCAAGGGGATTCGGGGTATATGGCACACCATAAACTATCTATAAATTTACATTCAAAAAGAGTTTATCGAAAAGGCTTACGGATATACTACTTCCACACCATATTTCTGGCATAATTCAATCCATTTTTCATCCGGTTTCTGGTCGGTAACCAGATAATCAATATCACCCAGATCTGCAAATTTCACAAATCCGATCTTGCCAAACTTGGTGTGATCCACCAGCAGCATAATCTTTTTTCCCTGCTCTATCATCACGCGCTTGATATTCGCCTCTTCTTCTGAGGAATCGGTGATCAGGCCCGTTGCTGCAAGCCCTTTGCAGCTAATCAAAGCAACATCCGGATAAAACCGGCTGATCGTTTCTTTGGCATGGGTGCCGTATAAGGACAGGGAGCTTGGATTAAAGGTTCCTCCCGTGGACATCAGTTTCATCTTGGAATCTCCCAGCTCACGAAAAATTTCTGTGGAAGAGCTCAAAATGATATGAGAAGGATTCGTCCGAAGCTGTTTCATAGCCTCCATGACTGTGGTACTGGCATCGGCAACGATGGTTCTTTCATTTTCCAGAAGCCCTACGATCAGAGCTCCGATTTTCTTTTTCTCTTCGATATTCGTTGAAGCCCTTTTATAAAAATGTAACTGATCATTTTGTGGTGTCAAATTAAGGATGGCCCCTCCGAAGGTCCTGGTCAGAAAGCCTTCCGCTTCCAAT
>JALERO010000228.1 GCA_022764265.1 Eubacterium sp. | reverse complement strand
TAGAAAGAATTATTTAACTTTGATTGTAATTGTCTTCTTTCCGCCTTTGAAGCTTGTAGTACCTTTAATGTTGATAACAACTTTGTAAGTACCCTTCTTAGCACCCTTCTTAATTGTTACTTTACCAGCTTTAGAAACAGTAATATATTTCTTCAAAGCTTTCTTAACTTTTACAGTATAAGTAATCTTAGTTTTAACAGGTGTCTTAACGCCAAGTTTGATAACTACTTTTTTCTTTTTCGCATTAACTTTTTTAGCTACAGCTTTTGCTGCTTTTGCTGAAATTGTAACAACCGGTTTGGTTGCTTTTGTGATGGTGTAAGTTACAGTTGTAGTTCCTTCATATAAACCAGTACCTTTAATCTTAATTGTATGAGTTCCAACTGCTGTTGGTTCTACACCATCAATTACAAAATCTTTGTCCTCTTCAAATACTTTGCCGCCAACAGTAAATTTTAAAATCTGATCTGCTCCAGTAAAGCTTGCTGTTGCTGTTGCTGTTGTACCAATTTCTTTTGCAATATCCTTTGCTGTTACAGATGCTGCAGCAACACCCATGGATGGAACCATTAATGCAACTGTTAAAATTACAGCTAATGCTTTTTTCATTCTGTTCATTGGTATCTGCCTCCTTTTTATTGATAATTCACAGATATGACCACGCTATCCGTTCCTTATCACCCTCTAATAAATTTATAATTAGCATATTTTATCCATTGCAGTCAGAAAAACATTTTATAGTCTTCCATACTTTATACAAATTCTCTCTCTGACCCACAGGGCTAAAATATGTAATTAATCATTTAAAACAAATGACCCCTGTCATTTACCGGAAGAATCATTCCGTCTATAGCCATATCCATCCTGATAGTATTTGCCATACTTCCCATAATACTTAGAATAAGCACGGCTGGTAGTCTCCACACGGTTCAAAACAGTACCCAGCAATTTACATTGAATTCTTTCCAATTGCTGCAGAGAATGTTTGATCAATGTTCTCGATGTCATTCCGCTTCGAACGACCAGAATAGCTCCATCACACATAGCACCGATCAAAAGTCCATCTGCAACACTATCCAATGGCGGGGAATCGATGATCACATATCGATAATCCTCAGCCAGCTGATCCAACATCTCTTTCATTCTCGGATCTTCCAGCAAAGCAGAAGGATTCTCGAGAAGGTTGGAGCACGGTACGATATATCCATTTTCAATATTTGTTTTATAAATCACATCCTGGTATTCTGCCAGACCGGACAGATAATAATCCAAGCCCTTTAATTCTCCTTCATAAGAAAAATTATGGCGTGATTTCAACATAGATTTACGGAGATCCACGTCCACCAGAACACTTGGGAATCCTGCCTCCGCAAGCATCTTCCAGAGTTGTACGGAAACAGAACTCTTGCCCTCATTGGGAACACTGCTGATCACCAAGATTTTTTTTGTATTTTTCCCACAGAACTTAATATTAACACGAAGTCGGTTCATCGCTTCCTCCACCGCATAGGGAAGTGCGGGAAGCGTCATATTTATCTGATTCATCCTTTTCTAAACCCCTTCCGGAAGCCAAACTTCCTTTCTTCCTTTTCATCCTCATCTGTTCCAAAGATATCACTGTCCGGAATCGTTGTCAGTGGTACAATACCGAAATATTTCTCCATATCCTCTGCGCTATGAATCGTGTCATCCAGCAAATGCATGACGATCAGATACGCACAGCAAAGAACCGCTCCCAAAAGGGCTCCCATCAGAGTGTATTTACTGTAGCTCGGTCCCGCCTTTTTGTCCGCAAGCTTCGCGCTCTGGGCTATATTTGGAGGATTGGTATTCATGGTTTTCGGCAGATACTCAATCGCAACTTCCGCCACCTTGTTGGCAATCGTCTTCGCCTCCTGCGGGTCGGTACTTGTAACTGTGATATTTAAAATACGGGTATCTGCAGGATTCTCCAATGTAATCATATTGGCAAGGTCTGCAACCTCCATATCGAGTTTCAAATCGGAAATCACCTGCTCCAGCACCGGATCACTGAGTATCAACTGTTCATAATCCGAGGTCAGAGAAGTTCCAATATTCAAATCGGTCAAATCTACCACCGAATCATTGGATGCCGATACCACATACAGCTTTGTAACAGACTGATATGTAGGCTGAATCAGGAAAAATGCCACGGCATTAAACAGCACAGCCCCTGCCAGAAAGCAAAGAATAATATAATGTAATTTATCCAGCAGCACATAGGCCAGCTCCAGCAGATCAATCTCATCTTCTGCCCCCAGACCGCGGTCAGCTCCAACCGGTACCGGACGATTTTCATTTGTCAGCACTTCAAATTTCGGCTCAGAAGCACTCTCTTTTTTATTCGTCAGACTCATACTTTTCTCCTATCTATCTTCAACTTTATCATAAAAAAGCTGTATTACCACATCAGCAAGACTGTCTTCATCCACCGTAAACTCATTGAATCCGGTATCTCCGACAGCATTGGTTCCCTCAATGTGAAGTCTCTCCTGTTCCTCTGATTCGATCAGGGCTGCGGTCAGCTTAATAAAGTCATTTCGGCTCTGATCTGTCACCATATATGGGATGAGCGAATCATAAATTTCCAGTGCAAAGGAAGAATCCGCCTGACATTTCTCCATCAGAATCGGTTTTAACGCAGAAAGGAACTGGGTCTGTCTTCTCATACGCCCTTCGTTGGTTCCGTCACCTACGTCCATACGGCCTCGCACATAAGTCATTGCCTGTTCATCGGTCAGGGTCACTGTCTCTCCTTGTACCAGAGTCGGATCTGCCTTTGAGAAATCATCTTCTATCGTAACTGTCACCCCACCAGCCAGATGATTCAGCACCTCTATGGCATCCATATTCAAAGATGCATACCCGTCAATGGTTTGTCCATATAAAAGATTCGATACCGCATCCACTGTATTCTCACAGCTGATTTCCATTCCATCACCACAGGCATGGGCGAGGGATAGCTGCATTTTCGTTGTCGCCAGATAGGTTCCATCCGTATCCAGAGACTGTACTTCCGTCATGGTATCCCGGTTAATCGGCAATCTGGTATAGGTATTCGCTGTGTAATCCACAACAACCAGCTCGAGGGTGTCAACCTGACCGGTACCGTCATATTCCTCTGTTGCCTCTGCCTCACCCCGGGAATCCAATCCCATAATCAGATATGACTTAATATTCTTTTTCGGTGTGCATTTTATCCCGTTAATCTCCACCATATCCTGCGGCCACTGGGTTGTCTCTTCTTCTTCCCGGGCGATGGTTTTCCGGTCAACTACCTGAGAGGCTACCCCCACAGCCACAAGTACAAGGGCAATTGCCAAAACAATTAATACACCTTTCCGAAACATCGCCTGCTTCTCTTTTGGGGAATGTATGTCTTTTTTCATACTCTGCTCCTTATTACCCAAGTAAATTGCGAATCAATTCCATTCCACCTTCCGGATTCTGCCATTCGCATACCATCAAAGCAATCAACACAACACATAATATAACACATAAAAAATATGTAACTTTTTTAGACATGATCCAATCCTCCCAACTGTAACAGCTCAGTGCCCCTCTCATCCATCCGGCGAAGAAAATCCTGTCCTAATTTGCGACCCAGAATTTCCCTTCCCTTTCCGAGATTCGGCTCTCTGTGATGTACTCCATGACAGTCACTTCCCAGGAAGTGAGCCTGTCCTCTTTCAAACATTTTAATCAACGGTCGGCGGGTTCTCCACCCCAAAAGACTCTCCGCGTTAATCTGAACATACAGCGGAAGTTCTGTTAATTCTTCTATTCTGCGTTTATTTTCTGCAATTCCCATATATCTTTCCAGATGCGCCAGAACTACCTGAAAATTCCTCGTCACAATCAGTTCCCGCACTTCCCGGATATCTGAGGAACTCCACGGAGAAAAAGGCATTTCCAGCAAAAGTACTCTGGTGCCTTCAATGGTCAGATCATCCAGACGCTCTGCATTGCTAATCCCCGGAAAAAATGCAACTTCCGCACCCAGTTTCAGCGACGGATGTCTCTTCTCCTGTTTTATCTGAAGCTTCTCAAAAGCTCTCTGTCTCTTTTCCAGAAAGTCCTCCACCCGATGTCTTGCAGCATAAAAATGTGAGGTTGCCACCATAACATCTACGTTCTGAGCAGAAGCCATATCAAGCATTTCTATAGACTTCTCCACACTGCTGCTCCCATCGTCAATGGCAGGAAGAATATGAGAATGGAAGTCTATAACAGCCATACTTCATCCCATCCTTTATTCATCAAATATATCAAAAAATAATTCTGTAATATTATTTTTAAATCTATAATTAAAAAGAATCAATAATATATTATACTATCAAAAAATCAACAATTCCAGAACCAATACTGCAATAAAATATGTTCTTTTTGCTTCTTTTATTATTGAAAATGTCAAAAAATCACTTCTATAGTTAAAGTAAAGCCATACTCCAAAGGGGTGTGGAGATCAGGGAGGCTGCCGTGGAGAATACCACCAGCTTCACCGCAAATTCTGCATCGCCATCGTATTTGGAAGCGAGGATCGTGGTCGTCGCTCCGGCAGGCATGGCTGCCAACAACACACTGACCCCTTTCACCAGACTGTCCACGCCCAGCAGCTCACATGGCAGCCAGACAAAAAATGGAATCACTGCCAAACGAATTACCGTATAAAACAAAATGTCCTTATCCACCAGCGTCCGGGGATCCGCATCAGCCAGAATCATTCCAATTACCATCATGGACATGGCCGTATTACAGTTACTGATCGAAGTAATCACTTCA
>JALERO010000161.1 GCA_022764265.1 Eubacterium sp. | reverse complement strand
CAGCTTGGCTAGAGCGCTTGATTTGGGATCAAGAGGCCGCAGGTTCGAATCCTGTCACCCCGATATCTGCGGGTGTAGTTCAATGGTAGAACACTAGCCTTCCAAGCTAGATACGTGGGTTCGATTCCCATCACCCGCTTTTTTTATTTAATAGGAAATTATTCCATTTGATATGCAGATATGGCGGAATTGGCAGACGCGCCAGATTTAGGTTCTGGTGGGAACACCCGTGCAGGTTCAAGTCCTGTTATCTGCACTATAGAGGGTTTTATAATCATATGAAGATTATAAGACCCTTTTTTCTATATTTTTTGCCTTTTTTCTTTGAATGAAAAAATAACATTCTTTCATTCTCTATATTATGAGTTGACAATATGAAAAAATGAGCGTACAATGTGTTCCGTTTGGTTAATTTCGCGGCAAGAACGCCGAGGCGTTCTTGAATGCAATGGGGCATTATTGACTTTGTTTTGGGAGTGTGCCTCGGAATGGAGGAAGATGAATGAACCAGAACCATCGGGTATGCATTTGGGATAATTTGAAATGTTTCTTGATTTTTTCAGTGGTTGTCGGGCATTTTACCAATCAATTTGCAGATCAATCAAATCTGATGAGAAGCATATCAATTTTTATTTATTCATTTCACATGCCGTTATTTATTTTTGTTTCAGGATTATTACAGAAAAACTGGGACGAGAATCATCCGTTTCAGTGGAATAAACCAATCTACTATATTATCCTGGGATATCTGTTGAAGATTTTCATATATATGATAAAAGTATTTTTTGGACAGAATGCGGAATTTTCACTTTTTTCCGATACGGGAATTCCGTGGTATATGTTTGCCATGGCAGCATATATGGTCATCATGTATGCCACCAGAAAATGGAACCCAAAGATATGGCTTCCTATGAGTATTGTGATTGCCTGTCTGGCAGGATATGTGGAAGAAATCGGAAGCTTTCTGTATATTTCCAGAATCCTTGTATTTTTCCCTTTTTATTATGCGGGATATTTATTGAAACCGCAGACAGTGCAGAAGTTTACTCATAGAAAATGGGTAAAATATCTTTCTGTCTGTGCAGTGGCGATTTGTTTATATATCAGTTTCTTCCATATTGAGGATGTGTATTCGTATATTCGACTTTTTACCGGAAGGAATGCCTACGCATTAATTAATGTGGTCAACTGTGGCTGGATGCATCGCCTTCTGTGCTACCTTGTGGCAATAATAATGGGAATTGCAATCATCAGCCTGACCCCTAATAAAAAGATATCTTTTGCGGGGATCATCGGACAGAGGACTCTGCAGATTTATTTCTGGCACAGACTGATACTGTATGTTCTGATGTATTCCGGATTTGCAGATTCTTTAAAAATAACCTTTGCAGGAGCATGGATACCAGCTTATCTGTTCCTTGCAGTGGTGATTACCCTTGCTCTGTCTCTGGATTTGTTCGGAGAACCTTTACGGAGATTGAAAAAATACGAGCAGTGGGTGTGCAGAAAGCTTGTGCCTTTAGTTGTGAGATAAAAGAAAAGGGGCTGTCGCACCAAAAACAGCCTTACCCTATGGCAGGGATTCATGCATTACATGGAATCGCTGCCATAGTTTTTTGAATAGGCGTGGCACCTATGGCATAATCGCTTGCTACTCAACTTTCGAACATTTATGGAAACGCCATTCGCAAATAATTTAAAGGATGTTGATAGGAATTCCGATGTCCCCAAAGACTCGAAGCAGATTATTATAAAAGGTCACACCGAGAGTTTCTTTTAAACAAATGGAATTGTTTATTTCCAGAGTGATTGGTTCATCGATTTCTGTCAGTATGTCGTATAGAGCATCGAGATTATATCCAAAATAGTCCGGAAAATGCAAAAATGTATTTAACTGATTATATAAATCAGATGTAGTATTGATTGTCGTGGAATCTAAAATAATTGTCATGATTCGTCATCATCTCCATAAAGTAAAGTGAAAGTCTCGTAATGATCTTCCGTGTAGTATATTTGTCCATCATCGGAATAGACAATTCGTTTTGCTCCTCTGGAATTTGCTCCAAGGGTATCGATATCACATTCGTGATAAGTTCTTCCTGTCACTTCCGGCAGGGCTCCTTCATAATTACCAAAATAATCTCCGCCAATACATTTGCCGGGAGCATATGGTTCCAGAGAGCCGCCTGACCATCCAAGCTCTTTGGCCTCTTTTTTTGTAATAAAATTATCCGGCAGAGTATTGTATTCTATTAAATAATTGGCGACATCTTCTTTTGTAGTATAGCTGCCATCTTCTTCAAGATACGCATCGGTATCTGTTTCTCCGATATTGATCTCATAGTTTTTATATTCGTCTTGCTCCGTTGAAGAATTTTCTTCTGTATAATATGTACCTTCACAACCGGTAAGCGGACATATTAATATAGTGAAAATCAGTAAACAGTAAATTAAGTTTTTTAGATATTTCTTCATGAAAATCCCTTCTTTCAAAGAATCATATAATTTTACGGACTCAGTATAACAAAGAGATGATTGTGAGTCAACATTTCAGAAGGAGTCCCCCGCTTCAATCACGCAGAACGCCGAGACGTTCTTGAACGAAATAAACTGCAGTTCATTCTGAAGAATAATTTCAGATAAACTGCAGTTTTTTTCCATTTGATTTTGGAAATAAATGATTCAAAAATACTAATCCATACTTTGCCGGATTCGGCCGTACATGGTGAGAAGATAAATTCCGGATAACCCCACAAGATCGTAAATAAGTCGAGTAAACCAGCTGTTAGCGCCAAAAAAGAAGGACACCAGGTTAAATTGAAAAAGTCCAATCAGGCCCCAGACAATAGCTCCGATAATTGTGAGAGTCAGAGCAATGTAGTCAATCCATTTCATATAGATTCTCCTTTCGCTTTTATGATATCAGTATATCCTGTTTTGGAAAAAATATGAGAACGAAATAATATTCTTGAATTTTTAAGACAGCTGTTTCCACATAATTTTTTAAAATATGTAAATAATAAAGAGACAATAGAAAGGAGAATCAAAATGAAAAAGCAAAAAAGATTAATTTTCTTATTCATGACAATTTTGTCGGTGACAATTATATTTTGCGGCTGTGGGATGAACAATAATAATGCGACAAATAGTTCGGGAACCCAAAGTGAAAATGATAAAGTAAATCTTTATTCTCCCGGAGAATTCGGAACAACAACGGCAGATGGAATAGAACCGGAAACATATGGAGCAGGGTCAGAAAATGTAACGGACAGTGAATCGGACGCAGCGGAAGAAATCGGTGATGCGACAAATAATCTGGTAGATGACGTGGCAGACGGCGTTGGGGATGCCGTTGATAATCTGGGAGGAGGATCCTTTGATAAATACGAAGACGCAAGGGAATATCTTCTCGGAAAATTGCAGCAGGATAATGCCGGTGCAAAGTATGAAGTCAGGGAAGAAAATAAAGATTTGACGGCATACAATCACAATGATTCCGGAGCAGAGGGGTATCAATTTTCCGTATATGAAACAGACCGAAATGAGAAGATCGGTATTTATTATGTAGATAAAGATACCGGAAAAATCTATCGTTATATGGGAAAAAATTCAATTGAAGCATATTGATTTCATATCCGGTCAAATAAAATGTTGAAAATGTTCTATTTGACCGGTTTTGAAATTATTTAGATAAAATGTAAAAAAATGTTATAAAATACTGGAAAAATAAGTAAAATATGTTATAATAAACTAAAAAAGAAAAAGGAGAAGGTTTATATGACATTTGAAGAATTTCAGGATTACATTGAACAACATATATTGGATGGCTGGATGGAGAATGCAGAAGTTACGATAACTTCAGTCAGGAAGAATAATGGGATCATCTATAAAGGGTTACATATCAGAGCTGAGCAGGAATCTGTTTCTCCGTCCATATATCTTGATGATTATTATGCTTATTATCTGCGGGGAGAGAGTCTGGAAGCGATTATCCGGCGAATTCGGGAGGAATATGTATGGGCCATGGAAAAAGTTGCTTCTTATCATATAAATTTGTCCCGATTTGAATATATTAAAGACAGAGTAATATATCGGCTGGTTAATTACGAGAAGAATAAGGAGATTCTGGAGGACTGTCCGTTTATTCGTCTTTACGATCTGGCTGTAACATTTCGGTGGGTGGCGCACAGTGATGAGATCGGGGTGTCCACTGCACTTATCACAAAACAGGAATTAGAATTATGGAATATTTCTCTTCATGAATTATTATTGACAGCGCAGAATAACACGAGAAGGCTATTTCCGCCTCGAATTGTGGACCTAAATCATTTGCTTCAGCAGATGGGGAAGGACATCAGTGAGTTTGAAGATTCGGTGCCAATGTATGTGATGACCAATGAACAACAGATTAATGGAGCGACAGTATTGATTTATGATAATGTAATACAGGAATTTGCCTGTCAGAAGAATACCAGTTTATATATTCTTCCCAGCAGTATTCATGAGATGATTCTTATACCTGCCGAAGAGTTTGGTGACCCTTCCGGGCTGAGGGCACTGGTGCGGGAGGCAAACCATTCCATTGTTTCATTGGGAGATATTCTATCAGACTCAGTTTATTTTTATGATTTGGAACGGAAAAAGATTGTCTTGCTGGCAGATTGAGCTGATGGAAGTTCTTTCGATTTCTATACATTGGTGTATTCTTCTTGATATATCCACAACATATTGCTATACTGGTACTGGAATTAAATGGAAAAGATTGGAAGGTATTAATTGATGAAAAAATGGCAGATATTGTGTAACATTATATTCGAGATTTTCATTTTTCTGGCAGGATTTCTCCTTATGATATGGATTATACCTAAATTATTGGGATTTTTCTGGCCTTTTGTTGCCAGCTGGATTCTGGCATTGATGGCTGCACCTCTTTGCAGTTTCCTGGAGAAGCATATTCGCCTGAATAAAAAATGGGCTTCTGCCTTTGTTATTATTCTCGTGCTGGTCTTATTGGCAGGTGCGGGGTATCTTCTGATTACAAAATTAGGAAAAGAATTAATCTCATTTTTATCGGATGCACCGACGTACTATGCCTATTTTCAGAAGGCAATTAAAATACTTGGAATGAAGCTTAATGGGATGATCGCCCCGATTTCTTCTGATTTTGGAAATCAGATTCAGGCAGTATTTGATGATTTGCTGTCTCAATTGGGAGCTGCAATCAATAAGTTTGCCCCTCAGAGTGTGTCTATGTTGGGCTCTGCAGCAGCCAACGTGACAAGTGGCCTGATCGGTTCTCTTGTCATGATTTTATCAGCATATTTTTTTATTGTTGACAGAGATAAAATGAAAATGGTGCTGTCCAAATGGTTGCCGGATGATCTGGAGATGCAATACAATAACATTAAGGGAAAATTAATGGCTGCCATGGGTGGATTTTTTCTGGCACAGTTAAAGATTATGGGGATAGTTTTTGTGATTTTATTGATTGGATTCTTTATTTTGAGAAGTCCCTATGCATTTTTACTTGCTCTGTTGATTTCGTTCCTTGATTTATTACCGGTTCTGGGAACGGGAACGGTATTGATACCATGGGCACTGATTGTTCTGGTACAGGGGAATTTTCATCAGGGAATTATACTTATTATTTTATATATTGTCTGTCTGTTGGCAAGACAGCTTCTTCAGCCGAAGATCATTGGCGACAGTATCGGGATGGATACCCTGCCAACGCTGGTCTTAATTTATACAGGATACAAATTAAAAGGGATGAGCGGTATGATTCTGGCTCTTCTTATTGGGACTATTATGATGACATTATATAAACTGGGGATTTTTGATAATAAAATAAAACGAGTCCGTTGTCTGATTGATAAATATATGCATTATGAAGAAGGAATCTAGCATGATTCACCCTAAATAACACTATGTTTCGATGGTCTGCTTTCTCGATAGCACAGTTGTAAAAGC
>JALERO010000132.1 GCA_022764265.1 Eubacterium sp. | reverse complement strand
CCCCCGCAGATCCTGAATCAATTCTTCCGTTGGCATAACACCTGTTGCCGACAGCATATTTCGCACCGGATCACCGGGCGAAATATATGTCAGTAAAAATGTAAAAAAGCTGATGCCAACTAAAACGATTACCATCTGCAGCAATCTTGATATGAGTTGTTTTTTGTTCACTGAAGTTTTCTCCTTTACATTCCAACACCGATCCACTAATTGGCAGGTATGATCTTATTGCTTATCCAGTAGTAATCTGCTGTCTGGATATGTGCAGAAGCGATATTTTTGGAATAGATCATAGAACTGTTATAATATCCATCTATGACAACCGCTGCATCGTCAATAAGGATCTGCTGCATTTTTTTAATCAATTCCACACGTTTGTCTGCATCCATCTCTACCAATAATTGTTCATATAATTTGTCGTACTCTGCATTTTCATAGGCACAATAATCCGAATCACATTTGCTGTACCAATTTGCAAGGTAGTCAATTGGATCGCCGGTTGCGGCAGTATTCCAGTTATTCTGATTCAAATCATATTCTCCTGCTACTAAGGAAGACCACTGATCGTCTCCACTTCCGTATTTTGCGGTAGTTGCGATGCCTACTTTAGAAAGATACTGTGCCTGTGCATCTGCAAAATCATTCAAAAGACGGTTTTCATAAGAAACAACGGTAAGATTGATATTTTTTCCATCCAATTCACGGATGCCATCTCCGTCTGTATCCACAATACCGGCATCATCCATAAGCTTCATGGCTGCTTCCGGATTATACTCATATGGATTATTTAACGTATCATATCCATAGCTTAAAGAAGATGGAAGAACGGAAAAACCTGGCGTATATAAACCACCGATTGTATTTGACTCACAGATTGTCTTATAATCAATGGACATCAGGATTGCCTTTCGTAAGGTATCATTTCCCAGAACACCGGCCTGATTTATCCAGGCAAATCCGGTACGAATACCTGGAGCAATATCTACCGTGTAGTTTTCATTCTCCTGCAACTTCTGAATATCGGATACATTTGTAATATTTTCAACCAAATCCACCTGACCGTTTTGTAAAGCCATCGCTTTCGCGGAAGCATCGCCCATGTACAAAAGTTCTACACGGTCATAAGGTACTTCTTCATAATAGTTTGTATTTTTTACAAGATCATAACCAACCTGATCTTTGAATGACTGTGCCACATAAGGACCGGTACCGATTGTAGAAGTTACTTTGTCCTTCGTATCCGCTACATCCGTAATTGCCATAACAGGATGGGCCAGATTGCCGGTCAGGTCGATATACGCTGTCTTCGTCTGAATTGTAATCGTATTTGCCGCATCGTCTGCCGTAACCTCTGCTTCAAATTCCAGGAATTTTTCCGGATTGGAAGAACCATTTGGACCTTCATTTCTCACATAATCCAGAGATTCTTTTACTTTTGTTGCCGTCATATCACAGCCATCGGAGAATTTGATACCTTCCTTCAACTTTATCGTCCATGTTTTGTGATCATCGGATACTTCGTAAGAATCTGCCAGCCATGGAACCACATTCATACTGTCATCAAATTTAAACAAGGATTCTGTAATACCATAACGCATTGCATTCCAGGCAGAATTCACATCCCTCGCAACGTCGATGGAACCATCGGCAAACATCTGGCACCCAAATTTTAATACCTTTTCCCCGCCGGAGGATGATTCGCTGCTTACATTCGTTGCATTTTCCGGGGTTTTACTGCCGCCACATCCTGCTAACGTTCCAAGGGCCATAGCTGCTGCCATTCCCAAAGCTATGATCTTTTTTGTGTTTTTTTTCATTCTTTTTCCACTCCTTTTATATCTTTCTTATTTCTTTAATAATATAAGTATATTTATTAATCCGACCATATGCGCGCCTTCTTAGATCGGAATAATAGCATTCCATGGTGAAGCATCATACCATTCACCAAAAAACTCCACTGAAAAAACAGTGCAAAAAACGCATTGTAACTGTGAAAAGAATCGTGATTCCCCAACTTCCGGGAAAGATGACGTATTCTTCGGACAGAAACGTAAAAATGACATAAATACAGAAAAAAAGTCCGGATTATGTAAT
>JALERO010000129.1 GCA_022764265.1 Eubacterium sp. | reverse complement strand
TTTTACTGTTTTTTCTCAACGACATTAGACCTGTTTTTTGTACACCAAATAAACCCTGTCGGGCTTCATCTATTTCTATTAACAAAAAGCTCTCTTAAATGCCTTTCTTGATGCCGTCTGCATGGCTTCCAACAGTGGCATATGGGCGTTTACCACATCTACATACGGATTTCCTTTTCCGTCCTTCTTCGGTGCCTTGGCGGCGCTTAAAGTTTCTACGATTTCCTGCATCTGTATCGTGAATATCAGGCCATCTGTATATCGGTCAATTGTTTCAATCAGTTCCTTATTTTCCTTGCGGTACAGTGCTTTTGCAAGGTTATTGGCTCCGTTCACTGACCATCGCATCCTTCGGTTTTTCATCCTTAAGGTAATTACCGTACAATTCTGACTTTCCTGTACTCCCATACCTTTGTATACAATACCTTCCTGTGGATCCGGTATTGCTTTACCCTGTTTATCATAGGGCAGTAATCCATCTCTATTGTTATCCAGGTATTTATATAATTCCCTGGCATTTTTACTTCGCTTATCTTTTTCATCCGGACTTTCCACGCTTGTTGCGTATACTTTGATATACTCCAGCATTTCTTCCGGTTTTTCCTCATCGAACAGTCGGCGGATTTCCTCCTGTGCCTGTTTATCCCCGATTTTCCGTGTTATCTCTTTATACACATGATATCGGTCAAGCTGAAAAACAACTTCTGAGTCATAAGGCTCCTTTATCCAGCCGCCTCCATCACCATTGAGAATACGCTGTCCTATTTCATCCGCATTATATTTCTTCCTGATACACGCCTCTCGCTTTTCATGGAATTCGCTACTTTTTTCCATGCCTGCAAGCATTGTCTTTTCCACTAGAGTGCTGCGGTTCTGCTTCTCTTTTTCTGCATCCCAGCCCTCATACATGGTAAATACCTTCATTTCCTGCTTCTTCATCCTTTTGTGGTTCTTATCCTGCATATGGAGCCATACGCCATCCATTTCCTCAAAAAGCACCGGTATTTCCTTTGTTCCTTCCGTCTGATCTGCATTCATCTGCTTTACCGCATGTTCTTCCTCCTCGCTGATTCGCTCGCCAAGACGCTGCATCATGTTCCATACACCCCCTGCACTGATGCTCTGTCCGCAAGTGCTGCTTATCACGTCTGCTGTGACACGGTAAGGGGACTCCGTTACTGTCATGGCTATCTTTTCTGCAAGATTTGTAGATATCAGCCCTATTTTATCCATCTGCATAGCTTCGTCAAGAAGATAAACATAAGCCTTTTCACCATCCTCAAGGTTGGTACGGTATACCCTGCGCCAGTATTCCACATCTCCGTATACTGTTTTTATGCTGGTTTTACGACCACCCTTGTCACGATACTGTTTGGTATCCCTGGAAGCTGCAAGTTCCCTGTCATAGGACTCCAGTATTATCCGGGTCATTTCGCACCCCAACTCACAGACATATTTAAAAACTTTTTGCTCCAACTCCTTGAAAGATATCAGATTTTCTTCTACAATGGTATTCATCATACAGTCTCCTTTACGTGTTTTTCTGGACAATTAACATCATAAAGAAAAACTGTATGATTGGGAAGTGGTTAATTCTACTTCCCATTATTTTTGCCAATTAAAATTATACACTAACGTCACTTCATATTATCTACTGAAACTAGTTTATTACCTACCGCTTAGCGCGCTTGAAGCGGTGGACTCCTTCTGAAATGTTGACATACGTAATGGTCTTAAACAATGAAAAAATTATTTTATCCTGCTGTTTTTCATAAAGCAGAAGAGGGTGGATTCTGGGTAACATTTCCTGATATACCGGAATGTATGACACAGGGAGAGGATATGGCAGAAGCGTATGAAATGGCAGTAGATGCCCTTGGATTGGTTATCTGTGATAAAATCGAGGAAAAAGAACCAATACCGGAATCAACGGACGTTGATAAACTAGACGTGGAAGATGGAGTATTGGTAATTGTAGAGTTTGATCTTATGGAATATCGCAAAAAGCATAGTAGTAAGGCTGTGAAAAAAACATTGAGCATTCCAGAATGGTTAAACGAGGAGGCACTTTCTAGAAACATTAATTTTTCTCAGGTTTTACAGGAGGCATTACTTGAAAAAGTCGGAATGAGATAAAGATAATCAAAAAACGGCTTAAACAAGCCGTATTTTTGAATCATTAAAAATATTTATACAATAAAAAGATGCCCAGAACCGGAATCGAACCAGTGACACGAGGATTTTCAGTCCTCTGCTCTACCAACTGAGCTATCTGGGCATGTGCATTGCTGCAACGGTAATATATTACTATAAAAGGAAAGAAGTGTCAAGAAAAACTTTATAACTTTAAAGAAAAAAATAAAGAACAATAACAGCACCAAAAGGTGACAAAAGCCGAACTTTCAGGAAAGAACGGCTTTTGTTGTATAATCTTATTATGCAAAGTACAGAAATTATACAAAAGTATTATACATTATTTTTTTGAAATTATCAATGAAATTAATATGTTTTTTTCGCTTTTTTTGCGTTTTATTAACTTAAAATTACATATAGAATGGAAATTAAAAATGTGCAGATTGTGATTGCTGTTGCCGGAGGGTCGATATGGGAATCTACATTGGTGTTCATCATATTTCCTTCGATGTCTCCGATGATAGCGGCGAGCATACCGAAAAGAATTCCGATGATCAGAGACCAGCCGCCGAGGCCACAGGCATAACCGCACATGACAGCTTCAGCAGAAATGATTCCAATATGATGCCATCCGAAATATGGCTGACCGAATTCCGCAAAAATAAGACCGACAGCGGCAAGCCCAAAGATGACAATGTGATAAGATCCCAGTTGATCCGCATATCCTTGCGATGCGAGGCATACATAGATACCGGATACCACAAGAGAATACGCAAAACCGATCAGTAAAGTATTGGACAGCGCAGGACCGGTGCTGGTAAGACGGCGGTTTTCCGGGGCGCTGAGAAGACCTCTCTCGCCAAAAGCAAGACGAACAATGATGGCGGAGATTAAAACCGTACATCCTGGATTATCTGTGTAAAATGGAGTGAGGGAAAAGATGGCAGAGACCAGTGCGGCGATTATGTAACCGGCCATGCCGAATATTCCTCCGACAACCAGCGTGGTACTGTCACCAATTCCATTGAGTGCCAGAGCGATATCTGCTCCGTTTTCTGTTTTGCCGATTCTTTTTGCATAGGCAGAGGCGGCAACACCGCCGGCGAAACAGATATGAGGTCCCAGAAAGGATCCGAACGCAACATTATTGACAAGTAATTCGTTGATTCCAGGAATTCCGGCACAGGACAAAATGCCTCCGACCGTTGCGACGACGCCTGTCATGATGAAGGCAGGAAGCGCACCGATGGAAGCCCCGAATACACCC
This sequence comes from Eubacterium sp., assembly GCA_022764265.1. GTDB lineage: Bacteria > Bacillota > Clostridia > Lachnospirales > Lachnospiraceae > Anaerobutyricum. The sequence continues at coordinate 5,298 of JALERO010000129.1, read as the reverse complement.
CCGCCGAAGGCTGCAATTAAGCTGATGATCGTAGTAAACATTGGAAAATCCTCCTTAAAAAATCATGATTTTTTTGGGAAAATAGAATTAAGCCAATAAATCACTCTCCTTGGCAAAGATTTCTCTTTTCGAACAAATAGAAATCTCTTATAATAAATTTGGATAACTGTCAGTTTTTCTGACATGTGTTGAACGGTTACTTTAGTATATGTATTTGGGAGAAGAATATGCTTGTTATATCCAAGGAAAATATAATCGATTATTTAAAAAAGCATATACCGGATTTTGACACATCAATACCTGTCACAGTTTCGCAGATTGGAGAAGGATGCGAGGAAGAAGACGGGGACGGTTATGTGAATTTCATTTTTCGGGTATCTACGGAGAAGGAGGCTTACGTTCTGAAACAGGGTCTGCCGCTGGCGAGAATGACCCGGCAGCCGATTGCCATGTACCGCAATAAGCTGGAATATGACAGTATGCGTATCCGGTATGCGATCGTGCCGGAATACACACCGGCGCTGAAGTTTCAGGATGAGGAGAATAACATATTTGTTATGGAGGACGTTTCACATCTGAAGATTGCCCGGTTTCAGTTTAATAAAAACAAAATGTTTTCTGATTTTGGAAGACAGTGTGGCGATTGTATGGCACGAACGGAATTTTATACCTCTGAGTATTATCTCAGTCGCGAAGAATACCGGCAGCTTCAGACGAAGTTTGATAACACACCGCTTCGGAAAATCATGGAAGACGGAATGTTCATGGATAGGTTTGGCTGTGAGACCATGGATCAGTCCCTCGGTGAGAATTTTGAAGATTTCGCCAGACAGATTACGGATGACAGTCGTTTTGTGACAGAGAGATTTAAGCTCAGAAGATCCTTTATGAGTCATGCAGATGCGCTGATTCATGCGGATTTACATTCCTCCAATGTGTTTGCTTCCGAGGAGGAGATGAAGGTCATCGATATGGAATTCTCTTTTATGGGGCCATTTGGATATGATCTTGGTTATATGACGGGGAATTTGATTTCCCAGTATTGTGCAGCATGCTTTAAACCATTCGATTCAGAGGCAGAGCGAAAGGAATTCAAGGCCTATCTGCTGGCAACGATCAAATGTATGTTCCGAACTTACTTCCTCACCTTTACGGAGTGCTGGAATCAGGATGTCAAGAAACGTTATCAGGGGCAAGATGGACTTCGTCGCAGCATTTTTGACGAAGTGATGGTGGAGGCACCGGGATATGCTGCCATTGTGAACTGGTTCCGAGCTGCAAGTCCAATTCCGTATCCGGATTTCGATGTCATTGAGAATACTGATGCCCGAAGACTTGCAACTACTTTATCTCTGTTGATCGACTGGCAGATGATGTTCCAGAGATATCAGTTTGTCAGTGTGGATGACTTGGTTGATATGATTCTGTTTGTGGAAGCAGAATTTATGAAGAGATTGTAAACGTTGTGCATGCAGCGTTTCATTGTCATGCTGACGCATGACGCGCATCTCGCAGCAAGAACGCCGAGGCGTTCTTGAAAAAAATGACCAGCCGGTGTGTGCCGACTGGTCTTCTTATGTTATTCAGGCAATAAAAAAAGCGCGAGACGGGATTCGAACCCGCGACCCTCGCCTTGGCAAGGCGATACTCCACCACTGAGCCACTCGCGCATATCAACTATCTGTATTAGATTATATCATAAAGATTCATATTGTCAAGAACAATTTCAATTATTCCGAAAATTAAGAAAGCGGGTGATGGGAATCGAACCCACGTATCTAGCTTGGAAGGCTAGTGTTCTACCATTGAACTACACCCGCAAATGTTTTTCAACGAACGATATAATAACACAGATAAAAAGAAAAAGCAAGTGTTTTTTTAACATTTCAGAAGAAGTCCCCCGCTTCAAGCGCGCATCTCGCAGCAAGAACGCCGAGGCGTTCTTGAAAATATGAAAAACTTCTTGCTGGTTGAAATCTCCGTGATGTTTTGATAATATGGGGAGAAATGAGACGAATTTTCTAATAGGAGGGAATCCTTTTGCGTTATTTACTTTGTGGCATCAATGCCAAATATATTCATTCCAATCTGGCCATTTTCTGCCTGAAAGCCTACGCTGAAAAAAATGGGCCGGCCGGTGCGATCTATCTCATACGGGAATATACGATTAATCATTATGTGGAGAATATTTTACAGGATCTTTATGAGGCGAAAGCCGACGTGATCATTTTTTCTTGTTATATATGGAATATTTCTTTTGTCAGAGAACTGGCAGGAGAATTAAAAAAAGTGAATCCGGAACTCGCAATCTGGGTAGGAGGCCCGGAGGTTTCCTATGATGCAGAGCGATTCCTTCAGGATAATCCGGCAGTGGATCTTGTGATGCAGGGAGAAGGAGAGCAGGTTTTTACGGAACTGGTGACAAAATGGGAGGCAGAATATGGGGTCGGAGCCAGTGAACTTCATAGCGATCGGAAGCCTGTGTTGTTCACTAGCTCTGACCCCGGTCATGGTGTGGCTTACCGTGACAATGATCAGATTATTAATACTGGTTTTGCCCCGCTGATGGATCTGAATCAGGTACCTTTTGCTTATGAGGATTTTCGTTTGTTTGAACATAAGATTCTATATTATGAGACCAGCAGAGGGTGTCCTTTCCGTTGCAGCTATTGCCTGTCTTCGGTGGACAAGACGGTACGATTTCGCTCTCTGGAGCTGGTGTGTGAGGAGCTGCAGAAGTTTCTGGATGCAAAGGTCAGTCAGGTCAAATTTGTGGATCGCACATTCAATTGCAATAAAAAACATGCCATGGCCATCTGGAATTATATTCAGGAGCACGACAACGGAATCACCAATTTCCATTTTGAAATCTCATCGGATTTGTTGGATGAAGATGCCCTTGTATTATTTTCCAAGATGCGTCCTGGGCTGATTCAGCTGGAAATCGGTGTGCAATCGACCAATCCTCCGACCATTGATGCGATTCATCGTCATATGGATCTGGATAAGTTATTTGAAAATGTGGATAAAGTACATCAAATGGGAAATATTCATCAGCACATGGATTTGATTGCCGGTCTTCCTTTTGAAAACTACGAACAATTCCGCAAATCCTTTAATGATCTGTACGTTCATATGCCGGATCAGTTGCAGCTGGGTTTTTTGAAGGTATTAAAGGGAACCTGCATGGAGCAGGAAGTGGCGGAGTACGGAATCCGGTATCGCAGTAATCCTCCTTATGAGGTGTTACAGACCAAGTGGCTTTCTTACGATGAAGTAATAAAGCTGAAAGGCGTGGAAGAACTGGTGGAAATGTATTATAATAGTGGACAGTATACATTTACTCTTTCTTATGTGATACCGTTTTTTGAGAGTCCTTTCGACTTTTTTGAAGAATTTTCGAAGGAATATCGGAGAAAAGGCTGTCATAAAATGAATTATAACCGTTTGGCGAAGTATGAGATTCTCAGGGAATTCCTGATGGGACAAAATATGGACATGCCATATCTGGATGAAATGCTTCTGCTGGACATGTATCTGAGAGAAAATATGAAATCAAGGCCCACATGGGCCGATGATTTATCGGTCTATAAAAAGGAATGGAAAGAACTATACAGGAATCAGGGAGAAATCCTTTATCCGGAAGAATGGCAGGCAGGTACTTACGATTCCAAAAAAGCAGCCAATCAGAGTCATTTGGAGATATTTCATTTCAATGTGAAAAAGCTATTGGATGAAGATAGACTGGAGCCGGGCAGATTTTTATGTCTGTTTGATTACGGAAAACGGAATCCTTTGAACCAAAATGTGCAAATTCGTCAAATATATACTTGAATGTCAATGGGAAATGACTTAAAATAGTAAGGTATATCATAATCTATTATTTCTTTTTATTAGAAAGTGAGGTTACTATGAATTCAAAAAAGAGACAGAGAATTTCTGCAATCATTATCGCGATTGTCGTGATTGCAATGGTTGTTACAGCAGTTGTTCCGGCAATGATGATGTAATTTTTTTAGAAGAAATATTACATTTTTTCGGAAGTAAGGAGTGTTTATGAAAAAAAGAATTGGCCTTTTGCTTCTGGCTGTTTTTGTCATAGTGGCAGCTGGTTCGGCTGCATACGGATGGAGCTATTATAAGAAATATGTGGATATTGAGGGCATTTATCCGGGAGTGAAGATCCAGGGGATGGATGTCGGCGGCATGACAGAGCAGGAAGCGCAGCGTGTGGTTGATCAATACGTGGAGAATGTGTCAAAAGAAAAAGTGACATTGCAGGTGGAAGGACAGGAGACAAGCTTTGCCCTTTCAAGAATCGGGTTGCAATGCGAGAACCAGAACACTTCGGAGGAAGCCGGTCAGCTTGGAAGAACTGGAAATATACTAAAAAGAATCGGAGAGATTCGGAAACTGTCCACCGAGGGGATGGATATTCCTTTGCAGTTTTCGGTGGATGAGGCGAAGCTGGTAAAAGTACTGAAGAAAAAGACAAACAAATATCTTACAGAGAAACAGGATGCCCAGATTACCCGTGAGGGAGATCAATTTCAGATTCAGAAGGAAGTCAACGGTATTGCCATTGATATTGAAAAAAATGCCAAAGATATCGCTGCAATCATTGCGGATGAGGGATGGAATCAGAAAGCAATTGTTTTTCCGATGGATTACACAGTGGACTTTGCGACCCACACGGAAGCCGAGCTCAGCACCATACAGGATGTGCTTGGCACATTTACAACTTCTTATGCCACATCAACAAGCGGGCGGTGTACCAATGTGGAGAATGGAGCCGGTCTGATTAATGGAACGGTTCTCTATCCGGGAGAGACCATGTCGGTTTATGAAAAAGTATCTCCATTTACATATGATAATGGCTATCGTCTGGCGGGTTCCTATTCCGGTGGAAAGGTTATACAGACCTATGGTGGAGGAATTTGTCAGGTTTCCACCACCCTGTATAATGCGGTCCTTCGGGCCGAACTTGATGTGTTGGAGCGGGAAAATCATTCCATGATCGTTCATTATGTGGAGCTTTCAGAAGATGCCGCTATTTCAGGAACGGATAAGGATCTGAAGTTTAAAAATAACCTGGATACGCCAATTTATATTGAAGGGAAAACCGCTGGCAAAACAATCACCTTTACCATTTATGGACAGGAATACCGGGATGCGAAGAGAACCATTGCTTTTGTATCACAACAGCTTTCTTCCAAAGCCCCTTCGGAAAAACAGATAAAGGATAATACGCTGGAGGAAGGAAAGACTGTTGTTGAACAAAAAGGGGATAATGGCTAT
>JALERO010000126.1 GCA_022764265.1 Eubacterium sp. | reverse complement strand
GGGTAGATCTTCACCTGCTCAAATCCATTCTGGGCAAGGATCCTTGCGGCATTATAAGCTCTGACGCCAATGGCACAAAATACAATATAGTGTTTTTGAGAATCCAATTCATTTAACCGATTTCGTAATTGCCCCAACGGAATATTTACTGCGCCTGGAATTTCATAACCCAGCAATTCTGCTTCCTCACGAACATCTAACAAAACAGCTTCTTTGTCGGTATCCGGTTCCTTATAATCTGCAAACCGGACAAGACCATTTACCAGATTTTCTCCGACAAAACCGGCCATATTGACCGGATCTTTGGCTAAAGAGTATGGCGGAGCATAGGCAAGCTCCAGATTTTTCAGCTCCTTTATGCCTCCTCCGAGACGAAGGGTAACACCAATGGTATCAATACGTTTATCGACACCATCCGTTCCTACGATCTGGGCACCAAAGATCTTTTTACCATCCGGTGTAAACAAAAGCTTCAGGAACAGTGGCATGGCACCAGGATAGTACCCGGCATGGGAATTCTGGGTGATGAGAATACTCTCATAATCTTTTCCTCTGACCATGCCACGGCGGATCAGGGTTTTTTCATTGCTTCCGGTGGAAGCCGCAGTAAGATCAAAGACCTGTGCTACAGAAGATCCCTGGGTTCCTTCGTAGACAGCGTCCAGCCCTGCAATATTATCTGCTACGATCCGACCCTGTTTATTTGCCGGTCCGGCTAACGGAATCATGATTGGTTTGCCGGAAACCACATCTTTGATCACGGTTACATCGCCGGCGGCATAGATAGAAGAATCTGAGGTCCGCATATGTTCATCGACTATGATTCCACCCTGCTCACTTAAGGATAGGCCGGCATCTTTTGCCAGCTGGCTGTTGGGACGTACACCGATGGAAAGCAGAACCAGGTCTGCGGTTAATACTTTTCCACTGTTTAACTTAACCTGAACCTGATCATTTTTCTCTTCAAAAGAAGCAACACCGTCAGAAAGATTTAGGTCAATACCATTTTCCCTGATAGTATTATGAAGAAGAACAGCCATTTCCGGATCGAGAGGAGCCATAACCTGATCCATGGCTTCTGCAATAGATACCTTTAATCCGGCATGATGGAGATTTTCAGCCATTTCCAGTCCGATAAAGCCACCGCCTACGACAACCGCAGACTTTGCACCTTGATTGTGGATCATATCCCGGATCTTATCGGCGTCTGGAACAGTCCACAGAGTCATGATTTTGTCGGATTCGATTCCGGGAATCTTTGGCCTTAATGGCGAAGAACCGGTAGCAATCACCAAAGTGTCGTAGCTTTCTTCATAGGCGGTATGATCTTTCAGGTTTGTCACCGTTACTGTTTTTTGATCCCGGTTGATGGATGTAACTTCATTTTTGGTGCGGACATCTATATGAAAACGATGACGCATCATTTCAGATTTGGTTACCAGTAAAGCATCTCTGGATTTGATCACATCTCCTACGTGATAAGGTAGTCCGCAGTTTGCATAAGAAATATATTCTCCACGCTCCAAAAGGATGATCTGTGCTGTTTCATCCAGCCTGCGAAGTCGTGCAGCACAGCTTGCCCCTGCTGCAACACCGCCAATAATTACTATTTTTTTCATGTTAACCCTCTTTTCCTTTTCAATGTTTCTTTTTACACCTTACCATAATTTTCTTAAGTATAGAACCATTTTGCTATTTTTTCTGTGACAATGTTACATTTGTGCAAAAGGCACAAGGTACCGGGAAACACAAAAAGGAGCTGTGGCACAACAAAAGAAAAAAGCGTGGTACCTATGGCATGAATCGCAGACGACTTGCGTTTTGCTACTCAACTATCGAACGTTTATGGAAACGCCATTCGCGCTAAACTCGCTAACGCTCAGACAACGCGCTCGGTGGCGGATTCGTTCTCAAGTTTCGTGACGCAAAACCTGCAAAGCATCTGCTCTTTATACCATAGGCATCCACGCTTTTTTTATAAATCTTCAGAATACGATTCCATTGCAATTCCATGAATCCCCGCCATTCACGCCACGCCCGATGCCAAAAGCTGTTTTTGTTTCCGCAGGCTGTAGCACAACAAAAGAAAAAAGCCGAACTTTTTACAACGGCTTTTCGTGTATAATCATGTTATGCAAAGTACAAGAATTATACAGAAGTCTTAGATATTCTACTTATTCTGGTTTGATGATGGATTTTCCACCCATATACGGACGAAGCACTTCCGGAATATTAACGGAACCGTCTTCGTTCAGATTATTTTCCAGGAAAGCAATCAGCATACGTGGAGGTGCAACTACAGTGTTATTCAATGTATGTGCAAAATATTTGCCCTTCTCACCAACAACACGAATCTTTAATCTTCTTGCCTGTGCATCACCCAGGTTAGAGCAGCTTCCTACTTCGAAGTATTTCTTCTGACGAGGAGACCATGCTTCCACATCCACAGATTTTACTTTCAAGTCGGCCAGGTCACCGGAGCAGCATTCCAGGGTACGAACCGGAATATCCAGAGAACGGAATAAATCTACCGTGTTCTGCCATAATTTATCAAACCACATCGGGCTCTCTTCCGGTTTACATACAACGATCATTTCCTGCTTCTCAAACTGGTGGATTCGGTAAACACCTCTTTCCTCAATTCCGTGAGCACCTTTTTCTTTACGGAAGCAAGGAGAATAAGATGTGAGGGTTCTTGGAAGAGTGTCTTCCTGCAGTACAGTATCGATAAATTTACCGATCATGGAATGTTCACTGGTACCGATGAGGTATAAATCCTCTCCCTCAATTTTGTACATCATGGCATCCATTTCTGCAAAGCTCATAACTCCGGTTACCACGTTGCTTCGAATCATGAACGGAGGTACGCAGTAAGTAAACCCTCTGTCAATCATAAAATCTCTTGCGTAGGAAATCACTGCGGAATGGAGTCTTGCGATATCACCCATCAGATAGTAGAAACCGTTTCCTGCAACCTTTCTTGCACTTTCCAGATCGATACCGTTTAATTTCTCCATGATTTCTGTGTGATACGGGATCTCAAAATCAGGAACCACCGGCTCACCATATTTCTGAACTTCCACATTCTCACTGTCATCTTTTCCAATCGGAACACTTGGGTCAATGATGTTCGGAATGGTCATCATGATTTTGGTTACCTTCTCGCTCAGTTCGGCTTCGAGGGCTTCCAGTTCAGCCAGACGTTCTGCATTTCTGGTAACCTGCTGCTTCACCTCTTCTGCCTCTTCCTTTTTGCCCTGGGCCATCAGCGCACCGATCTGTTTGGAGATCTTCTTTCTGCTGGCTCTCAGATCATCGGCTTCTTGCTGGGTCTCTCTTCTCTTCACATCCAGCTCAATTACTTCATCAACCAATGGAAGTTTCTCATCCTGAAACTTATTTCTGATGTTCTGTTTTACAACTTCCGGGTTTTCTCTTAAAAACTTTAAATCTATCATATTTTTCCTCCTAGATAAAATAAAAAAGGAGCCCTTCATCCCAAACCATGGGACGAAGAACTCCGTGTTGCCACCCAAATTGCTGTCATAAGACAGCCACTCTCTGGTACGATAAAGGGTACCGGCCTTTGACTTTCATCAATACTCAAAAAGTGGAAAGGTATGTCCATCTCATCGGTTCGCACCAACCACCGACTCTCTGACAAACTTTCATACCGTAGCTTTTCTCATCGTAATCGTACCTATTATAAAATATAACCTGAATATTTGCAAGTTTATTTTGTACATTTCCTTCAAATGGAAACTCCATTATTTAGGAACCACAATCTGAATCGCGCCCGGGATCATCTCAATCTGGATTGGGAAACCATCCATCAGTTTTTCTCCGTCATAATCCACATTGATCTCCTGATCGTCCATATTCTCAATGGTGAGCTTCTGAGTCTGGAAATATTCTACGGAAGGATGATTCACATGCTCCCCTTGTACCAGGCCAATCAACAGTGGGGTCACCTGGAAAATATCCATCTTCCGGATGATAACCACATCCAGCTTACCATCGGATGTGGATGCAAGCGGAGCCATCTCGCGGAAGCCTCCCACACTCTGACTGTTGGTGACCATAAACAGGAAGACCTCTTCTTCCATCGTTTTCTCTTCGGTGATAAACCGGAGATTCAGAGTCTTGGAAAACTGCTTTGGAAGATCAATGGCACCTTCCAGATAATATGCCAGCTTACCCAGTACCGCTTTCTTATCTTTATCCACCTTAAATCCGATATCAGAAAGAAGTCCGGCGGCCACAACGTTAATAAAATATTTCTGATTCACACGACCGGCATCCACCCGTTTCAACTGAAAATTCTTGATCATCTTGCAAAACTCTGCAGGCGTCTGCGGAAGATTCAGATACGTGGCAAAATCATTGACGGTTCCCGCGGAAATCACAGCCACCGGAATCTCACTCTTGCTGATAATAATTCCGTTGATCACTTCATTTAAAGTACCGTCACCGCCAACAGCAACCACAAAATCATATTCTCCCGGCTGCAGTGATGCCGCCTTGTTCTGGGCATCATCCTGCTTTTCAGTATAAAACACATCAATTGTGTTACAAATCTGATCCATAATCAGGGTTCCTGTAATATCTTTTATCTTATCATGAAAATTCTGTCTGCCTGAAGATGGATTAATAATAAAAAGCCCCTTCATCTCTTATTCCCCTTCATTTTTCAATTCATAATCATAAAGGTCATTTTACCATAATTTACATAACTTATACAAGCACTTCACTTAATCTTCACAATTAGATATCTATTTTTTTATTTTAGATAAGCCTCCACGATTTCCCGGTTCACATCTTTCTCGATCTCATCATAGACCGGCTGAGCCGCCTCTCGCATTTCCTTTCTCAGAGAATCATCAAGCTCCACGATTTCTGTGCCACTGTCCTCAATAATCTTGATTTTTTTCGCTATACGATCATCGGAAGCCTGACGAGCCTCTTCCTTGGCAATCTCCGCAGCCTCCATAATAATCTCCTGGCTCTCCTCCGGCAGACCGTCGAAAAATTCATCGCTGACAATGAGAGAAATCAAATGCGGAAGATGGTTGGTATTCACCACATAATCCTGCTGTTCATACAGACGATTGGAAACGATGACCTCATAAGGGTTTTCCTGTGCATCAATGGTCCCTTGCTGGAGTCCGATATATACCTCGCTGAAGGTCATTGGCGTCGGTGCCGCTTTCAGAGTTTTCCAGAAATCCATATGGTAGGAATTTTCCATGGTTCGGATCTTCTGTCCTTTAAAATCTGCCATGGAAGACACCTTTTTATTGGTTGACATGACACGGAGCCCCTGATCCGCATAGCCGAGGAGTTTGTATCCCCCCTTTTCATACACACCTTCCATCAGATTGTAAAATTCCGGATCATCTATTTTTTCTCTCGCCTCCTCAATGGTGGAAAACCGGCATGGTATATCGAAAACCGCCAGATCCTTCATGAAGGTCACCTGTGGGGCTGTATTCTGGATGACAAACGGGATATCCCCGTCCTTACAGGATTCCAGCAGTTCCCTGTCGCCTCCCAGCGTACTGTTGGGATATACCTGAATCTTGATTGCGCCGTCACTTAAACGCTCCACCTCTTCCACAAATCTTTCGGCATAAATCTGCGTAACCGTATCTTCCGGACTGGCTGTCCCCAGAGGCCATGCATATCTTTGCTCCCCATCGGCAGCCGCACCTTTTTTCTGACATCCGCAGCACAACATCAGGACAGCCGTTATCATAAATACTGTGACAAATATTTTCTTCAATCTCATATCGCCCTCCTATAAAAAGATCGTGCTGACTGCGGGAACAAAGGTGATCACTAAAAGTGCCATCAGGAAAAACGCAATCATCGGCATTGCTTTTTTCGCAATCCGCATGACCGGAATGTCCGTCAGGGAGCTGGCAACAAAAAGGTTTACACCAATCGGCGGAGTAACAAAACCGATGGCGAGATTGACCACCATCATAATACCAAAATGAATCGGATTCATACCGATTGCCGTGACGATCGGCAGAAGAATCGGCGTCAGAATCAGAATTGCCGGCGTCGTATCCATCACCATACCTACAATCAACAAGAAGACATTAATCACCAGTAATAAAACTACTTTATTGGTAAAATGAGCAAGGATCCATGCGCTGACACTCTGCGGAACCTGCATCAGGGTAAGCACTCTGGAAAATGCCACGGAAGCAGCCAAGATAAATAAAATCGGAGAATAGGTGCGCACTGCTTCCACAAGGATTCCCCACACATCCTTCCAGTGAATTGAACGGTAAATGACCATGCTGACAAACAATGCATAAAACACGGAAATCACCGCCGCCTCTGTCGGAGAAGCAATCCCGGAATAAATACAGCCCAGAATAATTACCGGACTTAAAATTGCCCAGAAACTTTCTTTTAATACAGAGAGAAATCCTTTTTCATGGAGCTCATCCACTACTTCGGCGATCTTTTCTTTATCTTCTCCGTGTTTTTTACAATAATAAATGGCATAAACCATCAGCAGTCCACCGATCATGATGCCCGGAATAATACCGGAAATAAACAGATCACTGACCGATTCTCCGGAGGCCATTCCATACATAATGAACGGAATACTCGGCGGAATGATTACGCCCAGCCCTCCGGCCACTGCCACCACTGCGGTGGAAAAATCTTTATCATATCCCAGACGGGTCAGAATCGGAATCGTCATACTTCCCACAGCAGCCACCGTCGCCGGAGCCGAGCCGGAGATCGCACCGTAGAAAAGACAGGTCACAATCACGGCACATGGCATGCCTGCTGTCATTTTGCCCAGGAAATATGCAAATACATCAAATAACTTTTTGGAAATCCCGCCCCTTGCCATCAGGATTCCCGAAAGAACAAACATCGGTACCGCCAGGAGCGGAAAGCTGTCGATTCCTCCCAGCATGGAACGAATCACAAACTGCCCCGATGCGGTAAAAGAAGGATCAAAGGCTCCCGGCAATACCGCCACGATTCCCAGAGCGATGGAAACCGGAATTGCAATGACAAGACATACTATAAAAATCAAAAATACAACAACTACCGGCATAATCTACTCCCCTTCTTTCCTTCTGACAACCTGAAGCTCTGCGTACCATCGCTGCATGATCCGAATGGCAACCAGCACGAAACTGACGAGAGGGGCCGCCTGCACATAATACATCGGTATATGGCAAGCCGGACTGACCTGACCGCTTTCCACTGCGGAAATCAGATATTTTACAGCAAATGGAATCAGGTAAAAGAAGAAAATCAATTCAAAAGTATGATTCACCAGCTTAAATATGGCCTTCCCTCTTCTCGGGAACATGGCAACAAACTGTTCAATTTTAATGGAAATACATTTTTTCGTACAGTAGCTCACGCTCAGGAATCCTTCCCACACAAAAAGATACCTTGTCAACTCTTCTGACCAGGATAGGGAGGCGCCCAACGCATAACGGGAAAAAACCTGAATTCCCATGATGACAGTCATCAATATCAGCGTGATGACCATCAGTGTCTCTTCCAGGCTGTCATCCAGCCATCTGAATACTTTCTTCATACGAATAATCCCCTGTCATTTTTGTTAGTATTTTAACATGTCTATACAGCAATGTAAATTGTTAAAGTGAATAATTATTTTCATTTTCTCATTATTACAGAGATTCTAAAACACGAAAAAACTCAGTGGCAAAACCACCAAGTTTTTCCCTGTCTTTAATTCTTTGATTAATTATAAACTCTTATGCAATAAATGAAGAATTGTATTCAGATCCTCCACACCCATCTGTCCAGGTGCCGATGCTTTTTTGGCTGCACCGAAGGTCAGTGCGGAACCAAACACCTCTCCGCAGAGACGGCTGATCACGCCGGTACCTGCCATGGACATGGTGATGATCGGACGATCTGCGTAACAGCGATTCATTTCCTCTGTAGCCGCAAGAAGTGTCAGTACATCCTGTTTATTCTGAGGCATTACCGCAATTTTCGGAATATCTGCGCCCAGCTCCTGCATCTTGCGAAGTCTTCCGACAATATCATCCTTATCCGGAGTCTTATCAAAGTCATGGTTGGAAGCGACTACTTTCACTCCGCTTTCATGAGCAGCTTCAATGATTTCTTTCACAATTTCATCTCCGGTAAAGGCTTCCACATCTACCAGATCCACATAACCGGTTGCAGCCACTGCTTTGTTCAGCTCTGCATATACTTCCGGTTCAATGGCTTTCTCGCCGCCTTCTTTGGATGTACGGAAAGTGAAAAGAATCGGGGTATCCTTCAATGCTGCGCGAAGATCCACCAGCACATCCTTCACTTTTTCGATATCAAAAACACCTTCAAACCAGTCCACACGCCATTCCACCACATCAACCGGGATGGAGTCAAAGGTCTTTGCTTCATTGATAATATCTTCTTTTGTCACGCCGACGATCGGCACACAAATCTTCGGGATACCTTCGCCAATTTTAATATTACGAACTTCAACTGGATTCATTTTTCATTTCCTTTCTATTATTATGATTTTTTCTGATTTTAATACACCCCCGACGAGCAGCCGGGGGTTCTTATTATTCTGCCTGTTCCGCGTTCTTTAAAAGTGTTCCGTATCTTACATTTACAAAGACAGCCAGAAGTACACCGATGACAGTGATGACAATGTTCATAACAATTACGTTTGTTGCGGTCATTTTTGCTGCTGCACTTAAGATTGTGTAGTTACATAAGCTGGAAGCAATCATGACAAGGCTGGTGATCGTTCCTTTGATCTTAGGGAACAGGTCGTTAACGGTTGCAGTTGCCATCTGAAGCACGCCGCCTGCTGCTGCATATCCGATTACAAATGCGCCAACATAACAGATGGTTGGAGATTTGATCATGTAAACCAATGCTAACATTATAACAGAAATTGCCGGATAAATAACCAGAAATCTTACCTGTTTGAATTTTGTGATTAAGAAGCTTGTCACAATCAGGGCCACCATGGTTCCTGCAGAATAGTAGGTCTGCATGATGGAAACAGTCTCAGAAGGAATTCCTGCGATTTCCTTACCAAAGGTCTGTGCACAGTTCAGCCATAACTGGAAAGTAGCTGTGCTGGTAAATCCGATTAAGATTAATGCCACACTCTCAACGGAGAAGTGTGCATTTTTGATATTTTCGATTAAAGATTCTTTCTTTCCGCTTTCGGAGGCTGCCGGAAGTGGAGCAAAGATTGCCAATACACCAAGGATAACGATCACTACTGCTGCAACCAGTGGAAGCATCAGATAAGACATAGCGGATCCTGCCACCATTCCCAGGAAGAAAGGCATTAATAACTGCGCGATGGAAATAAAGAATTTGATTCCCATTGTTGCGATACCGGTATATTTGTACATAATCTCTGCAACTGCAGGATAAGTAGCAGTATCAAGGAAGGAGTTTGCAATACCACCCAGAACGGCTGCCACATACGCAACTGCCATATTTGGAGAAAATGCAATACCAACAAAGAAGATTGCGTAGGAAGCAACACCGATCAATACAGAAATACGTCTTCCTAATTTGTCAGATAACGGACCGGCAAACGGAAGGGAAATCAGACGTCCCAGTCCCAGTGCGGCAGCCACACTTGTAACAGCCATAACATCGCCGATGCCCCACTGCTCTGCCAGAAGCTCTTTTACAACCTGCTGACTCAGAATGGAACAGCCGATTCCGTGAATAAAGTAGTTAAGGTAAAGTATCAACGCACTTGGTAAATATTTTTTATCCATGATTTTCTCTCCTCATTATATAGATAAGATTTTTTATAAAGTACATTAGTCCTCGTATTTGATTCCAAGAACTTCTTTCATATGTTCAATCGGCATTTCTTTGCCTGTCCACAGCTTGAAGGCTGCAGCGCCCTGGAATAACATCATTCCAAAACCGTTCATTCTCTTACACCCAACTTCTTTTGCCATTTTTAAGAGTTCGGTTTCAGCCGGAGAGTAAACAGTATCTGTTACGATCAGGTCAGGTCTTAAGAAGGAAGTATCCGGAATGACCGCTTTTCCTTCCAATGGTTTCATACCAACACCGGTTGCGTTGGCAAACAGGTAGGAATCGTTGATTTCTCTTCTTAAGGTTTCGAGATCAGCCAGATCGTAAAGGGTTGCTTTACAATTTGTTCTTGTATTAATTTTCTCAACAGTTTCCACTGCATTGTCCCAGAATTTATCTTTAATATTGAAGATGGACATTTCCTTTACACCGTCAAGAGCTGCCTGAATTTCGATGGCTGTTGCAGCACCGCCGGCACCGGCAATTGTCATTTTCTTTCCGATCACATCAATATCGTAATCCTTTAAGGACTGCATATATCCGATACCGTCTGTGATGTGTCCGATTAATTTGCCGTTGTCATTTACGATTGTGTTAACCGCACCGCAAAGCTCTGCTGCCGGTGATAACTCATCCAGATATTTATGTACCACTGTTTTGTTTGGCATGGATACGTTGGAACCAACCAATTTTAAAGCACGAAGCCCTTTTACTGCATCCTCCAGTGTGCTGTTGTCAACTTCAAATGCAAGATATGCATAATCAAGTCCAAGATAAGCAAATGCTTCATTGTGCATTGCCGGTGAGCTGGAATGACGGATTGGGTATGCCATTAATCCAATAAGTTCGGTGTGTCCTGTGATTCTTTCTGCCATGATAATCTCCCTTTCTTTTATCAATTTTTTGTTTTTAATTTTTTCGCTTTTATTCTTTCGTATAATTTTTTGTGATTTTGTTATCAGTTTCCTTTGCCCAATTGTTATTTTTTAAACAACCTTTCGATGGTTAAATTATAAACAACTTTTTCCGATACCACAAATACATATTTTGTCCTTTATTGATAGCTTTTACGTATCAATCATGTTATACTTCCTTATATATATCCGTTTTGAAACAGAAGGGAGAATTCAGATGACTTTAAATCAACTGGAATATTTTCAGGCCGTTGCCACCCTGCAGCATTACCATCACGCTGCGGAGCAGTTAAATATATCCCAACCCAGCCTGAGCCGCTCCATGTCCGCACTGGAGCAGGAATTAAATGTGATTTTATTTGAGAAGAGTGGAAGAAACATCGTCCTGACCAAACCGGGACGCGTATTTTTAGATCATGTAAATAAAATATTAGATGAAGTGCACATTGCAGAGCACAAGATGAAAGAAATTGCCGACAGCGAGGGGCACATTGATATCGCTTATGTTTTTCCCCTCGCCAACTACTATATTCCGCATATGGTGCGGTCTTTCCTTAATGTTGACAAAAACAAGCATATCACCTTTCATTTCAATCAGACCCACACCCGCTCCATGATCGAAGGGCTGAAGAAGGACCAATATGATATCATTTTCTGTTCCATGGTAAATGATGAGCCGGAGATCCATTTTGTTCCCATCCTGAAACAGGATATGGTCATCATTCTCCCCAAGGGCCATCCCCTGTGCCGGCAGAGTTCGGTCTCCTGTCAGGAGCTTTCCAATTACACCGTCATCGGATATGACCGGTATTCGGGTCTGGGCGGCTTCACCCGGCGGTTTTTTGAAGAAAAAGAACTGGATGTGGACATCCTCTGCGAGTGTCCCGACGAGAATGCCATCGCCGCCCTGGTAGCCGAAGACTTCGGCATCGCCCTTGTGGCAAATGTGGATACGATCCAGAATGCCAACGTGGAAATCCGCCCTCTTTCTGATATAGAATTAACACATACGGTATATATGGGATACAGAAACGATCGATATCTGATTCCGGTGGTCCGTAAATTCATCCAGTTTGTGAGAGATCATTCTGATTTTTAGTCAATATTAACAAAAGATTGTTTTATTTTTTAACAAAGTGTACAAAGGAATTTTTTGTTATCAATTACTGTGGCGAATGATGTCGGAAGCATTGTTTGACATACCGGGTAAACTGCAGGGTGGTTGGAGCCAGATATTTTCCCTTTAGCTGTGCCATGTAAATAAATCGGTCGTAAATCGGACTTTCAATATCCAGCACTTCCACACTCAGCTGCCGGAGAATCGGAATCTCCGGCATCACTGCGATGCCGAAATTCTCCGCCACCAGCCCAGCCATGGAATTGTCCTCCAGAATCTCATAGGCAATGTTCGGTGTGCCGTCAATCATCTCGTACATCTGATCGATTGCCGGCCGCAGACCGCTGTTTTTGGTAAAATAAACCTGCGGATAAGGAAGGGTTTCCTTCAAATGAATCGATTTGCGCTCCGCAAGAGGATGCCCTTTTGGTACCACAACCACCAGTTTTTCCTTTTTTACCGGAACAAATTCGATTCCCGGTTCCTTTTCTTTCCTGGAACAAAAGGCAATATCGTATTTTTCTTCTTTTAATCCCTGGATGATATCTGTCGTATTCCCCACAGTAAATTGGAACTTCATATCCAGCTTTGGATTCTGTTTCAGAAAATCGGAAACCAGCTTCGGCACAAAAACACTTCCAAGGGTATAGATATAGGCGAGGTTCAGCTCTCCTCCGGTCTCACTGGTGAGAGACATGGTTTTTTTCACTCCGGAATCCAGAATCCGAAGAGATTCCTCCACATATTCCAGAAAAACCCGTCCATATTTCGTCAACACAATATTCCGTCCCCTTTTTTCGAACAATTTTGTATTCAGCTCTTCTTCCAGCAAATGGATTGCATGGCTGAGGCTTGGCTGGGTGATCGCCAGCTCCTCCGCCGCCTTGATATAATGTTCTTTATGAGCCAGTGTCACAAAATATTGAAGCTGATTCAGATTCATTTCTTCACCTTCGCCCTTTCTAAATCTATATTATGAAACATTTATCATTTTATAATAAATTCAAGAAAATTAATAGTTTTTATCTATGAATTTTTCTATTTTTTTCAATTTGTTTTTTCCCCTGCCGCCATATATAATACATGTAACAAACACAGAAACAACTCGGTCGCCCAAGCCGATGATCTTATTATTTTTTGACAACCTTACCGTCACCTGTATCATGCATCATATTTTATACTAAGCAATCTTATTGTAACGGAGGGTTTTCTAATGAAAAGCAAATACAAACATATCTTTGAACCACTTACCATCAAACATATGACTCTGAAAAACCGCGTAGTAATGACTCCAATGGGAACAAACTACGGCGAACAAAACGGTGAGATGAGTTTTCTTCACATTAACTATTACGAGCAGCGTGCAAAAGGAGGCACCGGCCTTCTGATCGTGGAAAATGCCAGTGTAGATTCCCCACAGGGTTCCAACGGAACCACACAGCTTCGTATCGACCAAGATAACTACATTCCAAGATTATATAAATTATGTGAATCCGTACACAAACACGGATCCTGCATCGCCATTCAGATTAATCACGCAGGAGCATCCGCTCAGTCTGCAAGAATTAACATGCAGCCGGTTTCCGCTTCCAATATCCCTTCCAAAGCAGGCGGCGAGATTCCTCGTCCTCTGGAAAAAGAAGAAATTTACCATATCGTAAAGAAATATGGGGAAGCTGCAAAACGTGCACAGATTGCAGGCTTTGACGCAGTAGAAATCCACGCAGGACATTCCTATCTGTTAAGCCAGTTCTTATCCCCACTGACCAATGACCGTACCGATGAGTTTGGCGGATCACCGGAAAACCGTGCCCGCTTTACCAAACTGGTCGTTGAGGAAGTCCGCAAACAGGTTGGACCTTTCTTCCCGATTTTCGTCCGCATCAGTGCCGATGAATTTTTAGAGGGTGGAAATACACTGGATGATTGTCTGGATTATCTGCAGTACTTCCAGGAGGAAGTTGATGTATTCGATGTTTCTGCCGGCTTAAACGGTTCCATCCAGTATCAGATCGATGCCAACTATCTTCCAGACGGATGGCGCTCCTACATGGCAAAAGCAGTAAAAGAGCGCTACGGCAAAATCTGTATGACCATGGGTAATATCCGTAACCCACAGGTTGCCGAAGATATTCTGGCAAAGGGTGATGCAGACTTAATCGGTATCGGCCGTGGATTGATTGCCGATCCGGAATGGGTAAATAAAGTAGAATTCGGCGATGAATGTGATATCCGCAAATGTATTTCCTGTAATATCGGATGTGCAGGACACCGTATCGGTATCAACCGCCCAATCCGCTGTACGGTTAACCCATCTGTAAATACCGGAGAAGACTACAAAAAACAGAAAATCAAAAAGCCTTGCAACGTGGTTGTCATCGGCGGCGGAACTGCCGGCCTGGAAGCAGCCTGCACTGCAGCGGAAGTGGGATGTACTACTTTCCTTATCGAGAAAAAACCGGTTCTCGGCGGACTTGCAGCCATCATCTCTCAGATTCCGGACAAAAAACGTCTTTCCGACTTCCCGAACTATCTGATTCATCGTGCAAGCAAACTGAAAAATCTGTTTATCTTCAAAAATACAGAAGCGACAATTGAAATGATCAAGAGCATGAATCCTAATATCATCGTCAATGCAACCGGTTCTAACCCGCTGCTTCCGCCGATCAAAGGACTTCATGAAAATATTGATAAATACGGAGGAAAAGTATCCTCTATCACAAATATGATCGAACACATTACCGAATATCCAGAAAACCTGAAAGGCAAAAAAGTGGTTGTCATCGGCGGCGGTGCTGTAGGTCTCGATGTTGTTGAATTCTTCGCTCCTCGCGGTGCGGAAGTATCTATTGTAGAAATGATGCCTGTGATCGGAAACGGTATTGATCCTGTTTCCAAAGTCGGCACTTTCTCCCTGATGGAAAAACATGGAGTAAAACAGTGTCCGAACACTGCCCTTCTTGAAGTAAAGGCAGATTCCTTCCTTGTAAAAACACCGGAAGGAAAAGAAGAAGAAATGCCATTCGATTACGGATTTGTATGTCTTGGTATGCGCGCCAACGCGCCAATCCTTGATCAGGTTCGTGAAGCCTTTGAAGACCAGAACGTAGAAATCATGAACATCGGCGACAGCGTTCGTGCCCGCCGAATCATTGAGGGAACTGAAGAAGCCCGCAACATCTTAAATGTTCTGGCAAAACACGATTATCTGTAATCCTTAACATGCCATACTCTATGCTAATTTTCTCTATACACAAAAAGGAAGCTGTCCGCCAGACGGGCAGCTTCCTTTTTACTATTTGTAATTTATTCTTCCAATAATTTCTGAATGATCTCTTCACAGATTTCCAGTTTGCTCTTTCCATCTGTCTCAATAATGATATC
>JALERO010000112.1 GCA_022764265.1 Eubacterium sp. | reverse complement strand
ACTTTAAACCTCTCATTTTTGTATCCTCATTTCGTTAAAAGTTTAGCATTGTTTACGTTATTTACTCTACAATATCTTAAAAAAATCAGCAAGATAAATATTGCTATTTTTCTTCTGAAAATTGTACTTTTTTTAAAACGTTCATTTAAAAAGGTTTTTTTTACAATTTGAAAGAGAAAATGTGAAAAGTAAACAAATTTTTATTTGTTTTTTTGTAAATAATTCTAATTGATATTTTTCTCCGGTCTGATATAATATGACTCGTGAACAGAATAGTAATGGCTGTTACTGGTAATGCAGGCAAGACCAAGTTAGGAATAAGATCGTTGGGATTTTATTACTTCTTGGTCTTTTTTTTGCGCAAAGGCCAAATCTGCCAATATCAGCTATTTTCAAACGGGAATTTATCATAAAGGTAAGATCCTGTTTGGATAAACAAATCCGCGGTTGTTTATATGAAAAAAGAGAAAGGGAGATTTATTATGGATTACAAAGCATTAGGCTATGAGCTTTTGGAACTCGTAGGTGGAAAAGAAAATATCAGTAAATTAACCCATTGTGCAACAAGACTTCGGTTTGAGTTTTATGACAAAAGCAAAGTTGCCGTCAAAAAGATTGAAACGACACCGGGTGTCATCAGTGTGGTTGATAAAGGAGGACAGTTCCAGATCGTAATCGGAAATGAAGTCCAGACAACCTTCCGGGCAATCAAGGATGAATTGGGAGAAGGCAACCTCTCAAATGCGGATAAAAAAGAAGAAAAAGAAAAAGGAAATGTAATCAATCGAATCATCAGTGTGATTTCCACAACCTTTACTCCGGTAATTCCGGCATTGATCGGTGGAGGTATGATGAAAGCAGTGCTTTCCATTCTGGTACTGTTAAATCTGGTTAATACTTCAGGATCTACATATGAAATCATTAATTTTATTTCCGATGCACCATTTTACTTTATGCCTGTTCTGTTAGCATATGGCGCTGCGATAAAGTTTAACTGCAGTCCGATTCTTGCAATGACCATGGCTTGTGCTTTGCTTCATCCAAGCTGGGGAGGTTTTGTAGCAGCAGGAGATGCGATGCATTTCTTCGGAATTCCGGTTACACTGGTAGATTATTCCTACTCTGTGATTCCGATTATCTTAGGAGTATGGATTTTATCTTATGTTGAAAAATTTGCTGAGAAATATTCTCCGTCTATTGTCAAGTTTTTTGTAAAACCTTTAATTATCATGTTTGTATCTATCCCAATTGCGCTTTTAGTAGTAGGTCCTTTCGGAAACCTTTTAAATGACCTGGTACAGGCAGGTGCGGACTATATTAATGGAAAAGCAAGCTGGCTTATTCCGATGTTAATGGGTGCTTTCCAGCCATTCCTTGTACTTACCGGAACGGCATGGGCAATGACACCAATTGCCACAGTGCAGATTGCCAATGCAGGATTTGAAACAGTAAATGGACCGGGTATGCTGGCTTCCAATATTGCACAGGGTGCTGCAGCACTTGCAGTCGCTGTGAAAACAAAAAATAAACAGTTAAAACAGATTGCATCCTCTTCAGGATTTACAGGGGTAATGGGTATTACAGAACCATGTCTTTATGGTGTTAACTTAAAATTAAAACGACCTTTTATCGCATCCATGATTGGTGGTGGAATCGGAGGAATTTATGCAGGTCTTTCCGGACTGGTACGTTATTCCTTTGTATCTCCGGGACTGGCAGCAATCCCGGCATTTATCGGAGAGAATCCGATGAACGTTGTACATGCATTGATTACAATTGCCATTTCTTTTGCAGCAGGTTTTGCAGCATCCTGGATTCTGGGATTTGATGATCCGGAAGAAGAAGGGGCAGAAGAAACAAAGGAGCAGGAAGAAGCGTTAGAAGATACAGAAAAAGAAACCAAAGATTCTGTTGTATATTCTCCGTTAAAGGGAAAGGTAATCCCATTAGAAGAAGTCAATGACGAGGTATTTTCAAAAGGTATTTTAGGACAGGGAGCTGCCATCATTCCGGAAGAAGGCGTTGTGTATGCTCCATTTGATGGTAAGATTGCTTCTGTTTTCGATACAAAACATGCGATTTGTCTGACCAGTGAAGATGGAGTGGAACTGCTGATTCATATTGGAATCGATACAGTGAATCTGGAAGGTAAACCATTCCATGCCTTAAAACAATCCGGTGATTCTATCAAAAAAGGAGATAAAATTCTGGAATTCCAGATTGATGAGATTAAAAAAGCCGGATATGATACGGTAACTCCGGTTCTGGTAGGAAATACAGATACGTATCGTGAAATCGTGTCGAAAAAACAGGGAACTGTGAAATCATCCGAAGAGCTGATTCATGTAGTAGCTTAGAAAGTGTGAATGAAATGAGATATCAAACCAAAAAGAGTTTTCCTTCCGATTTTTTATGGGGAGCTTCCACTTCCGCCTATCAGGTGGAAGGAGCTTACCTGGAGGACGGTAAAAGTCCTTCTATTATAGATATGTATGAGCATCCAAAAGATACGGCAGATTTTAAGATTGCAAGTGATCATTATCATCGATATAAGGAAGATATAAAATTATTTGCGGAAATGGGGATGAAAGCCTATCGTTTCTCCATTGCCTGGACGAGAATCATACCAGATGGAACAGGCAGTATTAATGAGCCGGGTGTTGCGTATTACAGAGATATGATCGCCGAGTGCAGAAAATACGGAATCGAACCGATTGTCACCATGTATCATTTTGATCTTCCATATTGTCTTGAAGAAAAGGGTGGATGGAACAACCGGGATACCATTGATGCTTTTGTAAATTATGCGGAAACACTGTTTGAATTATATGGAAAAGAAGTTCGCTACTGGCTTACAATCAATGAGCAAAATACCATGATTCTTCATCCGGGAGCAATCGGACTGCCAAAAGGCGGAAAGCTTCCAACCAAAAAAGAGCTGTATCAGCAAAATCATCATATGATGCTGGCCCAGGCAAGAGTGATGAAATTATTTCATACCATGGTACCGGATGGGAAAATCGGGCCGGCATTGAATCTGACGGCGATGTATCCTGCAACCTGCAAGCCGGAGGATGCCATTGCAGCACACAATTGGGAAGCGATCCGATGCTGGAACTTTGCAGATGTTCCTGTTTTCGGAACCTACCATCCACTGGCATTTGCTTACATGCAGGATAGAAATATCGAGCCGGAAATTCTTCCGGGGGATATGGATATTTTGAAAGGAGCCAATCCGGACTTTATTGCCATGAACTATTATTCCACCGCTACCATTGCAGCCAGCAGAAATGATGGTTCCGATGTGGCAGCCCGCGCCGGAGACCAGCAGATCATGTTGGGAGAAGAAGGAATTTATCGGCCGGAGGAAAATCCGTATGTTGAAAAAACAAAATATGGCTGGGTAATCGACCCGGTTGGATTCCGATATACGTTACGTAAAGTATATGAGCGGTATCATCTTCCGATCCTTGTTACAGAAAATGGAATCGGGGCACCGGATATTCTGGAAGATGGAAAGATTCATGATGATTACCGTATTGATTTTCTGGAAAAACATCTTGAGCAGATGAAGCTGGCAATCACCGACGGCGTTGAGATGCTTGGATATTGTCCGTGGTCTGCAATTGATGTGGTCAGTACCCATCAGGGCTATCAGAAAAGATATGGATTCATTTATGTCGACAGAGATGAATTTGATCTCAAAGAAATGAAGAGATATCCGAAGGACAGCTATTACTGGTATCAGAAAGTGATTGCGGAAAATGGAGAAAGCCTGTAAAATAAATAGCAAGACTATCATAAAGGATTGATACAGATGATTGTAAAAAAGATATTAAATAATAATCTGATTCTTGTAGTGGATGAAAATGAAAAAGAACATATTGTGATGGGTCGAGGCCTCCGTTTTTCCAACACGGTGGGAAAAGAACTGGTAGATTCCGATATTGAAAAGGTCTATGTGTTAAAAGAGGAAAACACAAAGAATTACCTGGAACTTTTGAAAGAAGCCCCGAAAGAATATGTGGAAATACTACAGGAAGCCGTACGCCTTGCCGGCGAGTGGTCAGATAAACAATTAAATGAGCAGTTTATCGTGACTTTGTTCGATCACCTGATTTTTGCTCTGGAACGGTACCACAATCATATTGTATTACAAAATCGAATGCTCTGGGAGATCAAGCAGTTTTATCCAAAGGAATATAAGATCAGTAAAAAGGTGCTCTCGTTTCTTAATGAGAAATTATCCATTGAGCTTCCCGATGAGGAAGCCGGAAATATTGCGTTTCATCTGGTCAATGCCCAGTCCGATCAAAATGACATGGGAAATACGATTCTTGGCATTAAGATGCAGAAAAATATCTTTAATATTATTCAGGTCACATTTCAGAAAAAGCTGGATGAAGATTCCATCGATTATGCCAGAATGGTGATTCACATTCAGTTTTTTCTTCAGAGAGTGTTTGAGGATAAGCTGTTGGATAGTCAGGAACTGGACGTATTTGACCATATTAAAGAGAAGCTTCCCAAAGAGATCGGCTGTGCCAGACAGATTAAACGGTATATAGAAAGTACAATTGATAAAACAATATCAGAAGAAGAAGTCCTTTATCTGGCGTTACACATTTCCAGAGTGGTAGCATAATTATCAAAAAATATATTAAAAGCCGTAACCGATAAATAATTATTTGCCGGTTACGGCTTTTGTTCGCTTTTTGGAAGCTGTGCTTCATTACCCCTTATTTTTCGGATTAAAACAATGAACGGTAAGAATATTTCCTCCTTTTAATACTGCCTCATATCCGGCAAAGGCATCTTCTAATAATTCGTCTTCCGGAATTTTTTCGTAGGATTCGACAGTCGGGATGGTGACGATTCCATCCTGGCCTGCCAGATTGAACTGGATTTCATCATCGTCTCCAAAATAGTTAAAGAAGCAGGAGTCGAAGGAAATCCACACTCCGCCAATTCGCATATTGCCAACGATTCCACGATAGTTTCTTAATAATGTATGAAATTCTGCTGTTTTTGCCATCTGTTCTTTTGCAGCGTAGCTGCCCCTCCTTTGCTGATTTTTCTGAATTATAGCACGATTGATTTTGATGAGCAACCAGGATGCAGTAATCGGGGTCGGGACTTGTGAACTTCATAGCAAACTGGAGTCTGTGTTGTTCACAAGTCCCGACCCCGTTTTTCCCGACCCCAGTTTCCCGACCCCGGAAATTCTGATAGAAAATTTCGGGAAATCAGTAAAAGTACAAATGTTTGCTATTTT
>JALERO010000093.1 GCA_022764265.1 Eubacterium sp. | reverse complement strand
TGTCTCATATTTGGAGAGAGTCTGTCTGGAAACCCCGATCCTCTCGGCCAGTTCCTCCTGAGACATGGCATGATATTTTCTTAACTCCATCAAATTATCCCCAAACATTATTTTTTACCTCCAATTCCGCAAATACACCATTTCAAAACCGGTATGCGATGAATGATCTCATATAAAATAAGGGCTCCGAAAAAGGCTGCCGCGCCCACCAACAGATACATAGCCAAAGGAGGCATTAAAACGTTGAGATGTAAATACCACGCGCAGGCAGAGAGTGGCAGGTAGTGGAACAGATAGAGTCCCCAGGCTTTCCGCCCCATAAAGTGGGAGAACGAATTTTCAAAATCACCCCACTTTTTCATTACCGATAGAACTGCCAGAGTTGCAATCCACGCGTAAACGTTGCACAGGATCGTATCCAACACCTGATGCTCTGCATAGGATGTGCCCCAAAAGCTGAACATGAAGCCAAAACCTGATCCCAGCGCCGCCAGAGAAAGGGGAAGCCACCATTTTTCCATTCTCTCCATAACTGCATCATGGGATAAGATAAAATACCCCAGAAAGAATCCCACACCGTAGATGCCGAAGCGATATACGACTATCACCGGTGTATTCAGAATTTGAGCGGCACCCCAAATCACAAGGGTCAGGCACAGTAAAACAGGAAGATTTGCCTTTTCACACACCCCATAGAGCCTGTCTTTCTCTATTTTTCGGATCAGAAGCAGAAGCAGGGAAAATACCCAGAGCATTTGAATGTACCATAAAGGTCCGATCCCACTGATTGCCATTATGACAAACAGCATCGGCTTCGGTACAGCGGACAAGTTCGCAAATGCGCCACCAATCGCCATGTTGAAATAACCTTCAATCCACCAAAAGACAAACAGACCTATGGTAGATGGAACCAACAGCTTAGTCGTCCTTCTTTTCAGAAATTCCTTCTCCGAATGTCTATTTAAATAAAACCTGGCGCTCATTCCGGAGATCACAAACAAAAGCAACATGAACCATGGATAGACAAAATATAGATAAGCATCCTGGTACTGAACGGGTGTGAAGGGTCTGATCACACCGCTGGTTACTACGCCATTGAACATATATAATACATGGTAAATTACAACGATGACTACAGTCATCCATCTAATATTATCAATGTAAGTTTTTCTCATAAAATTACCACCTTTGCTATTATTTTTAACATCATATTAGCATGAAGGGGTAAGTATTTCTACCAACAAAAGCGAACAATTCTGCATGGGTTTTGTTAAAAAAAGTGGCATCCAGTCCATATCGTTCATGTCCACACCGCTACTTGTAAGGAATTTTCGCCTCCAGAAGATATCACATTTCAAAAAGGAAGACCGCAACTCACGGATTCCAGTCATTTTTACAATGAGTTAAACCTTGATAACACACTTCCAAAACTTCTCTTTGCTGTATAAATAGCTTTCCAAGTTTCGCATCAAAATGTTTTCCAAGAGATTCCTCAATGATGGAAAAGCTTTATCAAAAGAATATTTTTTTTAAATTTCAAAATACATATCAGACCGGTCTTTTGTCTAAGACAGAAGGCTTGGATAAGTTTATGAATAGTACTCTGATTATCGAATCTGACCGTCACCACGGATTATATATTTATAACTGCAGAGCTCTTCCAAGCCCATCGGTCCTCTTGCGTGAAGCTTTTGAGTGGAAATTCCCATCTCACATCCCAGTCCAAATTCTCCTCCATCGGTGAACCGCGTAGACACATTGACGTATACTGCTGCACTATCTACCCGATTCGTAAAATACTGAGCAGCATCAGAAGACTCAGTAATAATCGCCTCACTGTGCCCGCTGGAATGTATGCTGATATGTTTGACAGCCTCTTCCACACTGTTAACCACTTTTACCGCCAGAATATAATCTAAGAATTCCGTATCAAAATCTTTTTCACCGGCAGGAGTTCCCTCGATGTACTGTGCAGCCTGTTCACAAAGTCGTAATTCCACCGGAACCAGACCTGATTTTTCTCTGTCATCCACAAGAATTTTTTGCAATTTTGGAAGAAACTCTTTTGCAATATCTTTATGTACCAGACAAATCTCTTCTGCATTACATACACTTGGTCTGCTGGTTTTTGCATTATTTATTATGTTTAATGCCTTTTCCTGGTCTGCATCTTTATCCACATAGACATGGCAGATCCCGGTACCGGTCTGAATACAAGGAACCTTCGCCTGTTCGACACAAGACTGAATTAATCCTGCACCGCCTCTCGGAATAAGCAGATCAACATATCCCACGGCTTTCATCAGTTCTATGGAGCTGGCTCTGGTTGTATCCTCAATCAGACTGATACATCCGGCCGGCAATCCAGCTTCTTTCAAGCCTTTCTGAAGGGCATTCACTACTGCCCGTGCACTCTTCCATGCTTCTTTTCCACTCCGAAGTACGCAGGCATTTCCGCTCTTGATACATAACGCTGCGGCATCGCTGGTCACATTTGGACGGCTTTCATAAATGATTGCAATGACGCCCAGCGGAATTGCCGTTTTCTCAATTACGATACCATTCGGACGGGTTATGGATGTCATGACTTTTCCGGCAGGATCCGGAAGATCAATCAGCTCGCGGATTCCTTTTGCCATTCCGGCAATTCGATCTTCACTGAGCATCAGACGATCCAGCATCACATCAGAAATCTTTCCCTTTGCCTGTTCCATGTCTTCGCGATTTGCAGCAAGAATCGCTTCCCGATCTTCGTAGAGGTGGTCAGCCATCAGATTCAGAGCCTTATTTTTTGTTTCCGTATCTGCAGTATTAATAGAAACCTTTGCTTCCACAGCCTGTTCTAATATTTCTCTGGTGGTCATATCTTTTTCCTCCCTCTGAACTTTGTTCCAACTTTTTCGCCATCCAGAATTCGATACAGATTATCCGGATGCATTCCGTTGGTGATAATCATATCAATACCGGCATCCATAGCTATCTCAGCAGCTTTTATTTTGGTGATCATTCCGCCTGTTCCCAGACTGGTTCCCTTATTTCCTGCCAGCTGTTCGATTTCCGGTGTGATGGAAAAAACCACGTCAATGAGTTCTGCATTTTTATCCTCTCTTGGATTTGCAGTATACAACCCATCAATATCACTGAGAAGAATTAAGAGATCTGCCTGAGCCGTTTTGGCCACAATGGCACCCAGGGTATCATTATCTCCCACAGATATTTCGTCAGTTACAATGGAATCATTTTCATTAATAACCGGCATGACGCCCAGTTCCAGCAGACGGTTAAGGGTATTCTGAAAATTCATGCTGCTTGTCTCATTATCAAAATCCATACCGGTGATTAAAATCTGTGCTACGATATGGTTGTATTCCAGAAATTTTTTATCATATAAATACATCAACTCACATTGGCCGATGGCTGCCGCCGCCTGTTTGGTCGGCATATCATCCGGTTTCTGTTTTAAATTCAGCTTACCTACACCTAATCCGATAGCACCGGATGAAACCAAAATAAGTTCATGTCCTGCATTCTTAATATCACTTAAAACTTTACAGAGATTTTCTATTCTTCGAATGTTAATTCTTCCTGTCTCGTGGGTCAATGTAGAGGTACCCACTTTCACTACGATACGCATCTTATCCTCCTGCAAAAAAAGGTATCTGCAAATCCATTCACAGATACCTTTTATATTTTTATAATACTTTGCTCAGGAAGCTCTGTGTTCTCTCATTTTGTGGATGATCCATAACTTCCTCCGGCGTTCCTTCTTCCATAATGACTCCCTGGTCAATAAAGAATACACGGTCTGCCACGTCGTGAGCAAATCCCATCTCGTGGGTTACAACAACCATTGTCATACCCTCTGCAGCAAGTTCCTTCATTACATCCAGAACTTCACATACCATCTCAGGGTCAAGAGCAGAAGTTGGTTCATCAAATAACATGATGTCCGGTTCCATGGCAAGGGCACGGGCAATGGCAACACGCTGCTGCTGTCCTCCGGAAAGCTCCTTCGGTTTCGCGTCAGCCTTCTCTGCAAGACCGACTCTCTTTAACAACTCCATGGCTTTCTTTTCTGCTTCTTCTTTTGATTTTAATTTCAATTCCACCGGTGCAAGCATAATATTTTCTTTCACCGTATAATGTGGAAACAAATTGAACTGCTGGAACACCATACCGATATGACGACGAATCAAATCAATATTGGCATCCTTGCCGGTAATACTCTCCCCGTCAACCAGGATTTCACCGCCTGTTGCTTCTTCGAGACGATTCAGACAGCGAAGAAATGTGGATTTACCGGATCCGGATGGCCCGATCACGCAGATAACCTCACCTGCTTTGATCTCCGCATCAATCCCTTTTAAAACGTGAAGATTACCGAAGCTTTTCTTCAATCCATTTACTTTAATTTTAATTTCGTTATCCATTAAGAATTCATCCTCCTTTCAACAGTCCTGGAAATAAAGGACAGGACGGTAACAATAAGAAGGAAGAAAATTGCTACCCAGGTATATGTGGCAAAGGATTCCATGGTACGTCCAACATATACCTTTGCATGATACATGATCTCTGATAATCCGATTGCATAAAGGATGGTGGAATCCTTTAATGTGATGATAAACTGATTCACCAGAGATGGAAGACAAATGCGGACTGCCTGCGGAAGGATAATCTTCTGCATGGACTTGGCATAGCTGAGTCCCAGACTTCTTGCAGCCTCCATCTGTCCTTTGTTGACAGATTCAATAGATCCACGGAAAATCTCCGAGATATACGCTCCGGCATTGAGGGTCAGGGTAATCAGACTGGCCGTAAATACGGTGATACGGAACTGAGAGCCTGTCAGAGACTGGATCAGCTGCGGTACCGCAAAATAGAAATAAAATGCCTGAACAAGCATCGGAGTACCACGAATCAACCATATATAAAACTTGGCAATTCCCCGCAAAATCATATTGTGGGAAATGTTCATCAGACATACAAAAATACCTAAGATCATTGCGATGATCAAAGATAAAATTGTAATCTTAAGGGTCATACCCAACCCTTCTAAAAGAGTTGGGTAGACTTCATTAAAAACTCCAATTAAATTCATAATGTGCCTCTTAAATTAATTATTCAGCGTTTGTATATTTTGCTACGATTTCATCGTATGTTCCGTTTTCGATGATGTTAGCAAGACCTGTATTGAACATCTCCAGTAATTCCTGGTTCTGTCCTTTTAATACTGCAAATCCGTAAGGTGTGGAGAAGTTCTCCTGCTCTTCTGCTGCGATCTTCAGACCATTGCCCTGGGTGATACCATAAGCCATTACAGGCTGATCTTCGAAACATGCAACACTATTACCGGTAACAACATCCTGATACATCAGAGATGATTCATCAAAATACTGAATGTTGAATCCGTACTGGTCTTTTAAGGATTCCGCACAATCAGCACCCTGTGTTCCGGTTTTAGCTGCAACTGTTTTGCCTTCCAGATCTTCGTAACCCTGGATGTCACTGCCATCTTTTACAGCCATACAAACATAGGAATCATAATATGCTTCAGAGAAATCATATTTCTGTTTACGTTCATCTGTGATGGACATACCTGCGATTACACCGTCGCTCTGTCCGGATTCCAGAGAAGCGACAGCGGCGTCAAAACCAAGGGACTGTAATTCATATTTAAATCCCTGATCCTGAGCGATTGCATCAAGAATATCCACATCAATACCAACAAAGTTGTTCTCTTCGTCTGTGAATTCAAATGGTGCAAAAACAGTGTCTGTTGCGATGACATAAGTTTTGTCTTCTGCAGCACCTGCTGCAGTAGAATCTGCTTCATTGGATGAACTGCTTCCACATGCAGCAAGAGATAATACCATTGCTGCTGCTAAAGTTACTGATAAGAATTTTTTCACGATAAATCCTTCCTTTCTTAATTCATTTTAATTAATATATGACTACTATATTATAGCGACTCGTCATAAAAAAAGCAAGGAACTTTAAAAAACAAAGTCTGTACTTAATTGTACAAGGGTTAAATTCTTAATTTTATTAACTTTTTAACCTAATATCGTTAACAATATTAGGTTAAACCCCTTTCATACTTTATTTGCATTGTTAAAAACTATTAATTTGAATATTTTCCCACTGTTTTTTTCATTTTTTCATCAAATAATACGGAAAATTACTGTGTTTGCGTAGACAATCGGTTTATTTCTCTCAAAGAAAATCTTTCCTTTTTTCTCCGCAACGATTTCTTTTTTTACTTCGCCGATATACGGATCGATGATCTCAGCCAGAAGTTCCCCTTTCTCAACCTCATCTCCCACTTTTACATATGGAAGGAACAGCCCGGCCTGATCACTTTTAATCACCGACATTTCCTTTTCCCATAAAACATTTGATTTCTGATGGGGTTCCACGTCATATTTAATAATTCCCTGGGTCGCCATAAATCGCAGTGCTGCCTCAATTCCTTCCTGCGCAGACTCATAATTAATCTCATCCGTACCACTTGTGTACACTGAAAATGCCTCTGTCTCCCAAATCTGCCAGTTATAATTCAGGGTTGTGGTGTCATAAGGTTTCGGATCCCGGACAATCGTATAAGGAAGTCCAAATCCTTCTGCCAGCGACAGATCTTCAAAACCAGTATGCATCATTCTCACGTGGGGCAAAAAAGTTCCCTGCATATAAAAGCTGCAAAAATGAATTCCGTATTTATAATGGCGTATCGCATCAAAAACACCATCTGCAATTCTCTGTGTCGTTTCTCCGAGACGATATCCCGGAAACATACGATTAATATCCGTATTATCCGACGGCCAGAAACGTCTTCCCACATTAATAGAGGAAGAATTTGCTGTGGGAATGACAAGAATTTCCTTGCCCGGACAGATTCTGCCCTCTCTCTCAAGCTGCTTTAATTTTTTATTTAGCTGGGAGCAGATGTATAACTGCTGAATTTCATTGCCGCGCAGGGCACCCATGATACAGATGGAAGGCTCTCCTTTTCCGTAAAAATATCCTGTCACTTTCATACTGTCCCGATACAGAGAATTCAATTCATAAATCGTTCGTTTTCTCATGATTTCGTCCTCCTCAATATCCGGGCAATCAAAGACCCTTCACTTACAACCGGGTATTCCCGAATGGTAAATACGATACCATCAGTCTGGGCATAAAGCTCAGAAAAAATCTTTCCATCCAGTGGATTGACAATCAATCCGATTTTATCTCCCTCCTTTACTGTATCCCAATGGGA
>JALERO010000046.1 GCA_022764265.1 Eubacterium sp. | reverse complement strand
CTGTTATGAGAGATAAGCCTTACTCTTTATGAGTTCCTAAAACCACCCGGATTCCTTCTTGCTCCAGCATGGAAATCATCTTTTCATACTTTTTTATAATAGGAAAGAGC
The DNA here is from genome assembly GCA_022764265.1 of Eubacterium sp. Lineage (GTDB taxonomy): Bacteria > Bacillota > Clostridia > Lachnospirales > Lachnospiraceae > Anaerobutyricum. The sequence continues at coordinate 2,253 of JALERO010000046.1, read as the reverse complement.
ATTTATATACTGCTCAATCATCCACTGAATGGTTGCCTCTTTGTCCATCTGTCTCTTTTCCGGTAATTCTTCCGGTACTTTCTCTGCCATTTCCTGTTTCTCGACGTCAAGAAAAACCAGCAGTTTTCTTGCCGCTTCCCAGACTTCTTCTGCATCCAGCAATCCCCAATCCAACTGATCTAAGAGATGGGCATAGAGAGATGCGTTGGTAACCAGACGGGAATCCTTTCTTTTACGGTCAAGTCTGTCCATAAATTCTGCTCTGGTTAGGGTTCCATTCCCTTGTTCCTTATAATATTCCCACAGGGCATCCTCGGTCACTCCAAAGCGTCCCAATCGTTGTATAATATCGTGCTGCCCTGCCGGATTTAATCCGGACTGGAGAGACAGAGCTTCTTTTACTGCCCGGATTACTGTTTTGCCGATATATTCTCCCAGTTTGGAGTTCTTCCCGGCATTGGTCAGTTTCGTATTGGATTCCGGATTAGAGATGACAATGATCCCATCGGTTCCGGAACCGGTAGCGATTCCTCTGGACGAACAGCTCGGTGCCTGTAACTCCTGAATGGCGGCAACTTTGGCTTCTGTGCAGGTTACCACACTACGTACAAGGGCCCCTGCATCCAGATTGGCATCAATATGTAAAAGGATATTGATAGTTCCCGGTTTGGCCTGGCAAAATTCTTCTCCTGACTCATGCCAGAGGGCCGGATCACCAACTCTTCCGCCATTATGCTCAATCCCGGCCGTAACCACCGCCGTAACAGAAAATGGTGAACTGTCATCATATCGCATCGTTTGGATGGACACATTGTCCATGCTTGCCGCCGTGCACAAACCGCTGCAACGGGAAGGATCCAGACCCAGATCCTCGATTGCAATGACATTCATATGCTCTTCGTAAGTTTTACCGCGCATCACACATCCCATTCCGGCTCCCGGATTAATATCTACATTAAACACTGCCTCCAGATCTTTTCGAAAACCACCATTATCCGGTCCCGTACTGAGCACGTCCCGGGGTCCGCGGAAAGTGAGAACCAGTGCTTTTTTATAGTGATGTAGCTGATCATTATTGGAGAATTCAAATATTTTCATACTTACCACCCAATTTTCTAAAATTTCAAATAACTTAAATTCAATAGCGTCTACTCCTAGTTTTTTCATCTGTACTTTTGTACTTTTTTAGTAATGCTATCTTATCACAATATACTAATTTATCCAATGCATTACTTTTTTCTTGCATTTCATTTTTTATGTAATGAACAAAAAGCGGGGCGGAACCTGTGACAATTGCACTCCTAAGTTTGCGCTGTTCACAAATTCTGCCCCGCTATCATTTTCTTAAAAATATTTTTCTCCTTCTCCCATCCGGTCCACCAGCCTCTGCATTTCCGCTTTGGACTGTGCATGTCTGGCGGCATCTATGACTCTTTCTTTTTCTTCCGGAGTCATCTCTGCATAGGTGTTCAATGCTTTTTCATTCATTGCCATGCGGAAACTGAGTCCCATTGGCATATCTTTCACATCACTCATTTCGTTTTCCTCACAATATCCCGATAATTTTAAGAATCCAGTAAATGAATCCCACAACCCAGCTGGTGACTACACCATAAAGAATGACCGGTCCAGCGATGGTAAAGATCTTTACTCCAATACCGAATACCTGTCCTTCTTTTTGATACTCAATGGCCGGTGAAGCCACAGAGTTGGCAAATCCGGTGATCGGCACCAGCGTTCCGGCTCCACACCATTTTGCCAGAGGTGCATACCACTGAAGCCCGGTAAAGAGAACACTTAAAAATACAAGGCAGATGCTGACCGTAATAGAGGCATTTTCCTGGCTCATATTATAATGGTTTAAAGCAAATTGGCGGATAAATTCTCCCAGCAAACAAATCGCACCTCCAGATACAAATGCGTGCCAGCAGTTTGTGAAGATGCTGAATTTGGGAGTCATATCTTTGACCTGCTGGGCGTATTCCTGTTTCGTTGGTTCTTTTTTCATTAAAATTCTTCCTTTCCGTTGTTTTAATATTAATGTGGTGGTATTCATTCGGTAAACAGATAAAATTGAATCAGACTTCCGATACATTTTCCCACCGCTGCTGCTTTTACAAAATAGGGGAAACCTTTTCGCAATTTGACCCGTCTTGACAGAATGGGGATTATGTTTACCACCTCTGCCAGTGCTCCGGCTAGACACCCTACAAAAATCCCGGTAAAAAATCCGCTGAAATTCAGGATGATTCC
>JALERO010000024.1 GCA_022764265.1 Eubacterium sp. | reverse complement strand
TCGCCACAACACCGTAGGCAGCAACTCCTACATTACCGGCGATGCTAAGAAGCAGCATATTAAATATTGTTGTGGTGACGGCAGCAGACATTTCACCGACAAAGGCAGAAACACCGGCACCACAATATGCTGTTAATCGTTGGACAGAAGGCAACATCCACTGAAATCCAACCTGATTCTTTTTCCCCAGCAAATGAATACAACATACCAGGCTAGTGACCACAGGAGAAAACATGGTTGCCAAAGCGGCGCCTTTCAGCCCAAGTCCTGCCGGAAACATGAAAATGTAATCAAAAATAATATTAAACAAACTGCCGGCAATGGAACCGATCATTGCAACTCCTGGTGCATGATCATTTCTTGTAAAAGCAGTAAAATCATGATTCATCATAAATAATGGAGCCGCAATCATGGCAATTCTCACATAATCCCTTCCTAATGCCATAATATTGGCATCGGCACCCATGAACTTGAGAACATATTCCGGCACGAAAACTCCAAGCAATACAAATGGAATACTGAAAATAATATCCCACAAAATTGCCTGGGTAAAATAATAATCAACCTCTTTTTGTCCCTGAGCTTTTCCTATAGAATATCTGGTCGCTGCGCCTACACCAAGCATTGCACCGATGGCAAATATCACTCCAAAAATCGGTAAAACCAGATTCAAAACCGTAATTCCATCTGCACCGGCACATACGGAAATAAAAAATGTATCAGCCAATATATATACAGAAACTCCGATCATTCCGGCGACATTCTGAAATACGTATCTGAAAAACTGTCGTTTCATTTATTTTCTCCATCCTATCACGAAACAAAGGGGCTAATGCCCCTTATGTTTCTCTTTCTTTTTGTGCTGTTTCAAAATGCCTATCCAAAATGGATCCTCAAAATATACGGTTAATCTGCTGCTCTCGTTGCCCATTACAATCCCTCCTTTATTTATATGAACAAAGAATGGACAACCCGGAGGGGCAGGTTACTTACCCTGTATACAAATACAGGACGGCCGGGCTACCTACCGGCTCTGGCATATCTTTTATGATTATTATCATAATGACATGCGTTGCGTTTTTATCTTTGCTTTTCTTTATCGTATCTTATAGAATGAATAAATGCAATATCTGATTGTTACTTTATCGCCTTCACATCTACATTAATACAAAACAGACCATCTCTATTACAGTAATTTTACAGTCCAAGGCTTCTCTCCGTTCAGCCACCCCTTCTTCTCCCAATAGTTTTTCTCTGACGGAGATGCACCCCAGTTTGCCTTCTGCATTCCTCCATAAAACCAGAAAAGTATACGCGTTTTAATGCCAACCTTCACCGCTGTATTCGCTGATAGCCTTGAAGCCAGGTGCTTCATATCTTTTTTAATTTTGTCTTTTTTCTTATCTGGTACCATCTGCCAATTCATTGCATTGACACTAAGCCCGTACCTGATTACTTCCGGAATCCCCCAATGAATCAAGTTATCTGCCACCAGCTTATTTGCCTTATCGGCACCTGCTCCGGCGGCAGTCGAAATCACAAGCGCCCGTTTTCTGAACATGGTTTCCTGCGGTTTGTGCGTCATCCAATTGGTAAAAAACAGATCAAGGAATGCTTTCATCGGGGCACTTGGCATCATGCAATAGTTCGGTGTTGTGAAAATAAGAAGATCCGCTTCGTTCATCGCTTCATCCATCGGTTGTTTATCCTGCCAAAACGGACATTGTTCTTTATCTTCTACACAGCTATAGCAGCCTGTACAAAAATGATTTAAATCTCTTGGTAAAAAGAATTCTTTCACTTCTTTTTCGCCGGGTATATTCTGCAATAATATGTTTGCCACATTCCATGTGCTGCCTTTATGATTTTGTCCATGTATCAAAACAATCTTCATATTGAAAAAACACCTCTTCTATAATTTTGTGATTACTTGTATGATTCACCCTAAATACCGTACTGTTTCGATGAGGATTCTTTTTTGAGAGTGCAGTTGTAAAAACGTAGGCGTAGCGGGCTACGTTGAGGCTTTTACAACTGTGCTATCGAGAAAGCAGACCATCGAAACATAGTGTTGTTTAGGATGAACTTCCTTCTTTATATATCATAACAAATCTTTTATCAAATACTTAGCAAGAATACTCCCACTTCAAGCCCTTTGAGGGATAAGTGGTGAGATGAATTGCCAGAACCGTATCCCGGTAGAAATCAAGAAAGATATCCCGCATCTTGCCACTCCTTTCGTCTTAATGTTCTTCTTTTTCTCCCGGCTAAAAGAACAAATACATCTAATTGAAATAGTCCTGTGAATGTGATACCCTTTCCTTAAATCTGTAAATCATGCAGCTTGTCTGTGGATGTCATACGGCAGTATATTGAAGATCAGGGAGAGAAAAAGAGACCATGAAAAGAAAAAAAGCCAGGAAACAGTATCTCTGTATCAAACAGCAGCTCAAACGTCTGACGAAGGAAGAATACCTCACCCTCCGTGAGCTCTGTCATGCTGCTAAAAATCTATATAATGAAGGATTATATAGCGTGCGCCAGCATTTCTTCCGGACGGGAAAGTATCTTCCTTACTCCGGGAACTATCCTCTCCTGAAGAACAGTGAGAACTATAAGACACTCAACAGTAACATGGCGCAGCAGATCCTAAAA
>JALERO010000018.1 GCA_022764265.1 Eubacterium sp. | reverse complement strand
CAGGAATACCGGGATGCGAAGAGAACCATTGCTTTTGTATCACAACAGCTTTCTTCCAAAGCCCCTTCGGAAAAACAGATAAAGGATAATACGCTGGAGGAAGGAAAGACTGTTGTTGAACAAAAAGGGGATAATGGCTATACGGCAAGGCTCTGGAAAGTGATTTACGAAGATGGAGAAGAAGTCGATCGCGTTCAGATAAACAGCAGTTCTTATCAGCCGTCTCAGAGGATCGTGCGGGTGGGAACCAAGAAAAAAGAAACCAAAAAAGAAGAGAAAAACAAAAAATCAAAAAAGAAAAAAACAAAGAATAACAATGCTGATGCTTCAACCGGCGCAGAGGAGACCACAAATTAATCTCAGTCGAACCTGAATTGTGAACCGGTGGGAGAATCAGCCTGTAAGAACAGGGGAAACATCCATGTTACGAGTGGGCAAGGTAAAGGAAAGCGTGTTAAAGCGTTCCGTGCTAAGACAAATACATAATAAAACCGTATATGGATCTCCGGCACCTGGAGAAGATGCCGGTCTTTTTCCTATGTCTGCAGATAATAGCCGGATTGCAATCAGTGTGAATCCGGTGGAAGGGTGGACGCTGGCACCGCAGCGAGCGGTTTATGGGGCCATCAACAGTCTTGTGGCGGCGGATGCCATACCTGAGGCTATTGCTGTGACTATTCTGATGCCGGAAGGCACAGAAGAGGCGCAGTTAAAAGTGCTGATGCGAGAATTGGATCACTGCTGTCAGCAGGAGAAGATACAGCTTATCGCCGGTCATACGGCAGTTTCACCTTTTGTTAAGACATTGATTATATCGGTTACGGCCATTGGTGTCGCGGCCATTGAAATGAGTGAAGAAGCAGCGAAAGCTGATGTATATAAAAATTATGACCTGGTTGTCGCGGGAACGGTTGGACGGGAAGGTGCCGCCATGATCGCTCTGGAGAAGGAAGAACAGTTGCAGGATCGCTATGCAGCTTCTTATATTGAGACCGCGCAACATTTATTTGATAATGGATCTATGCGAGCCGCGGCGAAGGCTGTCAGAGAGGCCGGAGCCGTTAATATACATGATATCAGAGAAGGCGGTATTTTTGCCGGTTTCTGGGAAATGGCTGCCGCCGCCAAGGTGGGTCTGGATATTGATTTGAAAAAAATACCGATCAAACAGCATACAATTGAGGTTTGTGAATATTTTAATCTGAACCCTTATATGCTCCGTTCAGGAGGATGTCTTCTGATTGCCTGTGAGAATGGACAGAATATGGTATCTCTGCTGGAGGATGCCGGAATCACAGCGGCTGTCGTGGGAAGAACCACGAATCAGAATGACAGAATTATTCGGTATGATGACGAGATCAGGTTCCTGGAGCCACCGAAAGTTGATGAATATTACAAGATTATTTAGGATGGAGAAGAATAATGCGTAACGAAATTTTAAGAATGCTTGAAAATAATAGTAAAATAGATTTGCATGATCTGGCAATCATGCTTGGAACCGATGAGACGATCGTCCTGCAGGAGATTGAGAAAATGGAGCAGGAAGGTGTGATCTGTGGTTATCCTACTCTGATTAACTGGGATAAAACGGACACAGAAAAAGTAACCGCCTTTATCGAGGTTCGGGTGACTCCTCAGCGGGGCAAAGGATTTGAAAAGCTGGCAGAACGCATCACCAATTATCCGGAGGTTAAGTCCATTTATCTGATGTCCGGTTCCTTTGATTTTGCCGTTTTTCTGGAAGGAAAAACCTTGAAAGAGGTATCCATGTTTGTTTCTACCAAACTCTCCACATTGGAGGCTGTGGCAGGAACCGCCACCCATTTTGTGCTGAAAAAATACAAAGACCATGGCATGATACTGATCGATAAGCATGAAAGTAATAGAATGAAGGTGACACCATGAGAAATCCCCTTTCCGATAAAGTGATGGATATAAAGCCATCCGGAATCCGTAAGTTTTTTGATCTGGTACAGGAGATGCCGGATGCCATATCCCTTGGTGTTGGTGAGCCGGATTTTGATACTCCGTGGCATATCAGAGAAGAAGGTATTTTCTCCCTGGAACGTGGAAGAACCTTCTATACATCCAATGCAGGACTTTTGGAGCTTCGAAAAGCCATTTCTGCATATTTAAAAAGAAAACAGAGACTTGACTATGATCCGTTACACGAAGTACTGGTGACGGTCGGCGGAAGTGAGGGTATTGATCTTGCTCTCCGTGCCATGCTGAATCCGGGAGACGAAGTCATCCTTCCGGAACCGTGTTATGTATCCTATCTTCCTTGCATCAAGCTGGCAGATGGGGTCCCGGTGACCATCAATCTAAAAGAAGAGAATGAATTTAAACTGACTCCGGAAGAATTACTGGGAGCCATCACAGACAAGACCAAAATTTTGATTTTATCTTATCCGAATAATCCGACGGGAGCCATCATGACCCGTTCTGATCTGGAGCCATTGGTAAAGATAATAAAAGAAAAAGATATCTTTGTTATTTCCGATGAAATCTATGCGGAGTTGACCTATCAGATGGATCATTGTTCCATTGCATCCTTCCCGGGAATGAGGGAGAGAACCATTGTCATCAACGGTTTCAGCAAAAGCTTTGCCATGACCGGCTGGAGACTTGGATTTGCTGTCGGTCCGGAAAACATCCTCAAACAGATGACAAAGATTCATCAGTTTGCGATCATGGCCGCACCGACCACCAGCCAGTATGCTGCAATCGAGGCCATGGAAAGCGGAGATGACGATGTGGAGTTGATGCGCAAATCCTATAATCAGCGCAGACGTTTTCTGCTGAATCAATTCCAGGAAATGGGATTGCAATGCTTCGAGCCAAGGGGAGCCTTCTACATGTTCCCATGCATCAAAGAATTTGGAATGACTTCCGAGGAATTTGCCAACCGTTTTCTGCAGGAAGAAAAGGTGGCGGTGGTTCCGGGAACTGCTTTCGGTGATTGTGGCGAGGGATTCCTTCGTGTATCCTATGCTTATTCCATTGAAGAACTGAAAGTGGCGTTGGAACGTATGAAGAGATTTATTGAGAGACTGCGTCAGCAACGAAGGGATTAATTATGGTAAATATTGTACTGCACGAGCCGGAGATGCCGGCCAATACCGGCAATATCGGAAGAACCTGTGTGGCAACCGGAAGTGTTTTACATCTGATCGAGCCGCTGGGCTTCAAAATCAACGACAAAATGTTAAAGCGGGCCGGACTGGATTACTGGGACAAGCTGGATGTGAGAAGATATGTGAATTTTGAAGATTTCCTCGCCAAAAATCCCGGTGCCAAGATCTATATGGCAACGACCAAATCCAAACAGACCTACACCGATGTCCACTATGAAGACGGATGCTATATCATGTTTGGGAAGGAAAGCGCCGGAATTCCGGAAGAAATCCTGTTAAATTACAAAGAAACTGCCGTACGAATTCCTATGTTTGATGAGATTCGTTCCCTGAATCTTGGAAACTCCGTTGCGATCATCCTTTATGAGGCACTTCGTCAGCAGGAATTTAAAGAACTACAATTAGAAGGGCAATTACATCACTATGAATGGTAATCAGAACACCGAAGATAATAAACTCTATCAGAAAATACTTGAGCTCCGTAACCGCGAGGGCGGAGCAATCAACCATATGGGAGTTAGAATAACAGATTTGGGACCCGGATGGGCAAAAGGAGAAATCAAGACAGAAGATTATCACTTAAATCCCATCGGTTCGATCCATGGAGGTGTACTCTTTTTCCTGGCAGATTCCGTGGCAGGATCCGCCGCATCCACAAGAGGCAGTGCGGTTACGACATCCAACGGATTTATTCATTTCCTGAATCCGGCCATTGGTGTTAAAAAACTGGTTGCGGAAGCAATTGAGATGAAAGCCGGAAAAAATCTGCTCACCTACGATGTTATCATACGAACAGAAAAAGACAAAATCATCTCAAAAGCAACCATGGAATACTATAATCTACATGTCGCCATTGATGAAATCGATGAAAAACTGGGAGCAAAAAAGAAATTCATCGTATCATAGCCCCAGCCAGGGGGGTAGCCATTGTGCTATAAGTGATAAAGCCAAAATCAGGGGAAATCTCCCCGTGATTTTGGCTTTATATCACTTAAAAGTCACAATGGTTACCCCCGCATCTCCTTCGCCGAACTCTGCCAGCTGATAGGATTTGACAAATTTCTGTCTCCGCAAGTATTCGTGGATTCCTTTTCGCAGGGCACCGGTGCCTTTTCCGTGGACCACTCTCACGGAAGTGAGTCCGGCAATCATGGCATCGTCCAGATATTTTTCCAGGCGGGCAACAGCCTCGTCTACAGTGTTGCCGAGCAGATTGATCTCTGGCGAGATGGTGGCGGCCTTGTTGATGCTGTAGCGGTCTTTTGGTTTATTTTCGGCAGGAGCTTTTTCCGGTTCCAGAAGCTCCAGATTTTTATAGTTGACGGTGGAACTTAAGAATCCCATCTGTACGGTGACATCTCCGTTCTTGTTGGCAGGGGATTGAACGACGCCCTTCAAGGATAAAGTGGTGACGAAAACTGGATCGCCCACCTTGAAATCTTCCGGATCGTGGATCACTTTTGCCTTCTGGGATTTATAAGCCAGCTGCTTTTCCAGCTTGGACATTTTACCGCGAAGGTTGCTTCGCTGAGCTTCCATCTTCTTGGTGTTGTTCTGTCCCGGATGTTTGGCCCAGGCGTTGTATTTTCGGATGGATTCGTCTGCCACTTCCTTGGCTTCTGAGAGAATATTGTGGGCTTCCTCTCTGGCTTCCCTGAGAAGCGCTGCCCGTTTTTCCTTAATATCATCCTGTTTTTCTTTCAGCTGAAGCTTCAGCTGTTCAATTTCCTGTCTTGTCTTATATAATTCAGACTGTTCCTTTTCAATTTCCGCCTTGTTTTTCTCCAATTCAGAAAGCATATTTTCAAAATCAATAGCAGACACATCCAGCTGGGATTTTGCCTGATCGATGATGTAATCCGGTAATCCGAGGCGCTTTGAGATGGAAAATGCATTACTTTTTCCCGGTATACCGATCAGAAGCCGATAAGTCGGAGATAAGGTTTCCAGATCAAATTCACAGCAACCGTTTTCCACACCTTCGGTATCCATGGCATACATTTTCAGCTCTGCATAATGGGTGGTGGCGATGGTCCGGATTTTGGCGGTGTGAAGATCATCCAGAATAGAGATGGCGAGAGCCGCACCTTCTGTCGGATCTGTTCCGCCGCATAGCTCATCCAGAAGAATGAGGGAATCCGGTTGTGCTTCTTTTAAAATATGAACGATATTCGTCATGTGGGAAGAAAAGGTACTGAGATTCATCTCAATACTCTGCTCGTCACCGATATCAGCAAAAATATCCGAGAAAACAGCCAGTCGTGAACCTTGGAAAGCAGGAATGTGAAGCCCGGCCTGGCCCATCAGCTGAAATAGTCCTACCGTTTTTAAGGAAACCGTCTTACCACCGGTGTTTGGTCCGGTAAGCAGAAGCATATTGAAATCTTCTCCGATGTAAATGTGGATAGGTACTACTTTTTTCGGATCCAGCAGTGGATGACGAGCCTGTTTCAGATCAATGATGCCGTCGGTATTGAAAATCGGCTCAGAGCCCTGATAATCCTTGGCATATTTTGCTTTGGCAAAGATAAAATCAAGTTTCGTCAGAATCTTTTGATTTTCTTCCAGATCTCTGGTACAGGAAGCAGCCTGCGCGCTGAGCAGCTGCAGAATTTTTTCAATTTCTGCCTGCTCCTTGATATCCAATTCTTTTAATTTGTTATTTAATTGTACAACCGCCATCGGCTCAATAAATAATGTAGAGCCGGAAGCAGACTGGTCGTGGATCATTCCCTGAAACGTATTTTTGTATTCTGCCTTGACCGGCACGCAGTAACGACCGTTTCGGACGGTGATCAGCGCATCCTGCAGAATCGTTTTGTTACTCTGGGAATTGATGATCGAAGCCAGTTTATTGTGAATGGCCAGATTAGTCTGCTTGATTTCTTTCCGAATCTCCCAAAGAGCCGAGGATGCATCATCACTGATCTCATCGGCGGATAAGATACAGCTGGTAATCCGCTGATGAAGAAATTCCAGGGGCTCCAGCATATCAAAATAGGAATTCAGACAGTCAAAAGCCATTGCTTCGTCTTCCGTCTCTCCATATTCCTTCACCTGGGCGGTGATGGAGAGCAGCTTTGCAATGTCGAGAAGCTCCTTGGCATTCAGGGTAGAGTCGATTTCCAGCAAACGAAGATGGGGGAGAATATCCGACAATCCCTGAAAGGAGAGAAATCCGGTTTTATATAATCTTGTTAAAGCATCTCTTGTCTCTTCCTGCATGGTGAGAATTTCACTGTAATCGGAAGAAGGCATGAGGGAAAGACAACACTTTTTTCCCATGGCAGAAGACGCGTAGGTTTCCAGCCGGGAAATGATCTTGTCATATTCCAGCGTTTTTAATACTTTTTCGTTCATAAAATACTCCTGTTTTATCTCAGTAGAGGATACCCCTTTCTCAAATGTGTAGACCATTAGGGGGGATCCTCTTTGAGATTCGTGATTTTAACATTTCAGAAGAAGTCCCCCGCTTCAAGCGCGCAAAGCGCTAAGCGGTGGGAAATAAACTAGTTTCAGTAGCGGGTGACAATCCCCTTCTGAAATGTTAAGCCTCCGGCGGATTGCAGAGATGCGCATTAGAAATTTGTCATGCTAACGCATGACGCGCATCTCGCAGCAAGAACGCCGAGGCGTTCTTGAAAATAAAGTGATAGGTGGTACATAAATTGAAAGAAAAAATTGATTTGCTTGAAGAAAAATCGAAGACTGATTCGATACCGATTCTACGTATTTCTGTGACAAATCTGGAAATAAACATAGAAGAAGGAAAAGTATACAAGGACTCCTTCATTGTGGAGAGCGAGAATGGGGTTCCATTACGGGGCTATGTGCATTCCACCAATGATAAGATTGGACTGGAGTTTCAGGAATTCGAGGGAACCCGTATTGAGATTCCTTATTATTTTAAAGGAAAGCTGGCAGTTGCAGGCAGTGAGTTCGAGGGAGATTTTGTGTTGCTTACCGATGCCGGAGAATTTAACATACCATACCGTTTTATCGTTGTGCCGAAAACGGTTGATACGACCATCGGAAAGATTTCTAATATGGAAGAATTCACAAAGCTGTATCATGAAAACAGACAGGAAGCGATGGAATTGTTCTTTCTGCCGAAGTTTGCAGAAGTATTTCTTAAGGATGTACCGGAGCAGAAGATAATGTATCACAGCCTGATGAAGAGTCGCTCGAAGAATCTTATCATGGAAGAATTTTTGTCGGCTGCGGGTTATAAAGAGCCGGTTCGCCTTGAGGTGGATAAAAAACAGGTGGTTCTGGATTCCGGAAAGGATAAGGACATTCTTGTTCTTCGATTGAATACAGACGGATATCTGGAAGGACGGATTCAGAGTAAAAAAGGACAGGTTCAGATATCTGCGGATCGTTTCACCAGCAATGATTTTGTAGACGGTGTTCTGGAAGTGTCGGTGGAGAAGAATCATAATTATGCCATGGGTAATGATGTGATTTTAATTAAAACAGTCCGTCAGGAGTTTGAGATTTCCGTGGAATGGTGGGGAACCCTACCTGCCTATACCAAAGAAAGGGAATTGAGAAATCGTATTCAGAGACAGCGGGCAGAACTGATGCATAATTATCTGTATTTCCGGACAGGAAGTATTGGCTTTGAAGATTTTGCTGAAGAATCCGAGCGGGCGTTGGAAGATCTGTTATTTCTGACAAAAAATGAGGAATGGAAGCTCTATAAGCTCCATCTTTTACTGATGGAGGAGAAGCTGGAAGAAGCGAAAGAGTTGTTTAAAGAACTGGAAGAAGTGAACAAAGAGCCGGGATTTCAGCCTCTGGCATCCAATTATCTGTTGTATCTGAAGGCCATGCTTTACCGGACACCGGAGACCATTTCCAATGCGGTCCTCTCAATTCGGGAATTCTATGAAGTATCCGAATATAAAGCGGAAGCATTGTGGATGCTGATTTACCTTGATCGGGAATATGTCTACAATAAAAGACTTCAGTTTGACACGATCAAACAGCTTTTCGGGGGAGGCAATAACAGTTGTCTGTTGTATTTTGAAGCCTGCGAGATTCTGAATGAGAATCCGAATTATATGGAAGAACTGGGACCTTTTGAAATCAGCGTATTTCGATGGGGTGTGCGATATGGTTATATTTCCATGTCTCTGGCTTATCAGTTTGCCCGTCTGGCATTGAAGTTAAAATATTATAGTTCGTCTATTTATTATATTGCTGAAAAATTATATAAAGTGGAGCCGGATGAACGGTTCCTTCAGGTCATCTGTTCCCTGCTGATCAAGGGAAATCGAAGCGGCAAAGAATATCATGAATACTTCCGCAAAGCCGTGAGTTCAGACCTGAAGATCATCGGGCTCAATGAATTTTTTATCCGAAGTATGGATTTTCAGGAGTTTGAGAAAATACCGCAGAGAGTGCTGATTTATTTCACCTACAGCAACAGTTTGGACTCTCTGGAAAAAGCGTATCTGTACTGTAATGTGATGAAAAATAAGGATTCCTATGACGAGGTCTTTGGTGCCTATTATTCCAAAATGATACCATTTGTGGAAGAACAGCTGGTAAAAGGGAAGATGAACGAATATCTTGCATATCTTTATACCTGTTTCCAGAAAGAAATACTGGAAAAACCGGCAAACACCAAGGCCGTATGTGATATATTATTTTACCAGAAAGTCATTTGTCATAACAAAAATATGATCGGTGTTTATGTGATGCGCCCGGAAACCGGAAAGGAGGTCTATTACCCGTTTTCCAATGGCTTCTGTTATGCGGAAATTCTCAATGAACGTTCGGTATTATATTTTGTTGACAGCAATGAGCAGCGATATGTGTTGGGGATTTCCTATGAGCTGCATCCGTTCCTGAGTCCAAAACAATTTCCGGAGGAATGGATTCAGAAAAATATTGCCAATCAGCGGATTCTGTTATCTCTCTCGGATGTGATTGACGGAGAGTTAAAAGAAAAAGATCTGCCGCTGGTGAAGAGAATTGCCTGGAATGAAAATCTTCAGCCGTGGATCAAAGGGCAGGCCCTGGAAAAAATGCTGGTTTACTACGAGAATCATCAGAACAAAAAAGAACTGGCCAGATGTCTGGAAAGAACAGACTATTCGGATATTTCCAGCAGCTTCCAGAAACGTCTGATGGATTATTATATGGAAGTGGGCATGATTGAGAACGCCTATTTCGGGATTGAATTATATGGCTGCCATATTATGGGGGCCGCCAAAAGATTAAAGCTGGCGGTGTTCGGTGTGGGACACAATCAGGGGAAAAAGGATGAGACCACTCTCTATCTTGCCTGGTCTGCATTTGTCAGCAAAAAATATAATAAAGATACCCTTACCTATCTCATGGAATTTTTTGAAGGAGAAGTGGAGGATCTTCTGGTTATCTGGGAGAGAAGTCGGAAATTTGAACTGGATACCAGTAAGTTTGAACGAAAAATTTTGGGACAGAGTATGTTTACCGGCAATGATACCGAAGGTGTTTTTCCGGTGTTTGAGTCATTCTATGAGACGAACCGCGATGATGAGATGATCGGAAAATATCTGGAATATGCGACCATGAAGGAAGTCAAAGGAGCCATGAAGCTATCGGAATCCATGCATGCGATCATCGGAGAAGAAATCGTCTCCGGTAAAATCATTTCCAGAGAATCCAAAATATATTTTCTGTATTATTTTGCTGATAGAAAAAACTGGTTTGAAAAAATCAGAGATGTAGTCATAACAATTATTGAAGAATTGTTGAAGGAAGAATTGTACCTGCCGGTATATTATTCCTATAAGGACTGGTTGTCTCTTCCGATTGATTATCTGGAACGAACCTTCCTCACCTATCGCGGCGGAAGCGGAAGAGACGTGATATTGTATTATCAGGTTGAAGGAGAAGAGGAATTCACAAAGGAAAGACATTTGCAGGAGATTTTGCCCGGCATGTATGTTTGTTCCATGCATTTTTATCAGAAGGACCATGTGAATTATCGTCTGGAAGCCGATGGAGAACTGGTGAAAGATGAAAGCACACTTCATTTCGAAACATTTGAATATGAAGGCGAAGATAGTAGATTTTTTGAACTGAATCATCTGAATTCAGACCAGGGTACCATGGAAGAACTGAAAGGTTATCTGAAGAAAGCATTTTTTACAGATCAGTTTATGAAGCTGATTTGAGATGATCAGATCAGAGTTTGAGAGGACATTTTATGGGAGAACTTGAAACAAGAAAGTTTGCTGGTATTAATATCGGAAAACAATCCGTGCAGGTCAGCATATACGATGAAGCGATGACAGAGATGACGGAAGAAAGCTTTCCGCTGAATCCTGAAGAGCAGGAAGATTATATTGCAAATGGCATATTTTATGTCAGAAAATATATGGAAGCCAATCATCTGGGATGGACCGATTACCAATCTGTATACTTCTCTATGGAGGATACCTCGGAAGAAAGTCGGGATCATTTGAAAGAAATACTGGACGAAGAATTTTTCAAGAGACACAGTTTTCAGGTGATTACAAGACTTCGTGCATTTGTGGAATATGTCTTCCATCAGGAACGGGTAGTGTGGGATCGCAATACCCTTTTGATGGATTATTCTGAGAACCGTCTCCGCTATATTATGGTGGAACAGATTCGCCGTTCCAAACAGAAGGCTTACAGAGCTTCATTAAAAGAAATCAAGCTGGAGGACTATGATATTGAGGAAGGAGATCCGGAGTTGGATTATAAATTCAGCCGTCTGATGAAACAATTTCTCATAAAAAATCCGGCACATATTATATTCCTGACCGGAAAAGGATTTGAGGGAAACTGGATGAAGCGAACCCTTACTTATCTCTGTGCAGGTCGCCGGGTATTTCTGGGACAGAATCTGTATGCCAATGGTGCCTGCCTCATCGGTACCGGAAGTATTTCCTTCATGGATGAGGGGATGCTTCTCATGCAAGGGCCGGATATGGTCTATCATACGGTGGGAATCATTACACAGGAATCCGGACGTGCACAGTATGTGCCGATCACATCTATTGGCCGGGAATGGTATAATACCAGAGGAAGCATGGATATCATATTAGATAAAAGCCAGAAGGTGGAATTTTTCTATCATAACACAAAGGAGAATGAAATCGAATGTGCCACCTGCGAGATTAAGGATTTACCTGCAAGACCGCCGAAAACAACGAGAGTGCATATCGAAGTGCAGTTTTCGTCTGAGACGGAAGGTGTGATCATATTGAAGGATATGGGATTCGGAACCATGTTTCCGGCCACGGGAAAGGTTACGGTATTCCCATTTAAACTGATATCATAAGGGGGAAATAATATGCGAGAATCAATTGTCTGTATCGGGAAGATCGGAGCAAAACCCTATCGTTTTCCGGAGACCGGAACGCAGATTTCTTCTTATGAAGAGCTATGTTATTATCTGAGCAGGCATATGGTATGCTATCTTTATACCCTTCCGGAAGAAGATTTGCTTTACTATATCCGGGATGAGCTGGGATTGGATAAACTATATCGTCAGCTAAGTAAGCTGATGAATCCGGAAAAGGATCAGATGAAATATTTTTCGGCACTTTTCAGAGAAGGCCATTATTATTCAGAAGAAGAGATCCGACAGATTCTGGATGAATACAGAAGCCTGAAAAATGCCCCATATCCTCTTCAGTGCAAATGGATGGGGGATTTGTCCGTTCGTTCCGGCAGGGCGGCAACAGCTCTTCATTATTATAAGGAAGCATTGAAACAGGGAACGCTGGAAGAAGAGGAGATGGGAGCAGTATATCACAATATGGCTGTTGCCAAGGCAAAGCTGTTTCGTTTTCAGGATGCAAGAATCCTTTTCCTGAAAGCCTATCAACATGGCGGTGAAGAAGAATCGCTGTTTTATTATTACTGTATTATTGCATTTACAGAAGGTCTGGAAAAAGCAGTGGAGGAATTGCAGACCTTTGAAGTGACAGATCTTTTACTGGAATCCTTTGAGGAACGCTTTGCTGAACTGGACGATGGCTTTTCCTGTACAGAGCAGGCGGCAAAGCAGAAACGGATTGCATTTTTAAGTGAGAACCAGAAGGAAGAGGAAGCAGAGACGCTCTATCATCAGCATGTAAGAAGGTTGCAGAAAAATTTTCGGACAGAGCTGGAGCTTGATGACAATCTTCCGGTGCTGAATCTTCCATCAACGACAAAGAAATAAATAAAATATACTGTCACAAGCGGAATGACTTGTGCTATAATATAACACTGAGCATTTTGTTTTCAAAAATATAGGAGGACATATTAACATGGCAACTGAGATGAATAAGACCTACAATCCGGCTGAGATTGAAGACAGGCTTTACCAGAAATGGTTAGATAAAAAATACTTCCATGCGGAAGTAGACCGCAGCAAGAAACCTTTTACGATCGTGATGCCGCCGCCAAATATTACCGGACAGCTTCACATGGGACATGCACTGGATAATACCTTACAGGATATTTTAATCAGATTTAAGAGAATGCAGGGCTACAATGCGTTATGGCAGCCGGGTACCGACCATGCCAGCATTGCCACTGAGGTCAAGGTTATCAATAAATTAAAAGAAGAAGGTATTGAGAAAGAAGATCTCGGAAGAGAAGGTTTCCTGAAACGTACCTGGGAGTGGAGAGAAGAATACGGCGGACGTATTGTCAGCCAGTTGAAGAAGCTTGGCTCTTCCGCAGACTGGGACAGAGAGCGCTTTACCCTTGATGAAGGATGTTCCAAAGCAGTAGAAGAAGTATTTATCAAATTATATGAAAAAGGATACATTTACCGTGGCTCCCGTATTATCAACTGGTGTCCGGTATGTCAGACTTCCATTTCCGATGCGGAAGTAGAGTACGAAGATCAGGCAGGATTTTTCTGGCATATTAACTATCCGATCGTAGGTACCGATCAATGTATTGAGATTGCTACAACCCGTCCGGAGACCATGCTGGGTGATACTGCCATTGCCGTTCATCCGGATGATGAGAGATATAAAGACCTGATTGGCAAGATGGTTCTTCTGCCAATCGTGAATAAAGAGATTCCGATCGTTGCCGATTCGTATGTTGACAAGGAATTCGGTACCGGTGCGGTAAAGATCACACCGGCCCATGACCCGAATGACTTTGAGGTGGGAAGAAGACATAATCTGGAAGAAATCAACATCATGAATGATGATGGAACCATCAATGAGAATGGCGGTAAGTTTGCCGGCATGGATCGTTACGAGGCAAGAAAAGCCATCGTGGCACAGCTGGAAGAGGAAGGCTATCTCGTAAGAATTGAGCCGCATAATCATAATGTAGGAACCCATGACCGCTGTCATACTACTGTAGAACCGATGGTGAAGAAACAGTGGTTTGTGAAGATGGATGAGCTGGCTAAACCAGCCATCGAAGCAGTTAAAAATGGCGATCTCCGCTTTGTTCCGGAGCATTTTGACCGCACCTATCTCCACTGGCTGGAGAATATCCGTGACTGGTGTATTTCCAGACAGCTCTGGTGGGGACATCGGATTCCTGCTTACTACTGTGACGAATGTGGAGAGATTGTGGTTTCAAGAGAACAGCCGACCGTTTGCCCGAAATGCGGATGTACCCATCTGACCCAGGATGAGGATACCCTGGATACATGGTTCAGCTCCGCTCTCTGGCCATTTTCCACCCTGGGCTGGCCGGAGCAGACAGAAGATCTCGATTACTTCTATCCGACCAGTGTGCTGGTGACCGGTTACGATATCATTTTCTTCTGGGTAATCCGTATGGTATTTTCCGGCTATGAGCATACAGGGAAGTCCCCGTTTAAGGATGTTCTGATTCATGGTCTGGTTCGTGATGAGCAGGGCCGCAAGATGAGCAAATCCCTCGGAAACGGAATTGATCCACTGGAAGTAATCGACCAGTATGGTGCCGATGCGCTTCGTCTCACTCTGGTAACCGGAAATGCACCGGGTAACGATATGCGCTTCTCCGAGAAGAAGATTCTTGCCAGCCGTAACTTTGCCAACAAAGTATGGAACGCATCCCGTTTCATGTTAATGAATATAGAAAAAGCAGACTTGAGCAATGTGAGTCTCGCTGACCTGACACCGGCCGATAAATGGATTCTCTCCAAGGCAAATACCCTTGTAAAAGACGTGACAGAGAACATGGAAAACTATGACCTTGGTATTGCCGTAGCCAAATTATATGACTTTATCTGGGAAGAATTCTGTGACTGGTACATTGAGATGGTAAAACCAAGATTATACAATGACGAGGATGCCACAAAGGCAGCGGCTTTGTATACTCTGAAAAATGTTCTGATCACCGCACTGAAGCTTCTCCATCCATATATGCCGTTTATCACAGAAGAAATCTTCTGCAGCATGCAGGATGAGGAGGAATCCATCATGGTATCCGACTGGCCGGTATTCAAAGAAGAATTTAACTTTAAGGCAGAAGAGATGGAAGTGGAAGCCATCAAGACTGCTGTTCGTAATATCCGTAACTTACGTGCCGATATGAACGTGGCACCAAGCAAGAAAGCAACGGTATATGTTGTATCTGAAAAAGAAGAGGTTCGAGAAATCTTTGAGCATTCCAAAGTATTCTTTGGCACTCTGGGCTATGCCAGCGAAGTAATCGTTCAGGCAGATAAGACAGGAATTGCCGAGGATGCGGTATCCACAGTGATTCCGGATGCGGTTATCTATATCCCATTTGCCGAACTGGTGGATGTGGAGAAAGAAATTGCCCGCCTGGAAAAGGAAGCAGCCCGTCTGGAAGGCGAGATCAAACGTGCCAACGGCATGCTGAACAATCAGAAGTTTGTCAGCAAGGCTCCGGCAGCCAAGGTGGAGGCAGAAAAAGAAAAGCTTGCCAAATATACCGCCATGGAAGCTCAGGTGAAAGAGAGACTCGCACAGCTGAAAAAATAATGTAAAAGATAGATAAGGAATCGTATTATGACGTATGATGAGATGGAACGGGAAATCAATGAGATTCCGAAGTTTGGCGCCAATGCCAGCCTGTCCAATCTTACCGCTTATCTGGATATTTTAAATCACCCGGAAGACAATCTCCGGGTGATTCATGTTGCCGGGACAAATGGCAAGGGATCCGTGTGCGCCTATCTGGACTCTATTTTGCGAGAGGCGGGATATCGGACCGCCCTGTTTACCTCTCCCCATCTGGTGAAGATGAGTGAGCGTTTTCGGATTGATTTCCGGATATGTGAGGATGAAAAACTGGTTTCAGCCTGGGAGCAGGTAAAAAATCTCATGGAACGGGGAGAGGAACTGCAACTGAAGCCCCTCACTTTTTTTGAGATTCTGTTTTTGATGGGAGTTCTGATTTTCTCCGGAGAAAATGTGGATTATTGTATTATGGAAACCGGTCTCGGCGGAAGGCTGGATGCCACGGTGCTGACCCGACCGGTGCTCTGTGTGATCACTTCCATAAGCTATGACCATACGGCGGTTCTGGGGGATACCATCGAAGCCATCGCCGGAGAAAAGGCGGGAATCATTAAACCGGGAATCCCCGTTGTGGTATTGGACGAAGAAAATGGAGCATTTCCTGTTATTAATGCAGAGGCTGAAGAAAAGAAAGCACCTCTTTACAGAGTTCTTTCTGAAGAGGTAAGATTTTTTAAAAATTCAAAGAATAAGATTGATTTTTCCATCAATAGTAGTTATTATAAGAATAACCATCTGAGTGTCAGCGGTATTGCGGAGTATCAGATTTACAACGGTGCTTTGGCTGCCGTCGCTGCCAAGGTTCTTCTTCCGGAATTGGAGGATCATACTTTGCAGAAAGGGTTGATGGAGATGCGCTGGGAAGGCAGAATGGAAGAACTGATGCCGGGTGTTTATGTGGATGGGGCACATAATCCGGGAGCGGTGATGCAGATTTGTCGGAGCGTTTCGAAGGCAGAGGACAGTTGGATTCTGTTGTTTGCCGTATGCGGAGATAAGGATTATTCCAGCATGATCCGAATGCTGGCTGAGATCTCCTGGAAGAGAATTTACATTACAAAAATTGAGGAGACGCGGGGAGCTGCCGTAGAGGAGGTGGAGGATCACTTCCGTCAAGTTACGGACTGTCCGCTTTATAGCTTTTTGACTGCGGAGGAGGCTTTTGAGGCGGCTCTGCAATATAGAGATAAGAATGACAGACTTCTGTGTCTTGGCTCCCTCTATCTGGTGGGAGAACTGAAAAGAGACTGGGAGTCCCGTATGGAAAGTGAGGATGTATTATGATTGATTTTAATCTTGAATTAAAGAAATTTAAACCGGCAGTAGGTGTTGAAGTTGGAGAAAGCGATCTGTTTGACGATGAGATCAAGGATATCACAGACATTGTCAACGAGATGGTTCAGGAACTGAACAACGACAAGAAAGATAAATAACAGCAGGATACGGTCCCGTCCGTTTATTGGTGATTAGGAGGATATCAATGAAATGTATAAAATGCGGCCGTAATGTGGGATCTGATGGATTCTGTACCTGTTGCGGCTTTGAGAACAAACATATAGAAAAAGCCTATAATACGGCGAATTACTACTATAATCAAGGACTGGAAAAAGCACAGATGCGCGATTTAAGCGGTGCGGTCATCCAGCTTAAGAAGGCTCTGAAATATAATAAATGCCATAAAGATGCCCGCAATCTTCTGGGTCTTGTATACTATGAGATGGGTGAAGGCGGCAAGGCTTACATCGAGTGGAGAAACAGTGCAAGGCTGAACACCGTGGAGGAGAATCTCGCCAATCTTTATATCAGAGAGATGGAAGAACATCCGGCAATCTTCGAAGAAATTAATGAGACTGCCAAAAAATATAATCTTGCATTATCTTATGCAAAGCAGGGCAGTGATGATCTTGCCATGATTCAGATTAAAAAGGTGCTCAGCATCACCCCGAATTTTGTTATGGGACATTTGCTCTTTGCGGTGCTTCACATGCGTGCCGGTGACAATCAGGCAGCGAAGAATGATCTGAACAATGCTTTGGCTGTGGATAATTATAATACAACAGCCAGACGTTTTCTCATGGAGATGGGAGAGGGTGCAGGTCCTGCGCCGGACAAGATTCCGGCAGAAGCCCTGAAACCGGATAATGAGAATTTGAAAAATGTCCGTCCGGTAGATCACTATGAGGATCCGAACAAGGAGACATGGAAGCAGTTTGTTTACATGCTGATCGGTCTTGCCATCGGTGTGATTGCCATGTTTGTGCTGGTAATTCCGAGCGTGAAGGCCGGTGTCAGTGTGGATTATAACAGCCTGAAGAAAGAATACAAAGAAACTGTTGAAGCGAAAGATGGTGAGATTAGCCAGCTTCAGGATGATAAAGAATCTCTGGAGGCACAGAACAAGAAGCTGACTAAAGCCTTAAAGGTATATGAAGGTTCTGACGGTGAGGACAGTATGTACGACAGCATTCTCCTTGCATATCAGGCATACTCCAAGGGAGATTATGTGGAATGTGCCAAACAGCTCTCCAATGTAGATGAGGAGTCTCTTCCGTCTGCGACTTCCAAGACTCTGTATAAGACTATGAAGGATACCGCTTATCCGAAGGCATCCAGCCAGTTATATCAGAGTGGAAAGGCACTTTATGACAGATACAAATATGAAGATGCCAAGAAAGATCTGAGGGATGCATACACCTACAGCGATCATGATTATGAGACCTTATATCTTCTGGCTATGTGTTATAAGAGATTAGGAGATACAAAGACAGCAACCCCATATTTCTATGACATCATCAACAATTCCGGTAACGAAGATCTGATTCGTAAGTCTGCCAACTATGGTCTGGAGGTTCTCGTCAATGAGGCCAAAGAACAGGCAGCAGCCAGTGTAAATGGCGGAAAGACCACAGAAGCTGCTGATGAAAAGGAGACCACAACAGAAAAGGACGATGAAAAGTCCACTACAAAGGCAACCACAGAAACAAAAAAAACAACCGGAACTACTCAGAAGAAACAGACAACAACGCAAGAAGATTAGAGATTGAGATTTAAAAAGTATAATATAAAATAAGTTCGACAAGTTTTGTCGGACTTATTTTTTTGTTTTCATTACAATGAGATGCAAAGGAGTGAAGCATTATGAGTAGTTGCCATGTAAGAAAGCATTGCCTGGTGATTCGTCTTCCGAGGGAGATTGATCATTATCAGGCGGAAATCATCCGAAAAGAATGTGAAATCATGTTTATGAAATCACTGATCCGGGATGTGATTTTTGATTTTTCCAACACGGTATTTATGGACAGTTCAGGAATCGGACTGATTCTGGGAAGAGTGCAGCAGGTGCATCCGGTGGAAGGAAAGATATATTTGTTTGGAGGAACTCCATCCATACAGAAAATGTGGGAAATGTCAGGGGTTCTCAAACTGGTTACGGTTCTGGATACCATCGAGGAAGTAAAGGAGGTTTATGAATGAAACAGGATATCAATGAGACAAACCGGATGGAACTCACCTTCTGGAATCAGCCGGAAAATGAGAGAATCGGGAGGACCACTGCTGCTGTTTTTGCAGCAGTACTCGACCCGACTCTGGAGGAAATATCCGATTTTAAGACAGCAGTGTCGGAAGCAGTCACCAATGCGATCATCCATGCATATCCGGAAACGGAAGGAAAAATCAATATGATTCTGGAAAGGAAGGGAAATGAAGTCACAGTTACCGTAATCGATTATGGGATTGGAATAGAAAATGTGGAAAAATCCATGGAACCCCTGTATACCACACTCCCATCGGAAGAGCGATCCGGGATGGGATTTACTTTCATGGAGGCTTTTACAGACCATCTGGAGGTAAAAAGTGAGCCGGGCAAAGGAACCAGCGTGCGTCTTTCAAAGAAAATGGGAGGAAAATAGTGGACCGAACCTGTGAGTTGATCAGACAGGCAAAAGAAGGAAACATGGAGGCACGTACCCGGCTGGTGGAAGAAAATGTTGGTCTCATATGGAGTGTAGTCCGCCGTTTTCAAGGCAGGGGATATGAAAACGATGATTTATTTCAGATAGGAAGCATAGGTCTCTTAAAATGTATTGACCACTTTGATCTTGAGAGGGATGTGAAATTCTCTACATATGCGGTCCCTTTGATCATGGGAGAAATCAAACGTTTTCTGAGAGATGACGGGATGGTAAAAGTCAGCCGGAGTCTGAAAGAAATCAACTATAAAATAAAAAAAGAAACAGAACAATATCAGAAAGAATTCCATCGGGAACCTACCCTTCAGGAAATCTCAGTTACTTTACAGGTGGATCAGGAAGATATTCTGATGGCCATGGAATCCGGTCAGGAGGTGGCCTCTCTTCATCAGGTGATATACCAGAGTGACGGAGATGAAATACATCTGGAAGACAAAATCGAACAGCAGGAGGATGAGATAGAGAATGCCATGAACCGCATGTATATTAACCAGCTCCTCAGCAGACTTTCCGATCAGGAACGAACGTTGATTGAAATGCGGTATTTTCAAAACAAGACGCAATCCGCAGTGGCAGAGGTCCTGGGAATATCCCAGGTGCAGGTATCCAGACTGGAGAAAAAAATATTATTAAAACTTCGGAACGAATAATAATTCTGAATTGACACATACTGTGACGGTAACCGGGGTCAGGACTAGTCCTGACCCCAGACATCCCGAAGTTCAGGAGGCAGTATGGCAAACAGACCTGTAATTTATTTAAAAGCAGAACAAAGCACCTATCTCTCTCATCCTCGGGTATCCATTGGCGATGTATGTTCTGTTTATTGTACAGAAAATAATCTGGAAGAAGGAATCAGAAGCATCGAAATATATAGATTTGATGAAGAAAAGGATGGAAGAGCTTTTCTCTCCATTTTAGTTCTGGTGCGGGAAATATCAAAGAAGATTCCGGAGGGGGAGGTAAGAAATGTGGGGGAAAAAGATCTGATCATTTACTATAAAAACCCTGCCAACCGGGAAAGTAAATGGATGCGCCGGGGAAAAATCCTCGGTATCTGTATTACCTGTTTTCTTGGAATGGGAATCTCAATAATGGGGTATAACAATGATGTGGATATGGCGAAAGTTTTCTCCCAGTTATATGAAGTGTTCACCGGAACGAAGGCCGACGGGCCCACCTTTATTGAGTTATTTTATTCCATCGGACTGGCGGTGGGGATTTTTCTCTTTTTTAATCATGTACCGGGGAAGAAGGTCACCAATGAGCTTACACCGATTCAGGTACAGATGAGGCTTTACGAACAGGATGTCAATCAGAGCTTTATTTTGGGGGCATCCAGAAAGGGAGAAGAACTCGATGTGGATTCTGAGTAGAATACTGCTGGTCTGGGTTGCTCTGGGAGCCGGTTTTGCGGTGGCGGGAGGGTTTGTGGCATTTGTCACCCTTATTGGAATTGTCCCGAGACTTTCCGCCATCACAAAAACCGCATCCAAAATCCGGCTTTACGAAACCTGTCTGGCTTTCGGATTGATATTAATGAATCTGATATCACTCTATCATCCGGATCTTTCATGGATACCCTATCACCTTGCCGGAATCATCCTGAATCTCAGCGGATTTTTTACCGGGATTTTTGTAGGGTGCCTTGCCGGAGCCCTGGCAGAGGTGGTAAACATAATCCCCATTCTGTCAAGACGGGTCAAATTGCGGAAAGGTTTCCCCTATTTTGTAAAAGCGGCAGCGGTGGGAAAATGTATCGGAAGTCTGATTCAATTTTATCTGTTTACCGAATGAATACCGAATACCAAATACCACCACACAATCATTAAAACAACGGAAAGGAAGAATTTTAATGAAAAAAGAACCAACGAAACAGGAATATGCCCAGCAGGTCAAAGATATGACTCCCAAATTCAGCATCTTCACAAACTGCTGGCACGCCTTTGTATCCGGAGGTGCGATTTGTTTGCTGGGGGAAGTTATCCGCCAATTTGCTTTAAACCATTATAACATGAGCCAGGAAAATGCCTATATTACCGTCAGCATCTGCCTTGTATTTTTAAGTGTTCTCTTTACCGGGCTTCAATGGTATGCTCCTCTGGCAAAATGGTGTGGAGCCGGAACGCTGGTGCCAATCACCGGATTTGCCAACTCTGTGGCTTCACCGGCCATTGAGTATCAAAAAGACAATCGTGATATTATAGGTACAAAGTTAAGAATCCTTAGAAAACATAAGGTTCTGAGCTGATTTAGTCCTAATTTGTTTTATTTATTGAAACATGAAATGGACAGCGCTGTTATTTCAAAAAAATAATATACATATAAAGATTCTGAGGCTTTCTCGGAATGTTTGATGTATCAAAAAGGAGTGATAATTGAATATTGTGTAAGTGGGCTAAATCATGCTTCGAAAAATTGTATATCGTTGCATTTGATTTAGCCTTTTTATTTTAACAGGTTAATTGAAAGTACGCAAAGAAAATGTACTGAATTTCAGTACAAGAAAGGAAAAACAACATGAAAGTATACGCAATTGGAAATTTAAAAGGTGGAGTTGGAAAAACCACAGCAACAGTTAATTTAGCTTATAGTTTTTCAAAATTAGGGAAGAGAATTTTGGTGATTGACCTTGATCCGCAATGTAACTGCACACCTTTTTTTACGAAAGCTAATAATCAGGGATTTACTGTTAATGATGTGCTTCTAAATCCCGGAAGTATTAAAAAAGCTATTTACAGAACTAAATATAATAACATCGACATTATTAAAGGAGATACAACGATTGAAGCATTTCCCGAATTATTTTCTTTAAAGACTTCTTTACAGGCAATCGAGGATGCATATGATATTTGCCTGATTGATACTCGCCCAGTCTTTGACAACTTGACAAAAAATGCATTATATGCTGCTGATGTTATGTTAACTCCAATTAAATTTGATAATTTTTGCAGAGATAATTTGGCGATGGTAGAAGATATGTATCATTTAGTCATGGAAAAAAATAAATCATTAGAGTGGAAAGTGTTTGCCAATATGACTGCAAATGGAATCGCACAAAGAACCGCATCGATAGATTTACTTGCAAAGCACGAATATCCATTTTTGGAGTCTTGTATCAGCCGCACAACAATTGCTGATAATGCATTGAATTTGTATAAGCCGGTAATGAAACATAGATCTAGAAGTATTATTGCAGAGGATTTTATGGATTTAGCAAAAGAACTTTTAGAAATATAGGGGGTGTATTAATGGCCAAACTTACATCTATATTTAATAAGGAAGAAATTCAGAGAAGTGATGTACATCCCAAGAGGATAACAAAGTGGATTCACTATACAAAATTGAAACAAAATGAGAATCAGTATTGTAATGGTAATCAAGATGAAATAGAGGCATTGGCTGATTTGATCGAAGCAGATGGGGAGGTTCTACAGGATCTTCTGGTTAGAAAAATTGATACAGATGAATATGAGATAATAGGTGGGCATAAAAGAAGACTTGCTTGTAAATCGCTGGTTGAAAATCGTGGAAAGGAAGAATTCGCATTTCTTCCGTGTATTGTGCAAAATATTAGTGATGTTCGGGCAGAATTTCGTATTTATTCAACAAATGGTCATCATGAAAAAACACCATATGAAAAAATGTATGAATTGGAAAGGATGGAATATTTGATTAAAAACTATCCAGAAGAATTTCCTCATTTGCAAACTGGTAGAATGGTAGAGAGATTGGCCAAACAGCTGAATATGAAACGTGCCACTGTAGGAGAGTATCAGTCAATATCAAAAAATCTTGTTGATGAAGCAATGGAAAAATTTAAGGTTGGTGATATCGATAAATCAGCCGCAGTTACTCTATCTCGTATACCGGAAGGTGGTCAGAGAGAAATTGTAGAAAAAGGAATTACGAAAAACTGTGAAATAAAGAAATATATTGAAACTAACTTAGAGCCTGATGCCACAGATATAAAAAGAATCTTCTTTGAATTTCACATTAATGAATACGATCAGTCCCATGAGAACAGAAAAGATTTGGTGAACTTTCTGAAAGACAATTATGGGAAAAAAGGATACCAAAAGATAGACAATGCTTTTCAGATTATCTGTTCTCAAACCCATATTGAAATCGCTGGAAAAAAAGTTACATGGGAACGTTGTGTTAAATTGATTGATAAGTGGTGTCCTTATCAGCAGAAAAATTCTTTAGATCAATCGGATAAAAGAGAAATCCCTTGTTCGGATGAATTATCCCAAAAACCATATAATGATTCTAAAACAAAGGAAATTCAAAATTCATCAGGTATTTCAAAAAATCCAATTAATAAGAAGAAAGAAAATAATGTTTTGTGTATAAACAGAAAACATTATATGGAGACTCTTTCGGAAGAAGAAATGGCACAATATTTAAATAAGTTTTTGAATGTAACTATCTTAGAGTCTGTCGAAAATATCACAGAGTGGTTGGAAGAAGTAGTAAATATTCCAAAATAAACATATTTGAGGATTATCCCTCTTGTTTGTACTGAAATTCAGTACAAGATTTCCTGCTCTCGGACGTGCTGAAATTCAGTACGGGTCGTAGCTGCAAAAGCAAGAGTAGGATTGCACACATTGTGTGCTTGTATACTTTCATTTTGAAGGACAGGTTATCCCTTTCCAGGACAATCTGTCCTTCTTGTGAAAATAGATACAATTTGATTCAATTAAATGTTGAATTACTAAAATGTACTGAAATTCAGTACACAAGAAGGAGGAGTGAATATGGTATGAAAAAGGTACAATTTGATTATTATCATGGAACCGAAGCAGAACAATATACCTTTTATCGCGTACCAAAAATATTGTTCACAGATGAATATTTTAAATGTATCTCATGTGAAGCAAAAATATTATATGGATTAATGCTGGATCGAATGAGCCTCAGTATAAAAAATCAATGGTATGATGATGAAAATCGTGTGTACATAATATTTACGATTGAAGAAGTTAAAGAACTCATTGGATGCGGAAGCCAGAAAGCCATTAAATTAATGAAGGAACTCGATACAGAAAATGGTATTGGTTTAATCGAAAAAAAGAGATTGGGGATGGGAAAAGCAAATGTGATCTATGTCAGAAAATTTTATATGAAGGAGAGGGAAGAATGTTTATACCAGAAAGAAAAAAAAGCTGAATTTG
Organism: Eubacterium sp.; assembly: GCA_022764265.1. Taxonomy (GTDB): domain Bacteria; phylum Bacillota; class Clostridia; order Lachnospirales; family Lachnospiraceae; genus Anaerobutyricum. The sequence continues at coordinate 3,839 of JALERO010000018.1, read as the reverse complement.
AGAATATACAGAATTTTGAAAATCAAAATTCTGGCTCTTTGCAAGATCAATATCAAAGTGCTACAGCATTAAATAATGAAGAGTTTGGAGAACAAAATGTACAGAAAATGGGAGAGGATAGCCATGAATTCTCTTCTATTCTTACGCAGAATTTTGAAAATCAAAATTCAGGAAGTATGAAAATCAAAAATCAAGAATTTCGAAAATCAAAAATCAAAAATTTTGAAAATCGAAAATCAGAAAGTATGAAAACCGAAAATCAAGAATTTCGAAAATCAAAAGGTAATAATACTGATAAGAATGAGACTAATATTAATGATACAAAATCTATCATATCCTATCCGGATAATCGTGGAGAAAAGAAAAGAGATGTGGTTGATGTGATAGAGTTCTATCGAAAAATCATTCGGAACAATATTTCATATGCCTATCTTGTACAGGATGGTTTTTATAAAGTTGAAGACGTGGATGAACTGGTGGAACTGATGGTAGATGTCATGATGCTGCCAGATAATAGCATGGTTCGTATTGGAGGTATGGAACGTCCTGTTGAAATTGTAAAGAGCCAGTTTATGAAGTTAACCATGGAACATATTCAGTATGTAATATCATGCCTTCAGAAAAACACGAAAAAAGTTGGAAACATAAAATCTTATCTGATGACAGCATTATACAATGCTCCGATGACGATGAGCCATTACTATCAGGCACAGGTAAATCATGATGTTCATGGAGGTGGATATCAGTAAAATTTGTTTAAATCAAGAGGGGGATTTATGAGAAAGATTCCAAAATTGATGAACGAATACCAGTTTGAACAGTTTATGCAGCCGGTCTTAAAAGAGATCTACCGGATGCAGTCGGCAGGAGTATCCCCGCTGGAGCAGACGGCATATCTTGCCAGATGCGTGTTCGGGGCACAGCCCGGAAGAGAGGATGAGGAAGTGGTCTTTACCACTTCCCAGCTAAAGAGGATCTTCTTTCTGGCGGGCGAAGATACTGTAAAAAAGCGGGCAGGCTGAAATGAGGAAGAAGGAGCAGAAAATGAGACAAAAAAAGAAAAGAGCATGGCTTTCCGACCTCTGTCTTTTATTGGCGGTCATCTGTCTGGTCTTTGCTGCCAGGGAATACTATCCCTATCTGAAAAATGATATCGAGCTTAGGAAACTGAGGGAAGAGGTGGCAGAGGAAACAGAGGATGAGGAGGACGGGGAAGCGATCGACTGGGACAGGTTAAAAAAGATCAATCCGGATATCATCGCATGGATCAGAGTCCCCGGTACAAAGATCGATTACCCGGTCCTTCAATGCAGTGAGTGGAACGAATACCTCCATAAAAATTATAAAGGGGAAGAAAGCTATCCCGGTTCCATATTCATACAGCCGGGATGCCCTGCCGACTTTTCGGGCAGCCACAGCATCCTCTATGGACACAACATGAGAAACCTGTCCATGTTCGGTTCCCTCCACCGGTTTGAGAAGGAAGCGTTTTATCGGAAAAACAACAAGGTATATCTCTACCAGCCGGATCAGACTATCATTGGGACCGTGTACAGTACCTATGACTGCAGGGATACAGGAAGGACCTATGAAACGGCTTTTGACTCCGGAGAGAAATGGAAGGACTGGCTCCTTATGAGCCGGGAAAACAGTTATTATGATACGGGAAAGGTACCGGAAAAAGCGGACAGGGTGGTCACGCTGTCAACCTGTTCCAATGGCAGGAGCAGGGATTCCCGATACGTGGTACACTGCATCGCAGTAAAGGAGGGATGAGATGATCAATGAGGCATTCTTTTTGGGACGGTTTGTAAGGGAACCGAAGCTCAGTTCCAAAGAAAAGGAAGACGGGACACTGTACTGGGCCCGGTTCCGGATCGCGGTGAACCGGAATTATGCAAAGGACGGGGAGGCGGATTACTTTAACTGCGTCGCCTATCACGCAAAGGCAAAGCACCTTGTAAAGTATGGGAAACAGGGTGGCAGGGTGTTCGTCAAAGGCCGCCTCCGGTCGGGGGCGTATGAAAAGGACGGGAAGAAGTCTTACTATGATGAACTTGTGGTCACGGACTGCCAGGTGATCGACTTTAAGGAAAGGGCAGGTGGCCAGTACCCAAAAGAAGAAGCAGTCCGTCATCAGGAGGAGGACTTTTACCAAGCAAAGGAAGAACGGATCCCGTTTCCGGAGGAAGAACGGTACCCGGAGTATGATCTTGGGGATGGGTTTTCATACTCCTGAAAGAGAAAAAAGAAAAAGAATGGGGGAGATCAGTTTGAAAAAAATGATACATCTGGCTATGCTGGCCGTCTGCTTTATCCTGATGGGAATATTTCATGCGGATGCGGCAGCCAGCGGGACGGTGACAGTCACGGTCCCGGGGAAACGGTTTTATACAGTCGCCGATGCGGCAGTAAAAGAGATCAACCGGAAAAGGACCGCCAATGGGCTGGATGCTTTCCATGTTGACGGGGAACTGATGGAAACTGCCATGAAGGCTGCGGCAGAGTACCAGACGGGAAAGGGATACTGTCCGGAGGATGGCATCGCCTGTCCTTACTGCGCGGTGCGTCTGGTCTCCTATATGGAACCGAATCTATACCTGGAAAGCGGGACTGTGGTCATGGATGAGGCCAGCCGGATCGTGGCAGGCTGCGAAAGCCTGACAGAGGGCTGGGAAGGCTATGATACCATCGGCATCGGCTGCTTTGCCGCAAAGCCGGGAGAGTTCTTAAACAACAACACAGGCATCGTGGTCCTGCTCGGAACAGGCGGGGCAAAACGGCAGTATACCAGTCCCGGAAGGACCGTAGTCTGCCAGGAAAAGGTCACAGTGGATCCCGTGGATTTTGGCCTTACGGTCTCCGGAAAGATCAGCCAGACAAAAGACGGGGCCTATGATGTGATGAAAAAAGGAGAGAGCAAAGCCCTGTCGCCAGCTCTGGAGAGCAGGCGCAGGTTTAAACAGATCAACATGGAAAAGGTGCCTTACCGGACCATCCTCTCCAGTGCGGGAGCGTCCTGGAGCAGCACGGTGTCCTCTGTCGTCTCTGTGGGGGCGGATGGAACGGTAAGGGCGGAGACCTGCGGGGGTGCTCTGGTGACAGTAAGTCTAGGGCCGTGGACGGCCAGCCGCAAGATCGTGGTGGCAGACCGGATCGGAAGCACCAGCCTTGGCAGTGCATATCCGGTCTTTGACAGCAGGAGTCACATCCCGGCAGGATACTCGGGCGTATGCAGTGTGGACGGGACCCTCTATACTATAAAAAACGGAAAGATCGTGGCAGGCGGGAAGACCTCTGGTCCCAAAGTGATAAAAAAAGACGGCCTTTCCTATAAAGTAGTGTCGGAGAAGGAGAGGGCAGTTCAGCTGAAAAAGCCGGTCACAAAGACCATACCGATGGCGGAAATTCCGGCAACGGTCACGGCCGGAGGGGAAAAATACAGGGTCATCTCCATTGCGGCAAAGGCATTCCAGGGATGCTGGAACCTTAAGAGGGTGACCATTGGTAAGAACATCAAAACGGTCGGGGAGAAGGCTTTCTATAGATGTACGAGACTAAGGAATATCGTGGTCCAGACGCAAAAACTGTCAGGACGGACGGTCGGGAAACAGGCTTTTGGGAACACCGGCCCGAAGGTGAAGGTCAAAGTCCCGGCAAAAAAGCTCTCCCTCTACCGGAAGCTGTTTTATGCCAGAGGGATAGGAAAGAAAGGAAAGATAAAAAAATAGGATACAGGGCATTGGAAAGAGTTCTTTCTTCATGATATATGCCAGACAGGAAGACGCATTCTGGAAGTTCCAGGGTGCGTTTTTTCCGTCTTTTCACAGCCGGGACAT
>JALERO010000017.1 GCA_022764265.1 Eubacterium sp. | reverse complement strand
AGCATGACCTTTGCCTGCTCTCTGGTAATTTCAATCAGTTCTCCGTCAACCTTTGCGTAATACACTCCGTCGTATTTAAATGGATGTTCAATATACATATCCGTTCCTCCTGAATTTGAATTGGTTTTCCAGTTTCAAATCCAGGAGCGGCGGTCCACGAATACAGAAAATGTGTCTGTAAAATGACATATGTCCGAAATGATTCCTTCCATGTCCACCAGCACTAAGGCAGTACTGTGGCTATTGGCCGGAAACACTCAGGCACTTGTTTTTGAGCACGAAAAAAAGCCCCCACAGGCGTTAACCTGTAGAGGCTCCTTCAAAGCTATCAATATTAATTTTTCCGGCCGGCCTTCTGATTCCAGCATAATCATTCTATCAGACAAAGATCCGGAAAGTGTCCAGAATTCTGAGGGAAAAGTCCGGAACATTGGCGAAAAAGTCCGAAGTTTTGATAACGTATTTCTTTTTGACACAAATCAATTGCCTCATTCACTACATCAAGTGAATAAAACTCATCATTAGCCATTTCCTCAAATGGACAATGTATTTTTGAATCTACGTAAGTGTATATCTGAAAATCAGAAATTGCGTCATCATATTTCTGTTCCATCATACGATGATAGCCACTTCGATGTTTACACATCTCATGGACGATTTTAGCACCATTCAGTCGGTTGTTTATAAAATAGCTTCAGCAACTTTCTTTAATGCCGCAAGGTACTCTTTTATTGCTGCAGTCTGCTTTACAACATCCTCTTCAGTCAAACCAATTTTCTTGGCAAAGTCGCTAATAAATCCCTTTTCCGACTCATCGAATACTCCATCTGAATACACCAGACCAAGCGTTTCTAATAATATAATCTTTTTAATAGGCTGATCGGATTCCTGGAAAACTGCAATTATCTCGTCCATTGAAATTGCATTGTTCGCATCAAAGAAAGGAATTCCCATCTCTTTGCAGTATTCCTGAATCATCATCTTCTCTTCTTCAGCGAAGTCACCATTTGAATTCGATGCATGAACACTCAAACTAATAAATGCATTCTTTTCTTTTTCTGATAATTTTCCTAAAAACATTTATATAGCCTCCTCTCTTATGCGGCCCCTTTTACTTCATCCAAAATTTTATTTGCATCGTTTACGATAGAACTTACTTCATTTTTGTTTACAGCATTGAGTCCATCGTCATCCTGATCTTTAAGAACCAAACTTATCTTACACATTTTGTAAAGAAGGCCGACAAGAAGAACAGTATTCTCTGTCATTTGCTTTTCCTTATCAGTAAATTCAGACCAGTGTACTTTTTCAGAAAAATTCACAACATGATCTAAAGTCGCAAGTCTCTTTCTATACTGCTTTTCAATTTCAGAAAGCGATGCCTTAAATGGGGTTGCTGCTGATGTCAACTCATCAAAGTATCCAACAATCTTATTCACTTCTCTTTCTGTTCTTTTTGCCTGGTTATATGCTTCATCAGCCTTATCAGACAGTTTTGATCCAGTAACATTAAAAATGATACCACCAACAAGAAGTCCAACGCCTAATGTTGCACCACCCAGCACCGCTGTGCCAAGTGCCATACCGCCTCCGCCAGCGGCAATGGAACCACCGCCCAATGCTGCAAGAGTAGCATTTGTTGCTGCAACACCGCTTAAAGAGGAAATTGCCGTTCCAGTCGATGCTGTGCCTAGCGCCATAACTGCTGATGTGGTTGCTCCAGCGGCGGCAAATCCACCTGCGGTACCAACCGTTGCACCACCAATACCACCTAGAAGAACACCTGCTCCAGCAGATACTTTTTTCAATTCCTCCGCCTCATACTCTGGAAGTTTAATGCCAGATTTCTTATATGCTTTAAAATCAGGTCTACCCTGAATCTTTTCAATAATATCTGAAAAGTCATCAAAGCTACTCAAAATCTCGAGTTCTTGCTTACCAATAGAATCCATCAACTCTGTAGTCTCCGAATTTCTCTTTTCGAATAACGCTACAGCCCTTTCCTGTTTACTCTTGGCGGCCTTCATGGTGTCATTTGCCTCTTTCATTTTTACACCACCATGAATTCCTGAACCAACTCCGGCAACACCAGCTATTGCAGCTAGTCCACCAATAATCAAAGGTAATGGCATATAATCATCCTCCCTTATTCTTTAATTGGTTGCATATTCTGTAATTCAATTCGTAGTATTCTTCTAACGAATATTGCTCCTTAAAATACGCCTCATAACTCTCGTCAATTCTGCATAGTAACGGGCGTTCATCATATATGGAACATATATTTCCATCCAGGTATTTGCAAGTTCCGTCTCCTCTATCCAACTCCTTGTAGAGATCAGATTTATCTAGATTTCGACAACACTCACCGCAACAACTACACTTAAACATCATTCAAAAACCAGTCGATTTGCTCTATTGCCCATAAAGGAATCAAAATCACCTTCCCAGGGGATTTTTATATCAAACACCCTATATGCGGATAGTAACAGATCGTTTAATTCTTGTTCTGACTCCGCAGTTCCAATCTTTATCGCAATGTTTCTGTATTTTTCTGTTTCGGCACGGAACTTTGCAATATCAAGATTTTCAAGTTTAGCGGCCAATCTCTCCAGGGCATCTGCTATCTCTCTATAATTATTTACCTCGGATGGAATCCTATTTAATGCACTCACGACTTTATTCATAAACTTACTTCTGTCCAAGAAAATAAGAAGTGTACATGAAATGAGTCCACTTATTAAAGAAGAACAGAAAGCAGTTACAAAAGGACCGACTCCCGGAATAGCAGCAATAGGCGTTTTATTAATCAACTCACCAACAGCGGTTCCAACCAGGACACTTGCTCCTGTTGCTAAAATGATTGTAGAAGTCTTGATTCTATCCCCAAACATAAGGTTGTCAGGATTAAATAAGAGGATTTTTCCAGCCTCAACAACGGATGCGTATATCTGGCGAATACACTTAACAAGATTCTTAGCGGTTGTAAAAAAGATATTACAAATTGTTGTCGTTAAACTAGCTAAAGCACCCGCAAAGAAACCTTCTCCAAATTTTGCCAAGATTTCTTTGTATTTTACCTTTGCATTTTCAACACCCTTCTTAACGCCTCTACCAACCGCTTCAAGCATATCTTTCAAATCATTTCCTGCTGGCAAAGACTGAATCTCATTCTTCGAGGACATCCATATTTCTACAAACACAAATCCCATAGCCTGGCGCATTCCCATTTCTGCTCCACGACTACCAGCGGCCACAGCCGTGTCCTTCAAAAACTCCGGACTTGTATAGTAGGCTTTTGCTAGTTTGGCTTCATAAGCTGCACGAGCCTTTTTATTTTCGGCTCTCATCTTATCTGGATCGATTTGCTCAAGTTTTTCCAGTTTAGCAAGTTCTTTACGCTCCTTATCAGATAAGGAACCTTTTGACTTTAACTCGCTAATTCTTGATTGCCGATGTGGACGCTCCGTTTCCCACTTCTGCAAATAATCTTCCATATCTTTGTCTTGCATAGAGCGATTAATGCTTCGATCCGTTGGCTTAAGATTATCATCACAGTTTGCCAAGTCAGTTCCATTCAAGCCAGCTAATATACGCCCCGGGTCTTCATGGATTTCTTTTGCAGAAATGGCATGATCCAAATCAATATTTGCATTTTTTGCTACTTTTTTTCCAGTATATTCATCTGTCAGACTACCACTTTTCTTGCTCTCACTTACTCTTTTATTTATAGCGATATAGCGTGGGTCTTGGTGGTACTCGTATGTATTATATTCTCCTCTATTAGCATAGGCAGTCTGATTCGAAGTGCTCTTATATGCCATGTTTGGATCTTTTCCGATTTCTCTAACACTATGTATGGTATCAACATCCCCACCATGCTGATCATGAACCAGAAAATCCAATCCAAACGAGGTTATTAAGCTTTGCATAATCACGCGCTCATACTCATTCCATATGCTTGCAAATACATTTTCTTCTGGCTCCGGTGAGAAACCATTGTTCAATTCCGCAACAAATGAACCCAATATAAACACCTCCCAATTAACTGAAGACCAATGTGTTGTTTACACGATGAATTATACGAGATGAAATGTACAAAAGAACGCACTTCGACATCGATTTATCTTTATGTTTCATAATCATATTTCTGGGCCTTATAAAAACGTTCCAGATCATACATGGCCGTCACTCTTCGCCAGATTTTTCTTTTCTATATCAGTTAAGCTTTTCCTTCTCTGCCTTTAGCAACTCCATATTGATGTTGTTTTCTCCTGCCGTCTTATCTACCCACAGATTCAGGGAATTGATGGCAAGGGATACTTCATCCAGCTTTTTACTGATGAATGCAAAATCCTTGATCTCGTCATCTGTGATCTTCCCGTCCCGGGCAATCTGGATCAGGCGGCCGGTAAGTGGGCTGATCTCATTCAGGCTGGCGATGGTCTCCAGGATGATATTGGACAGTTCTGACATTTCCACTTCCGGCACATACCGGTCACCAATCGTGCATTTATGGGAACAATAGTAATTACAAAGCTCCGGCCGTTTGTAACAGTCCGCCATCTGGACAACATCATACGGGGTCGGCTCCTGGAGTTCGTACTCAATCTTTTCGATCCTAGAAGCGGATACACCAACCATCTGCTCACTGGCCTTTTCCCTGGTCAGACCCTGTTCCTCCCTGCACAGCTGGTATATATTCTTATTCTCCCTTGTAGACTGCTTTCCCACAATAATCCTCCCTCTATGTCTCGGAACCAGAGGAATAGCTGATGCCATTTCCCCTCTTCCGACGTGTATTCTTTCTATGTTATCCATTATACTTTAACCATCAAGAAACAGCAAGACTGAGCGGAAGGATGATGACAGATGGATGTAAGACAAAGGACGCAGTTGGTCCGGCTAATCGAGCAGATAGAACAAAACCCCAGCTTTTCCAAACGGATCGGAATCACCAATACTTCCATTTTTATTTCTGAAAATGAAAAGCAAAATGGCCAGAATCCTGAAGGAAAGGAACATAGCCTGGCATAAAAATAAATCGGCCTTTAACATAATCAAACACATGAAAAACTTATATGGTGAGGGAGGATATGAAATGAAGATATTTGATGAAAATGGCAACTTTTTAGGTGAGTTTATAGAAAATTCAGTAGATAAAATGAGCGATTCCTTCCATGACTCTGTTGGAGCTGGATGCCTCAGTCTTTCTGAATTCCTATTCCTGATAGGATTTGTCGCAGCTACATATGTAATCTACATTTTTTGCAGGGCATTATTAAAAGCTGCATGGTGGATATTCCGGTTGCCCTTTTACATGATCGTAAAAAAAGACCTACCAGAATTTTAAAATATGGGATACATGGAAATTATCCATAATACTAACGGGAAATTGGGGGAAAAGAACATGAAGCATATCATCATAGACCTGGAGATGAATAAAATCTCAAAAACTTACAGGGAAGAACTGTTTATCTGCGGGATGGAGACCATCCAGATCGGGGCCATTGTACTGGATGACCAGTACCAGGAAATAGGTTCTTTCAATACTTTGGTAAAACCGCAGTATAACGACAGAATCGAACCATATTATTCAAAGCTGACTGGGATCACCACCGAGATGGTCCAGAACGCACCTGGGTTCGAAACAGCTATCCGGATGTTCCTCTCCTGGTGCGCCAGCATGGATGAGGCACGGATCTACCAGTGGAGTGAATCAGACCTTGACCAGGTAACGAAGGAGATAGCAGTAAAGCAGGTCCAGCTGGAACCGGAATACTTGTCATTATTAGAAGACTGGAGTGATTTCCAGAAAGAGTTTGGGGATGAACTCCACATTTCCCGTTCCCTTGCCCTTAAGACAGCCGTTGATATGGCAGGCCTGGATTTTGACGGAGAAGCGCATAACGCATTAAATGATGCACGGACGACGGCGGCACTGCTCCGCACCGTACATACACCGGCCCTCAGGCAGGCAGCCCTGGACCGGGTCGTGGAACTGATGACACCAAAAACAATCGGCACTTCACTTGGGAGCCTGTTCAATTTTTCAGAATTAGGCTTCAGTGCCTGACAGGAGGTATAGGGATGTTAACAATATTATTTACCATATGCATGTTCTGGATCTTTGGGAAGATCCTGATTTTCGGGATCAAGGCGGCATGGGGCCTTTCAAAGTTCCTGTTTACCGTAGTCCTGCTTCCTTTTGTACTGGTAGGGATGGTACTTGGCGGGCTTCTGTTCCTTGCTTTCCCTCTCCTGCTTGTGATCGGGATTGTATTCCTTCTGGCATCTAGGTAATGCAACAAAACACTTTTTCAAGATGCCAAAGTTGACATTTTTCTTTATGGACCGTAAACTGAATTAAATTGAACACGAGGGAGAGATTGAGCATGAAAAAATTATTGGCGTTATTTACAGGTATTCTTGTTGTCCTGGCCATCGTCGCAGTATTGGTGATCGGATGCGGAAAGCAGCATAAAACTTCGACAGGAGGACAGGCCCGTGCTGCCATCTGCACAGCCATGGAAGTACTGAATTCTTGATTTGTTTTAGAGAAGGCCGGGGAAGGGAACCCGGCCTTTTTATTTCCCGTTTCCAGCAGAATTAGCACTGCTTATCCCTCGGGACTGAATATGTTTTTTCCTCTTTACGTATTGTAAAATAACATCATCAAAAGAAACAACGGATCGGCTATATAAAACCAATACAAAAGAGAGGGAGAAACGTTATGAAGAACAGAACAAATGAAAACAAAAAGAATGCGAACGGATTATTCAGTTTTATCGGGAAAGCAACCCTGCTGATTGTGATCGCCTTGCTTGCAGCGAAATTCATATTTACCGGGCTTACCGCAAAAGAATCACAGGTAACTATCTGGCAGCTTGAAAAAGCATTAGAGTCTTGTGAAGACCTATGTACCTACAAATATACTTATACGGACAAAGCGAATTACGAAAGTTTCCGTACTCTTTTTGATAAATGGAGAATCCCATTTACCACAAGCAGCCTGGATTATACAGTTTCCGGTGAGATCCGGTGCGGTATCAGTCTTACGAACGTAAAACCGGAAAAAGATGACCTTTTGAAAGTCATCAAGATCCACCTGCCGGATGCAGAGACCCAGGACCATGTTCTTGACATTGTAGACAGCCAGGATAGAAACAATCTTTTAAACCTTCTTGGAACAGAAGATTTTGACACCTTCCTGGAGGAGATCAAAGAACAGGAAAAGGGCCAGGCATTGGAAGACGGGCTTATCGAAAAAGCCAACCAGCATGCAAAAGATATCATTCTTGATATGTTCTCATCCTTTGATGGCTATCGGGTGGTTTTTTATTAAATACATACTACAACATTCCCTGGAGGAAACCCATGAAATATAGAACTATTCAGAAACCGGGCAGCGAATGACTGCCTGGTTTTTTATGTCCGCGAAATTTACACGCCCTGTTATAGCCCGCAGGTCTTACCTGGCGGGAAATATAACAGCCGAAACGGCAGAAAGGGCAATGAAAATGGGAAATACCAAGATTACATCTCAACTGATCGGACAGAATATCCGGAGGATCCGCCTAGAACACGGAGAAACCCAGCAGGAACTGGGGCAGCTGATCGGGTATGGGGCAACTACAGTAGCAAACTATGAGAGTGGCTACCGTATGCCAGATCTGGAGACATTCCTGGCAATCGCTATCCATTATGGGGCATCTTTTGAGGATTTTGTAAAAGAACAGGTTCACGAATCGTGAATACCGGGTGAACCGGGCTGCATGTATAATAAGAATAACACAGGGCCAGGGAAAGAGCCTTTCCTGGCCATACAAAAGAAAGGATGGTACCCTATGAAACGTCAGTTTTTATCTATTTTATCCACAACTGCGGTTATCTCATTCTGCTTTTCCGTAGCATGCAGTGCTGCATCCACAGAAGGGATTGAACCGGGTAAGTCTGCTGACCTAAACAGTGGAAATTTTGTCGGCGGTGTTGATATTCCCGCTGGCTCCTATGTCCTGTCCTGCGCTACAGATGACAAAACGCACGGCATCGTCTGGCTTTCATCAGAAACAGACAATCTGGAAGAGGATTATCCATCTATCCTATACGAATCGGTATCTACCAATGAAAACCGCCGCTTCTATATCCCATTAAGGGAAGGAAGGATTCTCCATACACCGTTCCGCTGTATCCTGACTTCTGTTGATTACCTGTCAGAAACCCCGGAAGAATTACATGCAGGCATGTATGTCGGAGGCACAGACCTTCCCGCAGCCAAATACCAGATTTCCTACGAGACTGACGATTCTTCCCATGGCATTATCTGGCTGGCTGATGTGAATGACGACCTGGAAAACGAATACCCTTCCATGCTGTATGAAAATATCAGCACCAATGAGCAGGGATCCTTTTACCTGTCTATGGAAGAAGGCCGGACCCTGTTCTTACCGGTTACCTGTAAGGTCATTTCCAAGGCAGATGCTGTAGTATTCCAGGATAATCAGGCCGAACTGCTTGCCGGGCAGTATTTGGTTGGGGATGATCTCCCCGCAGGCACCTATGATATCACCTGTAAACCCCAGGAATTCCAAAACAGTGGACTTCTATGGGTATCTGCTCCGGAAGACAACCTGGAAGAAAATTATCCTTCCGTACTATACGAACACGTTACTTCGGATGAGGCATTTCATGTAACAGTACAGGATGGAGCACGGATATTTTTGCCTTTCCCATGTATTTTTGAAACATCAGAAGGCGGTGTTGTTTTCAAATAGACATTTTGAAAGCAATTCCATGATTTGTTTCAGGATAAAAAGATAAAACATGCTTATGACGTACTGTTATGGGCATGTTTTATTTATCTTTCATTATTTTCCAGATGAATGTTTCTATTATGGATGACATCTGAATACAGTAACAGATGCCGTCCTGATCGGGACTATTCCAATATTTTTGGACAACTCTCTATTGACAACAAGCAATAGAGTCAACTCTCCTATACATCACTGACCCTTGCTCATTCTTTACTCTTCATCAATTTCAAAGACTTTCCGGTATTTCTTTCTTTGTCTTTCCAATGGCATCTGATCACAAAATTCTTGCAGCCATTCTTCGCATATAGACACCATTTCTTCCATAGGAAAATCATACTCTTCATATCCTATATTCCAATCCCAATCCTTACTTCGTTCTTCATTCTCTATCAGTAACTCTGGAAACATTTCCATAGAGAAATAAATTGAATACTCATTCAATCCCAGCACATGAAGCATGTACATGAATTTTTTGAAATC
>JALERO010000256.1 GCA_022764265.1 Eubacterium sp. | reverse complement strand
AATCCAGACAGCAGATGAAATGGTAAAAGCAGGAAATGTAGAATTATTATTGGCTACTCCAATTTGCCCTGGTAAATATGTTATTATTATTGGCGGACATGTAGGACCGGTTAAAGCAGCTATGAGTAAAGCAGAACTCATTGGCGGTATTTATCTGATTGATACACATATCCTTGATAATATTCGTGAAGAAGTTCTTCCAGCAATTTCTGGAATTACACACACAGAAAATATCCAGGCAGTTGGTGCTATTGAGACAATTTCCGCTTTGACAGCAATCATCGCAGCCGATGTTGCAGTGAAAGCTTCCAAAGTAAGTATTGTTGATTTAAGAATTGCCAGAGGTTTAGGTGGAAAAGGATACTTAGTAATTACTGGTGAAGTATCTTCCGTAAGATCTGCAGTGAATGCATGTCTTGCTAAATTAAGTATCAGTGGAGAAGTAACATCTACTTCTATCATCCCACGTCCACATCCATCCATCGTTGAAGAATTAATGAAATAATTAACGGTGGGAGGTGTCTGAAGAATGGCCATGGCTATTCGGATGGCATAAACTTATGTAAAACATAACATGAATGAGAAGGTTGCCCATACATCATATGGGCAACCTTTTTGAAATCATAAAAGCGTGACCAAAGGAGACGATTATGGGAAAAACATATATCCCTTTGACGGAACAGAATAAAAAAGTAATTTTGAATTTTATCGGATTATGCAGAATGAATGGCCTGGAGTTGTCAGGAGAACCATCCTTCTCATTTAAAGACCATCGAGAAGGAATCGGAACCGTAATGTTTGATCTGTTCTTCCGAAACAATGGCATTGATGCCACAAGCTGGAATATGACAGTGAAAGTAGATACTCCGGTACGCTTTCACGATAATGTGGCTGCAAAACCAGGCGAAACCTATTGCTATCTTGATTCTTACAAGGTTGAGCAGGGATCACTGGAATTACAGCATAAAACATCCAAATTTAACGTATTTTCATTTTAGAGAAAAATAAAAAGACCTTTCGGAACACAAGGGAAAAGTGAACGAAAGGTCTTTTTATTCAGTAATAATCTATGCATTATCATTCCGACGTTTCTTCATCAAAGCGATAATATCTTCAATCGGTTCTTTAATACTGTTGTAAGAATTCCATTTGCGGAAAAGAGTAACATCAATATCCACAGCAAGGAACTTCGCCTTTGTACGAAGATCATTCTCTTCAATAAAATCAAAATCAGCTGTATCCATATCTCCGCTGACACGGGAGAAATTCACACAGGCGGCGAATCCGAGGCATTCACGAAGAATATCAAGAGCCAGAGTCTCTCTGTATCCCTGGGTGATCTTATACTCAATTTTAGCATCCTTATCCCAATATTCAAAGAAAAACTGTATATAATCGGTATAAAGCAATTCCATAAGAGAGAGCAGATAAGAAAGACAAACATCACGCTCAGACTCATTTTCAAATGGACGGAAGGCAGCAGAACAAAACTGAATCATAATGTTTGCCAGAATAAATCCGAGATCATAAGAAAAAGGAGCTCCAAAGGTATATTCCATATCAATTACTTTCAGATGATCGTCATCTGCAAACATATTGGAAGTATGGAAATCGCCATGAATGAGGGTTTCAGACTTGCTCATAAACAGATGGCGTAATTTATATCTCTGGAAAGTAATATCCGGATCTTCAAAAATACTCCTGCAATACTCCGCATATTCCGGTCCGCAGGCCGGATCAAACTTATCAGAACCAAAGATTCCAAGGAAAATACTGTTTTCCATGACCGAACGCAATTCCGCATTCATGAAATGAGAAAGCAGATTACGATATTCTTCAGAACTTAAGTAAAACTCGGACGTATAAAAATGAGTAGCAGCAAGATACTGGGCACCCTGCCGTGCAATCACAGGAAAACGATGATTTTTATTCATCTCATAACGGACAAGCTTTAAGTTAGAGACATCCTCCATGATGAAAATATTGTTCTCAAAATCACCGTGATAAAGTGCCGGAACATATTGCGGAACAATTTTAGAGCGAAGCTCCATAATCTCATATTCATAGCGGTTCCGAGTAGGAGTCATCGGTCTCCCACGCCGTTTTAAACGATCCGTCGATTGTTTGATGATATAAGAATGGGTTCCGTCTGCAACACGAAAAACATAATTGCAGTAGCCATCGCCCTCCACATCCTTACCAAGATCCCCCTCACCGATCAAATGAACGGTCACCGGATCCTGCAACTGAATAGAAGGGACATGATCTCTGATATAAGATAAAATATTTTCTTTTGTCAAAATATACATATCAATGTTCCTTCTTTCTATAAATCTTTAATATTGCGACAATATATTTCTTCCACCAATAACATATCATCCAGAATCTCATCAATGGTATTGTAGGATTCCCATTTTATAAGCATCTGGCGATTCATAATGATGGAAAGACATTTAGCATTGTGACGCTGAACATAATCCTCAATGGAATCATAATCCGGATATGGGATAATACAGCAAATACGACCAAGCATGGC
>JALERO010000251.1 GCA_022764265.1 Eubacterium sp. | reverse complement strand
TTTGCAGGCAGATATTCATTGCTTTTTATCCTATGCGGATTTTTTTTGTTATGAATTTACAGAAGGACATTTAAAACCCGCACAGATTGAGGATGCCAGATTGCAGGTGGAGGATGCCATTGAAAGGGTGGGATATATCCTTTCCCAGATGGAACATTCCTGGCCCATTTCTTATACGTGAGAGGGTATAAGATTCCAAGAAGTTTACCAGTTCCGCCCCCCAAATGAAGAGGAGATAAAATAAAGAGTGTAAGAGGCGGTGAACGTATAAAATAAGATATGTAGTTGTTGCGATAATAATTCTGTGATAAAGTAGACATAGCAGTTTTGGGTGTATGTTTATGAGATGTCGGAGAAAGGAGTATTTGTTATCATGAAAATTGTATTCGGATGCGACCCTAATGCAACAGAATTTAAGAAACAGTTAATGGAGTATGTAGAAGGCCTTGGTCATGAGGTGAGCGATTTCGGAAGCGATGACCCGATTTATGCAAATGTTGCAATCAAATGTGCGCAAGCTGTAGCAGCAAAGGAATTTGACCGTGGTATTGTGGTTTGTGGAACCGGTATCGGTGTATCCATTGCGGCTAACAAGGTAAAAGGAGCTTATGCGGCTTGTATCCATGATGTTTACCAGGCACAGAGAGCAGAGCTTTCCAACCATGCAAATATTATTACCATGGGTGCTCAGGTTGTGGGCATTGAACTGGCTAAATGTATGGTAAAGGAATATCTGTCTTGCACCTATGATCCGAATTGCAGATCCAAAGATAAGGTACAGAGAATTGTTGATTTCGAAAATGAACAGTAGCAGCGAATTAATTATTTTCTAATTCTCTTATATTTTCCATCATTGTCCCAATTCGCATGGTATAATCATCTCAGTAGGGTGGCAGAGCTGCACATAAGAAGGCAACTTCGTTGCTGTGCAGCTCGCCTGCGAATCCTCTTCGAGATTCGCGATTTATATCCCATTTCTTATACGTGAGAGGGTAAAATTCAATTGAAATGTTTAAGGAGAAAGTGTAGATATGGAAAACAAAAAAAATACCCGGAAAGAAATTATTAGTACTCTGTTGTATGTTCTCTTTATGCTTGTCGCCGTTTATCTTGTAATTACTTTTGTGGGACAACGTACGGTTGTGAATGGAGAGTCTATGGAGCCGACATTGCAGGATGGAGATAATCTGATTCTGGATAAGATCAGTTATCGATTCCATGATCCGGAACGATTTGATATCGTTGTTTTTCCGGGACCGGAGGAGAACGGAGTGGATCCGTGGTATATTAAGCGTGTGATTGGTTTGCCTGGAGAGACAGTGCAGATTAAAGATGGAAAAGTTTATATCAATGATGAGGAATTGACAGAGGACACATACGGCATTACGGACTATATTGACTACGCAGGAATCGCAGAGGAAAAGCTGGTCCTGGCAGATGATGAATATTTTTGTTTGGGAGATAACCGACCGGTAAGTCAGGATTGTCGATATGATTTTGTTGGTCCGGTAAAAAGAGATGAACTGGAAGGGAAAATATGGATTCGGATCTTTCCGTTCCACAAAATTCCGAATTAAGGTCGAAGATGAACGGATAAAAAGGAGAGCAGATTTCGATGCTCTCCTTTTTTTGCTCTAAATATTTGAGGAAAGGGTATCCCCTACTTAGATGACAAGACGTAATTCCCGATTTTAATCCGGTTTATATGTCGGAACAAGACCGATCTCTCTTAACTGAGGAAGTGCATCAATAATCTGATCGGCAGCCCTTGTTCCAATCAGATCCGCACCTGCAATGATAAAAGCATATGCGTTTTGTGGGCGTGGGAATTTGACGCCTGCCACTTTTAATTTAACAGGAGTGTTTTTCAGAGTTTCTTTCATTACAAGAAATTGCTCCATCGTCGGACCTTCGAATTGTCCGCTTGAAGTTTTGGCGTAGTCAATCCCTGCTTCAGCGATCATTTCACAGGCAGCACGAATTTCATCATCGGTGAGAAAACAGGTTTCAAGGATGACTTTTGTCAGTGCAGCATCACCAGCTGCCTCCTTAAATAATTTTAATTCTTCTTTGATGATTTTATAATTTTTATCTCGTAATGCGCCGACGTTGATTACGGTATCAACGGATTGTGCTCCAAGGCGGATGGCTTCTTCTGTTTCAAACGCTTTCACAGCTGGTGAGGAAGTTCCAAAAGGAAAATTGATTGCAGCGGCAACCAGAACATCACTTCCGGCCAGTTCTTCTTTAACAACCGGAGTCCAGAATGGGCTGGAACTGTAGAAAGAAGCACAATTGTATTTTATGGCAATGCGACAGCCTTCACGAATGGACGCTTCATTTGTATTTTTTGGCAATACGGAAAAATCAAAAAGTTTTCCGATAGAATGCTGATCATATTTTGATAAATCTACCATTTTAAAGCCCCTTTTCTTTTAAATAATCCTTATACTGGTCAATAATTTTGATGGCACTGCGGGTACCGATTAATTCTACGCCCATTTCAAGCATGCGAAGACAGGCAGAGAGAACAAATTGCCTTGGGACACCGGATAATTTTAACTTGGTGTTTCCGGAAAGATTTTCTCTGATGACCTCTACATGATGAACGTCCGGCAGATCCTGTGATCCGGTTGCGGTTTTTACGTAATCAGCGCCGCACTCGCAAATAATTTTTGTGACAGTCGCAATTTCTTCATCTGTCAGAAAACCAACTTCAATGATTACTTTACTAAGACAACCGGCTGCCCGAGCTTTGTCAACCAATCCCTGGATTTCCTTGCGTGTCAGTTCCAGGTTACCGTCCTTTAATGCGCCGATATTGATGACCATGTCTAGAGAAGTAGCTCCGTTGGTAATCGCATCATCAATTTCTGCCATTTTTATTTCTGTAGTTGGAGTTCCGTAAGGAAAACCGATTCCTACTCCGACATGAACATCTGTGCCAGCCAATTCTTCAGCAACAACTTTCGTCCAGCATGGTGTGGTATACATGGCTGCGATATTGTATGCTTTTGCCTGGCGACAGGCATTTCGGATTGCGGCTTCCTGTGTGTTTGGAGCAAGTACCGCCATATCAAATACTTTGGCAAATTGCTCTACAGTTAAATAGTTTTTGTCAGATAGCATAATAGTGAGTCCTCCTTTTTTAAAATATTATTCTGATATCAATATAGCATTTTTAATTTATGTAAAAAATGTGATATGATTTTATTATATTGTGTTATAATTATTTTTAATACAATTAGAAATGAAAACTCATTTTTGAATAGTGTTTTTATCTCGCAGCAAGAACGCCGAGGCGTTCTGGAACGTGGGGGGAAGGTTATGGAAAGAGAGAAATTGTTAAGCAGGCTTCGGTCGGTCATTAAGGTGAATGGACACATTCTTGCAGTGGCAGTCGGCAGCGGGATGACGGCACAATATGTGGTGGCCGGAGGTGCAGATCTGATCGTGGCCATCAATGCAGGAAGAATCCGGCAGATGGGTTTGAGTGCCTTTGATGCCTTTTTCGGGAATATGGATACCAATCAGATGATGTTGGAATTTGCGACCAAAGAGATTCTTCCCCGTGTGGATGATTTTCCTGTTATAGCCGGTGTTTTTATGCAGGATCCGGAGCTGCATCTATACGAACATTTGGGGAAGATGGAACAATATGGATTTTCAGGAATTATCAATTATCCCAGTGTCGGACTGTTTGACGGACATTTTCGTGAGGCTCTGGAAAAAGAAGGGATGGGTTACGAGAAGGAGATAGAAGGGATTCGCCTGGCACATTTCCTTGGCCTTTTTACTCTGGCTTATGTATTTGATGAGAATCAGGCAGAGCAGATGGTGAAGGCCGGTGCGGATGCAATCTGTGTTCATTTTGGAATTACAGGAGGAGGTATGCTTGGAGCAAACAGGGTCATGTCCCTGACGGTCGCCATGAAAATGGCAGAGAACATTTTCCAGAAGGTGGATGCGATTAATCCGGAGATTATTAAGATTGTCTGTGGGGGACCGGTACAGACTCCGATTGATGGGCACAGTTTTTATCAGAATACCCGTTGTCAGGGGATTATGGCCGGATCAGCCATCGAGCGGCTTCCGGTGGAGAGAGCAATGCTGAATACGATTCGGGCATTTAAATGCTATGGGGATTTCGATGATAGTAATATTATAACCCATGTTTTAAATGGAACAGAAGGAGAAACCGATTACGCAAAATTTATGAAGGAATATATTGAAAAAAATTATGGAAAATATATTCGGTTAAAAGATTTATCTGTAGTTGCACATCTGTCCTCATCCAGACTTTCGGTTTTGTTTCGAGAAAAATATGGAACTTCTTTTACAAATTATCTGATCGACTTTCGGATGAAAAAGGCGCAGGAATTTTTGAGGGAAACGGATAAATCAATCAAAGATATCGCTTCCCTTGTCGGTTACGATGATTATATGCAATTTTCAAAAATGTTTAAAAAGAAGGTCGGAATGACACCGCAACAATACAAAAATACCTGCAAGTAAAATGACGATCACCAATAACAGTATAGAAAAGTGTCAGTAGCAGATTTCCAGCAACTGTTCGATTTCCAGCTGAAGCTGTCGGTGGGAGAAGGGTTTTTGGGTGACCGGCATCAGAAAATATCCATTGATTTCTTTGACCTCCTGGATGATGGTTTTGATTTCATTTACTGTATTGAGCTGCTCGTCAAAAAATAAAATGGGGATTGTTTTTGAAATATTGCGAATGCCAGCGGTCAGTTCTTTTAATTTTCGTATATCCTGTTCAGTTCGCTCTTTGTTACTTACTCCTCGGTGTTCGGGATTTTCACCGAGGCCGAGGTAGAAGATGATCATATCAATATCAGCCCGAACCAGTTGAAGAGCCTGCTTTTGGGTGGAAACCATACCGCAGGTGTGAAATCCCATCTCTGATGCTTTTTTTAGTAATTGAATTTCTTTATCAAGGCCGGATTTTAAATATTCAATGTTCATGCCAAAGGTACCGTCTACCAATGACATAGTTGGATAATTGTGAATACCCATAAATCCGAACTCTTTCATCTTTTGCAAAAGAATCCGATCATTTTTAAAGGGATCCGAACCATTAAGGCCTGCCATGAGATTCTGATTATTCATCATAGGCATTAGATCTGTTGCCATCTGCTCCATCATCTCATTGACATTTCCAAAGGCCAGGAAACCGGCAAGAAATCGGTTGGAAGCATGTTCATATTTGGCGGTCGGGTATAATAGAATTAAATCACACCCCGCTTTATCACAACATTTTTCCTGTTCGAGAGAATCCACACCGGCAGCTACGATCAGTCGATGTTCTCTCATTTTTTCAGCAATTCGGTCAAAACAATCTTTTTTCTGGTATTTCATAGGTTTATTCTCCAATCTTAAATATATGGATTGTTGGTAACTTTAACATTTCTTCATGAATGTCCGATATTCCTGTGGTGTGAAGCCGGTATTTTTTTTGAATATTTTCGTAAACTGGGAGTAATCATCATAACCACATTGAAGGGCAATTTCTTTTATCTGGCAATCGGTGGTCTGTAATAATTCCTTCGCTTTGTCTATTCGAAAATCAATGAGATAGCGAGTGAAGGATTTGCCGGTTTTTTCTTTGAAAACAACACTCAATCTGGTCGTGGAAAGATGAGTTACAACAGCGAGGTCTTTCAGACGGATACATTTGCCGTAATTCTTTCTGATATATTCCAGCATAAAATCAGCATAATCCGGGTTTTGCTGATTACCATTAAGAACTTGAGAAACGATGTTTTTCTGGTCAAAATCTCCTGCACTTTTAAAAGCGCGTACAGTGTTGACCATGGCACGTTCTACCGGAAGACGTTCAATGGGTGAGCCACCCAGAAATCCCTGGCATAGTGTATTCTGATAGAAGCAGTGAGCATCAATCGGAGTCTGTACCGGTCCGCCGCTGACAATTTTGATAATATCAGGACGGATCTGATTTAATTTCTGGAAAATATTCTGAGCGATTTCCATTGCCATTTCCAGCGACATGAAGCGGTCCGCGCCGAGGCTGCCGCCACCGGTAATTCCGAAATGCACACAGATGATATCGGCACCCGCTTTTGCCATTTGGATTGCCTGCTGTTCATCAAAGACATAGGCTACGGTAAATAGTCCCAGAAAATGAGCCAGGCGAATTCCCTCTACTTCTTTTTTAAATCCCATTCCCATTTCTTCCAGTGCGTTTCGGAAATGTCCGGAGAAGAAGCCCACGCTTGGATAATTAATCACTCCGGTAAAATCATTACGCATAATGTTCTGAAGATATTCATAAAGATAAATACAGGGGTCCTGCATGAAAACTCCGGCGATGACCGGAAAATCATCGGTAACTGGGAGAATTTCTTTTGTGGCAAAGTCCAGCACCATCTGATTAGTATTGGTACAACTGAAAAAACCGGAAAATGCGTTCTGTCCCATCTGCCGGAAACGTCCGGCACTGATGGCGAGAATCAGATCCGCTCCGCCATCCATAACATATTGTGCTGACATACCATTGCCAGTTGCGACAGCCAGCATGTGGCCATTGACCTGTATCACTGACTTAAGGCGGTTAACAAGCTCCGTTCTTTGCATTTGAAATCACCTTCTTTTCATGATATTAATATAGATTATTCCATGTTACTATGTGTATTTAGTGAAATAGAAAACCATCTGAGTTTAAAGAAACCACTTGTGAAAAAAAGAAGCGGGTATATGATTGAAATATAATTTAATAATATCACATTTGATTATAATAATATCACATTTTCTTAAGGAAATATACTATGTTATATTTAATTCATCAGAAATAGAAGAACCTGTTATTTTCATGAAAGGAGACAAGTATGGTTGATTTATCAAAAATGACAAAATGGGATATGGGGAAATTATTTGATTTTTCTGTGCTGCCGAAACAGACAACAGAAGCGGAGATCAGAAAAGGATGTCAGTTGGCAAAGGAGTACAACTGCAAGGCATTTTGTTTTTCATCTTCAGAATGGACCCCAATCGTAGCAGAAGAATTAAAGGGAACGGATATCATGGTTGGAGCAGCCATTGGATTTCCATTTGGACAGCAGTCCAGTGCGGTGAAGGCTTTTGAGACTGAGGAAGCGGTACGGCTTGGAGCTACGGTACTGGATAACTGTATGAATGTCGGAGATTTGAAGGACAAGAAATATGATAAAGTACTTGCTGAATTCAAAGAGTATGTGAAAGCAGCACAGGGCGTGATGACTAAAATGATCATTGAAACCTGTTTTCTGACAAAAGAAGAAATTGTAACTGCAACAAAATTAGTTTGTGAGGCAGGAATTGACTGGGTAAAAACTTCTACAGGACAGTATGGTGGACCTTCCGTACAGGATGTTATGTTGATGGTGGATGCTTGTAAGGGA
This sequence comes from Eubacterium sp., assembly GCA_022764265.1. Lineage (GTDB taxonomy): Bacteria > Bacillota > Clostridia > Lachnospirales > Lachnospiraceae > Anaerobutyricum. The sequence goes on along the minus strand of JALERO010000251.1, from coordinate 16,453 downwards.
ACGAAGACAAAAGTTAAGGTTGCCGGCGTAAAAGATCCAAGACCACAAAATGCTTTTTGCTTCATTCAGGCGGGTGCAGAATTAATCGGAACAAGAGCTGCAATGGAAATTATCGATGCGGTGGATGATCTCCGTAAGATTGGTTTGATTCCAGCTTATACAGGAGATAAATAGTGACAGAAAAACATGTAAATTATCGGTTTTCGCCTTGACATAATATACAACTAGGTATATAGTTGTATATACAGGTAAGAGATGCTATAGACGTGAGTAGTTGGGTTAAAAAGGGGGTTATCACGTGATTGATTTTAGTAAAATGAAAACCAAAAAAGATGTCGGTAAGTGTTTTGATTATGCAATCCTGCCAAAACAGACAACAGAGCAGACCATCCGGGATTGTTGTAAAGAAGCCATTAAGTATAATTGTAAGGCATTTTGTTTTTCATCATCCTATTGGACACCAATTGTCGCAGAAGAATTAAAGGGAACGGATATTCTTGTCGGAGCTGCAATCGGTTTTCCATTTGGCCAGCAGACCAGTGCAGTGAAAGCTTTTGAGACCGAAGAAGCGGTTCGTATGGGTGCAACGGTACTGGATAACTGCATGAATGTTGGTGCTTTAAAGGATAAACGATATGATGAGATCAGACAGGAATTCAAAGAATATGTTGAGGCAGCGCAGGGCGTGATGACAAAGATGATCATTGAGGTCTGCTATCTGACAGATGACGAGATTCGTGCGGCTTGTGAACTTTGTATTGAGGCTGGAATCGACTGGGTTAAATCATCAACAGGTCAGTATGCCGGACCAACTTTGGAGCAGGTTATGCTTATGGTTGACTGCTGTAAGGGCACGAATACCAGAGTAAAAGTATCCGGTGTAAAGGATCCGAGACCACAGAATGCGTATGTATTTCTTAGAGCAGGCGCTGATTTGATCGGAACCCGTCAGGCACCTCAGATTATTGATTCTTTTGATCGAATGAGACAGATTGGTATCATTCCGCCATACGCAGGAGAATAGTACATATTCAGGAGAAGAAGATAGTGAAAAGAGGAATGGGGACCCTCTTTATGTTACAAAGAATTGGGAGGACAAATTATGGCACAGTATTTAGTAGGACTTGATGGTGGAACCACTGGTTGTAAAACTTGTATTTTTGATCTGGATGGAAAGTTAATCGGTAGTGATTACAGAGAGTATCCTTGTATCTATCCGCAGCCGGGTTATGTTGAGCAGAGAACTGAAGATTTGCTTCCGGCCTTTTATGACAGCATTAAAACAGCAATTGAAAAGTCAAAAATTGACCCGAATGACATCATCGGTTTTGGATTTTCCAGTCAGGGCTCAGTAATTGGCTTGCTGGATGAAAATGGAGATATGCTTCGTCCATGGGTTGGATGGCAGGATCTGCGTGGAGAAGGAGAAGGTGTTCAATATCTTCTGGATCGCAAGGAAAGAAGTGAAATATATCAATTGACCGGTGACCCGGTAGGAGCAACTTTCTCCAACAGTAAGCTGGCATGGCTGAAGCTTCATGAGCCGGAAAACTGGGAGAAAACAGCTATTTTCTCCACCATGCAGGATTATTTCCTGAAACAGTTTGGAGCTGATGATTATTATACCGATTACTCTTCCGCAAGCCGTGAAGGCATGATGGATATCGATAATGAATGCTGGTCAAAAGAGATGCATGATATGCTTGGGATTGATCTTTCCAAGAGAGCAAAGATCGTGAAGGAACCTGGAAAGATTGTAGGTCATATCGGAGAAGAAGTTTCTGCCAAGACAGGACTTCCGGTTGGCACTCCAATCTGTATGGGCGCACATGATCAGAACTGCTGTACCTTTGGTGCAGGTGCAGTAGATGCCGGAACTGCAGTTCTCGTTATGGGAACCTTCGGCTCCTGTTTTGTAGTTTCCGATGAATCTATCCGTGATCCGAAGGGACGTCTTGTAGTAAAAGGCAATCATGGATGCGGAAATTATACTATTGAAGCATTTTCCAATACGGCTGCTTCTTCTTACAGATGGTATCGTGATACATTCTGTGATTATGAAAAAGAGAAAGCAAAAGAGCTGGATGTAGATCCATATGAATTAATTAATGAACAGATTGCAACTTCACCGATCGGAGCAAATGGTGTTACATTCCTTTCCTATCTGCAGGGAGCAGGTGGAGCTCGTATTAACGGTAAGGCAAGAGGAACTTTTGTGGGAATGACGCTGGGAACCACAAAAGCAGATATGGCTCGTGCGGTAATGGAAGGTATCTGCTATGATATGTATGATATCATTCGTGCAGAAGAAGCTGCAGGCATCAAGATTAATAAGATTCGTCTGGCAGGCGGTGCAGCAAAATCTCCATTATGGTGTCAGATGATGGCAGATATTTTTAAACACCCGATTCAGATTCTGGAGAACGGTGAAGCAGGATGCCTTGGCGCTGCTTTATATGCCGGAGTTGGAGTTGGTGTTTACAAAGATTGTCATGAGGCAGCAAAGGTAGCTCGTACGACCAAAGAATACACACCGAATCCGGAGAACTTTGCAGCTTATGATGCAGCATATCAGAAAGCATGTGATGTTTATGATGCATTAGATAAGAAAGTATTCTAAATTAAGGCTGTTTGATTCACTTTATATAAAAATGTACCCCGAGATTCGTCTCGGGTACATTTTTATCCAAAGGAAGGGAAAATATGGGAAGAATTAACACAATTGTATTTGATTTGGACGGAACGCTTCTCAATACATTGGATGATATTGCGGACAGTATGAATTATGCGCTAGAGGAATGTGGCTATCCCAAAAGAGAAAAAAGTGAGATACGAAAATTTATCGGAGGTGGTGCCTCTGTTCTGGTAGCAAGTGCAGTACCAGAGGGATTATCAGCTTCTGAAGTGGATGCATGTAAAAATATTTTTTTAAGGCATTATGTAAAAAATGCAAATAATAAAACAGATCTTTATGATGGAATTCGGCCTTTGATTCACAGATTAGCGGCAGACGGGTATCCTATGGGTGTGGTTTCCAGTAAGGGGGATGGCCCGGTGAAAGAGCTGATACACAGCTACTTTGGAGAAGATATGGCTGTGGCAATTGGAGAGAGGCCGGATATTAGGAAAAAACCGGCACCGGATGCTGTGTTGAAGGCAATTGAAATATTACAGTCAGAAACGGAACAGGCGGTTTATGTCGGAGATTCCGAGGTGGATGTGGAAACTGCCAAAAATGCAGGAATACCTTGCATCATTGTGACCTGGGGCTTCCGTGACAGGGAGGATCTGGTAAAATTAAATCCGGATTATATTGTTGATACGGCAGAAGAATTATATGATGTGATAAAAAAACATTAATCCAGATATAAATAGGGAAAAGTATATAATGATATGTATATACATGTACATAACTAAACAAATAAGACAGGGGGATGATGAGCATGAAAATAACACTGAATTCTTTAGGGTTGTCTTCCGTTCGGGGAGAAGAAGGCTATGTGGAGAGAATCAAAGATATGCCGGTTTCTTTAGACGAATATAAGGATATTGCACAGGTCGCTGAATACATTGGTGTGACAGAGCAGTTTAAAGATATCATTGCAACCTTCCATACACCGGAAGGTGAGACTCCGGCCGGATTCCGAAGGGAGCTGGTGTTTGACAAAGACAAGGTAATAAGGGTAGATCTGGTACGTGATATTTCCTACGATAAAAATGGAATATTAAGACCAACGAATGTCTTGTTTTCCGCTGACAGTGCCAATCCATATGAAGTTGCACCGATCAGCCCGCTGATTTCCAATCTGACTTGCAATCCGGGAATCATATATGACTTGTTCATAAATAATCCGAAAGCAAATGTTGGGAATGTTTATAAGAACAGAGATGAAGTTATGGCAGAGATCGGGAGAATTCTTGGCCCGGGCTGTGATATCAGTGTGGAACTCAACAATCCTTTTGAGGAGGATTTTAATAAGATTCTGGAAGAAGCGGAAAAATTCAGAGAAATGTTTTCAAAATACCGAGTGGTAATCAAGGTTCCGCATACAGGAGCCGTCACACCGGATAATGTGAATCAGTTACTCACCGGGAATAAAAAACTGGATGCGAGATATGATCAGGTTGGTACAGAAAATGCTCTCCGTGGACATAATCTGGCATTGAAATTACATGAACATGGTTTTCGTGTGAATTTTACCTTGATGTTTGAACCATTTCAGACGTTAATGGCACTTCAGGCAAGACCGTATTTTATTAATACTTTTTTGAGACATCGTCTGGTACAATCTCAGAATATTCAGAAATATGTTGGAATGTATGAGGCATCCAAGGATGAAAAAATTTTGGAACAGCTGAGAGACTACTTTATCTCCTGTGATTATTATACGGAGGCAGACAAAATTATTCCTTTGAAAGAAGTCCTGCGATTTGGAAAAGATCTTATAAAATATCGTCATTTTGAAGATAAAGAAGGAAGCGATGGACTGGATGGCATGAGACATAATCTCCGGATACTGAGAAACAGTAATCTGGAGGATACAAGATTGATTGTCTGCTCTATGGAAGGGCCTTACAACTATCCGGATATCGATAATCTTCTGGCAGAACCGGAATTCCAGGATATGAATAAGAAAGTAGTGATTACGGCGGAGCCAAATTATCTTGCAAGATTCACTTCAACAAATCAGGTAATCAGTTATCAGAGAAGATTCATGAATGCAGCAAAGGGGCAGAACTAATAAGGTGGGAGATGTATGAAAAAAGATACGATTCATAATCTGGAGCAGACAGCAATTCGTTGCCGAATGAACGTCAGCCGGATGATGAGGGCCAGCGGTCATGGACATGTAGGAGGAACCTTCTCCGCAATGGACATTGTCACGGCATTATATTTTTATAAAATGAGAGTAAAACCGGATGAGCCGGGATGGGAAGACAGAGACCGATTTCTTCTGTCAGCGGGTCATAAAAGCATGGTACAATATGCAGTTCTTGCGGAAAAAGGATATTTTCCAAAAGAGTGGCTCGATACTTATGGAGCTGTGCATTCGCGGATGCCGGGGCATCCGTGTATGCACAAATTGCCGGGAGTGGAAGCCAATACCGGTGCCTTGGGACATGGACTTTCCATCGCGGCAGGGATGGCTTTGGGTCTGAAGCTGGATGGAAAAGATTCCAATGTATATACAATCTTGGGAGATGGAGAACTGGCAGAGGGCTCCAACTGGGAAGCGGCAGCCGCTGCAGCCCATCATAAAATCGATAATCTGACAGCGTTTGTAGATTTTAACGGATTGCAGATCAGTGGAAAGGTAACGGATGTTATGAACTTTACACCGATTGCGGATCGTTTCCGGATTTTTGGCTGGGCTGTTAGAGAGATTGATGGAAATAATATGGAAGAAATTGTTGACACATTGGACGCACTTCCTTTCGAAAAGGGGAAACCGTCCATGATTGTGGCTCATACCATAAAAGCAAAGGGGTTGAAACAGGGAGAAGGAAAAGCTTCTTTCCATTACTGGAATCCGACTCCGGAGGATTGCGATGCTTTAGAACGTGATCTGGCGGCGATGCTGGATGGAGAGGAGGAATAAAATGATTGGTGAATGGATGGATCCAAGAAAGACTTTTGGAAAAGCAGTAACAGATCTGGCAGAAATCAATAAAGATATAGTTGTCCTCTCGGCAGACAGTGGAAAAAGCTCCGGATTTGGTCAATTTATCGAGAAATATCCAGAAAGATACTTTGAGTGTGGAATCATGGAACAGGGTGTTATTGGATTGGCTTCCGGGCTGGCAACTACCGGAAAAATACCGGTATTTTGTGCGATTGCCCCGTTTGTCACGGCCAGACCTTTTGAAATGTTTCGGAATGATCTTGGTTACATGAAACAAAATGCAAAAATTGTAGGGAGAAACTGTGGCATTACCTATTCAGATTTAGGAGCTACACACCATTCGTTGGATGATTTTGCGCTTATGAGAATGATTCCGGGTGTAGTGATACTCGCACCTCAGGATCCTTATGAAATTATTGATGCTGTGCAAGCGATGATTGATTGGAAAGGTCCTGTCTACATGCGGATCGGTAATCCGAAAATCCGGGTGCTTTATGACAGAAAGCCATTTGTGATCGGTCAGGGAAGAAAAATATCAGAGGGGGATGATGTGACTCTTGTTACTACGGGATCGGTTACTGCTTTTGCGATGGAGGCAGTGGAGATTCTGGTAAGAGAAGGCATACATGTGGATCATATCGGAATGCCAACAGTCTGGCCGCTGGATGAGAAGTTACTGCTTGAATCTGTGAAAAAAACAGGAAAAGTGATTACGGTGGAGGAGCATTATGTAAAAGGTGGTCTGGGATCCATTGTACTGGAGTCACTGAATGCAAACAATATTGCAATACCGGTGAAAATGCATGGCGTACCTCATGAATATGCAAGTAATGGTCCATATGACGAATTGATGGCTTATTACAGACTCGATGGAAAAGGAATCGCAGAAATTGTGAGGGAAATGTTCCGGTAAATTGCAGGAAATACAATTTTGTGGTTCGGTTAGTTGCTTGACACCTGTAAAATCTTGTCATATAATATTTATAATATTTTGATAAATATGTGCAAAAAGAGTGTTAGAAGATGGGTTATCCAAGGAGCTATTAATGTTAGACAGAAATAATCCCAAACCACTTTATCAGCAGCTTCGCGATGTTCTGGTTGATGCCATTGATTCTGGTAGATGGGGGCCGAATGATAAGATTCCTTCTGAAAATGAGCTTAGTGTCACTTACGGTTTAAGCCGTATGACTGTACGCTCAGTAATCACGGATCTGGTAAGAGAAGGATTGCTGTACCGTGTTCAGGGAAAAGGTACATTTGTTGCAGAAAAGATTGTGACGGTCAGTCCTTCCTACATTGGAATTCGTGAACAGCTGGAGAAGATGGGGTATGAGGTAAATACAAAAATAATTGAATGTCAGTTGGAAAACTGCAAAGATGCGGTAGCGAAATACCTGCAGATCAAGAGCGGAACGACTGTATTTAAGATAAAAAGAGTGCGTTATATTAAAGAGGATCCAATCAGCATTCATATATCTTATGTGAATCCTGAATACAGTTCCCAGCTTACCCCGGAACTGTTGGAGAAAGAACAGCTTTGTGTTTTGCTGAATCAGAACTATGGTTTGCAGAGAAAAAAAGTATCAGAAACACTGGAATCAGTGACAGCATCTGATGAGGAGGCAACTCTGTTAAGCGTAGAAAAGGGACATCCGTTACTCCTTTTGAGAGATGTTTTATATTCTGATCATAATGAACCGTATGAATATACGAAGGTAGTATTCCGAGGTGACAAAATAAAAATCAGACTGCAGTACGAATAATGGTGTTGCTTATGCGATTGTCTCTAATGAAAGAGTCCGTTTTGCGGGCTCTTTCTTTCATGTGACAATACTATTTAGCATGCAGCTGTTCTTGTATCAAAAACAATACCTATATTGACATGTATATACAACTATGATATAATATCAATACGATATCATAATGAAAAACTATCTAATACATTTCGCATATCATCGTGAGACATGAGGGAGGCAGAAATATGAATAATAACAGATTTGTACAGGTTTTAAAGGATGCAGACGAGAAAGGAATCGCTGTCGGTGCGGTGAATATTTTTAATTATCTGACAGCAGATGCGGCAGTTACCGCAGCAAAAGAGTTGGGAGTGAATCTGATCATTCAGACCTCTGCAGCAACTGTGGAGCATTTCGGGGCACAGTGTTTATATGATATTGTGGATGCAGCTCGAAAGGATGCCGGGATTACGGTGGCACTGCATCTGGATCATTGCCGGAAGAAAGAGCTTGGAAAGCTTTGCGTAGATACCGGCTGGGATGCGGTTATGATGGATTTTTCACAGCTTCCTTTTGAGGAGAATATTGCGAACACCAGAGAGGTTGCCCGCTATGCCCATGAACGTGGCGTAGCGATTGAAGGTGAGATCGGTGTGATTTCCGGTGTGGAGGAAGAAATTGCTGCAGATAAGGAAGTAAGCGCAAATTATGAGGATACTATGGAATTTGTAAGACGCTCTGAAATTGATGCCATTGCGCCGGCCATCGGTACAGCTCACGGAATCTATCACGGGGTGCCTAAGATTAATTTTGATCTGGTGGAGAAGCTTGGAAAGGAAGCTACACCAATTGTTATTCATGGTGGTTCCGGTCTTTCTGCCGAGACATTCCGTAAGTTGATTGAACTTGGAGGAAGAAAGGTTAATATTTCCACCTTGGTAAAAAATGCGTATCTCGATACTATTAAGACATTGGTTTTATCAGAGAAAAAATATGCGCCTATCCCATTTGATACAGAAGTAAAAAAGGTTGTGACAGCAGAAATTAAAAAACATTTGGAAGTATTCTCCGGAATGAGAGAAGAATTTTAGTCTGATGGGGAAGGGGTGAAATTATGCTTGCCAATTATGAATGTGATTTACATGGACACACAAATCGATCAGATGGTAATGATACTCCGGCTGAATTTATTTTGCATGCTGTTGAGAGGGGAGTCAGGATTGCAGCCATCACAGATCATGATGTGATTCCACCGGATACGGTGACGATAGATGGAAAAGAAGAAGAGATTCTTTCCTTTGCAAAAAGACATGGACTGCAGTTGCTGAAGGGAACCGAAATATCCTGTGAGACATGGATTGATGATACCCATCTGGTTTGCTTCGGCTGTGACTGGACGGATCCCTTCTTTAGTGATCTGGATGTATTTACAGTAAAAAGTAAAACAGGAAGTTATAAAAAACTGGCGGAAGAGTTGACAAAAAAAGGGATGCCAATAAGTTGGGAAGAGGTTCTCGATAATAACGGACATCCTGTTCCGGAAGAGCAGGTACAGAAAAAGATGCTGTTTGAGCTGATGGCCAGAAAAGGATATATGGAAAGCTGGCAGGAAGCAAAACTTTATGTAAAAAATGCAAAGGATATGGTAATTAAAAGAGAAAAGCCGGATGCAGTTTCTGTGATACGGGAAATCCATCGGATGGGTGGTATCGTAATATTAGCACATCCTCATCTGATTTCAGAACCTGTGAGTTATCAGGGCAGAGACATCAGCCGGGAAGAATTCATTGAAATACTGATTGAAGCCGGACTGGATGGTATTGAGGCCAGCTATACCTATGATAAGACCAGTTATAATGGAGAGAAAACAGCGGCGGAGATAAAAAAAGAAGTCGAAGAGAAATATGGATCGAGGGGACTGATTATTTCCGGCGGCTCCGATTATCACAATGACGGGAAAAAAGGAGTTAAAAATCCAAGAGAAATCGGAGATTGCGGTATTACTGTGGAAGATTTTATGAAATATGATCAGTTAGTGCAATTACTTCCATTTGATTTTTAAATTGATGCTTTCTTAATATGTATACCAACAGAATGCAGGGCTGCGCTCATTCGTGAGACAGCCCTGCAGAAACTTTTTACTCCAGTTTAAAGGCACCGGTATACAGTTGATAATAGGTTCCTTTTTCTGTGATCAATTGTTCATGAGTTCCCCGCTCGATGATATGTCCGTGGTCGAGAACCATGATCACATTGGAATTTTGTACAGTGGAGAGACGGTGGGCGATGACGAGAAGCTGGCGTTGTCCCTGAGAGAGACCGCTTCCATCTCCCTGAAGGATGGTATCGTATCCATCTGGCAGCATTCGGATAAAGCTGTCAGCATTAGCCAGCTTTGCAGCAGCGATGCATTCTTCTTCTGTGACTTCCGGATTTCCGTAACGGATATTTCCCACCGGCACATAGCCGAAATCAACATGATCCATGGTGATGGCTCCGGTTAATTCTGTGTAGGTGAGGGTACCGTCATGATGAGGATGCTGCACTGGCAATGGCACTCAGAAGGATACAAATGGTGACAAGAATTAAATGAAATCGATATTCTTTCATATAATCAAACAATTGAAGTAATGTTTTGAAATCAAAACGTGCTGGCTTTTCTATTGATTTTTTATTCATTTTCGGTTCCTCCCTTCTGCTGAGATTCATAAACTTCGCGGTAAATATCACAGCTCCGAAGCAAGGCTTTATGTTTTCCTGTGGCAATCACTTTACCATCATCCAGCACAACGATCTGATCGGCATGTTGAACAGAACTCACACGCTGTGCAATGATAATTTTGGTGGTTTCCGGAATATATTCGAACATCTACACCACCGACTTTGGTGCAGCCTTCGGTCACGTCATAAAGTCTCGGTATCAATTGAACAAGATTTGATTTGGAAGAGCCGGTTCCGCCCAGAATTCCGATGATTTCACCGGAATGAAAAGGCAGGTCAATGTGACTCAGTACTTTTTTATCTGCTTTGGAACCGTAGACAAAACTGGCATTCTCAAAATCCACAGAGTCGTCGGTCGCTTTGGTAACCGGATATTCCGGGTTGGAAATATCCGTCGTTTCCTCCAATATTTCTGCAATACGTTCTGCAGATGAGATGGCGATGGTAATCATGGCAAATACCATGGATAACATCATGAGACTCATGAGAATCTGTGTGGCATAATTGATGAGCGCCGTCAGATTGCCGGTGGTCAGGCCCAGTGCAGGATTGTTCCCGCTGGCAAGAATCGCTTTGGCGCCAAGCCAGGAGATGAGAAGCATACAGGCATACATGAAAAATTGCATCATCGGGGAGTTGAAGGCAAGAAGACGTTCTCCCCTGGCAAAAACCTGATAGATTCTTTCGGAAATGTGATTGAATTTATCAATTTCTTTTTCTTCCTGATTAAACGATTTTACGACTCGGATGCCATGGATGTTTTCCTGAACCACATTGTTTAGATTATCATAAGTGTGAAATACTCTCTTGAATATCGGATTGATCTGTCGAATGATTAACAGAAGAAGGATTCCCATGAGTGGTATTACAGCGAGAAATACAAGGGAGATTTCTTTATTAATCCGAAAGGATACAATCATGGAAAAGAGCATCATGACCGGACCGCGAATCGCCAGTCGGATCAGCATCTGGTAAGCGTTCTGGATATTTGTCACATCGGTGGTGAGGCGAGTCACAATAGATGCTGCATAAGAGCAAACAGAATCAGGGCAATGCCGTACTTCCAGACCTGGGTCATATTTCCGTTTTCAATTTCGAAGTCGATAAGATCGGCCATACATAATGGAATAAATATTTCGAATGCAACCTCAAGAACGGAAAGAAGGATCATGAGGATGGAGCCTTTTTTGTGTTGCCGCAGGCTCCCTGCGAGAGTTTGAATCATAATATAGTACTCCTTTACTGAAAAATATTAAGTGTAACATGTTACATGTTTGGTTAAAATGGAAAGCGGACTTTTTTTGGATTGTTTACGAAGAAAAAGATTGACATTTGAATCTTACATATGTAATATATAAAGAAATTGGTTAAGATATATTTTTTGTTTAAAAATCTTACATATGTAATATTTGGAATTAGAAATTGGGTTACATTGTTTTCACTTTTTACATAGGAAGCAGGATGTAACGGAATGGAGGAAATAATGAAAAGAAAACGGAAAAATATAATCCTTTGGTGTTTTGTGGCGATTGCCTTGATTTTAGGAACGGCTTTGTTATGTTTTCTATTGTGGAGATATGTCTTTCCACTGGGGGCAGAGAGTCCGGAGTCACAGTTGAATAGTTATTATTCCTGCATTATGACTGGAGATTACGCGGAAATGTACGAAATGCTCACAATGGACAGTCGCTCTGCCATTTCCGAAGAAGCATTTATAAAGCGAAATCAGAATATTTATGAGGGGATTGAGGCGAAGAATATTAAGGTTCAGGTGACAGGAGAGGAGGGGAAGGGGAGAGAGCACAGTTTAATATATGAAGTCAGGATGGACACTCTTGCCGGGGAAATCTCCTTTTCGAATCAGACTTTTTTCCAATTTGACCGAAAGGAGCGGCAATATAAGGTGGCGTGGGATGATTCCATGATTTTTCCGGAACTGACGGTGGAGGATAAGGTCAGAGTGGAGATTGAGAAAGCACAGCGCGGACAGATTCTGGACAGAAACGGAGTGATGCTTGCCGGTGCCGGAACGGCTTATACAGTTGGTCTGGTGCCGGGGAAGATGGATGAGAATGCGCAGGAAGATCTACAGAAGCTGGCAGAACTGTTGGAGATGTCTGTGGAGTCCATCCAGAAGAAACTGGGAGCCAGCTGGGTGAAGGAGGATTCTTTTGTCCCTCTTAAAACGATTCCCAAGCTGACCCAGAAGGAAGAATTCATGGAGAATCCTGATGAAAAAACGAAACACAAAATAGAGGTAAAAGAAGGGCTTCTCGCAATTTCCGGTGTGCTTCTGTCCGACGCGGATATCAGAACATACCCTCTTGGTGAGTCGGCTTCGCATCTGGTTGGATACGTACAGCAGGTGACTGCGGAGGACTTGGAGAAGTATTCCGGTGAGGGATATGACGAGAACAGTGTGATTGGAAGAACCGGCTTGGAGAGCCTTTATGAAGAAGAATTGCAGGGACAGAACGGATGTCGGATTTATATCGAGAACTCTGACGGGCAAGTGAAAAAGGTATTGGCAGAAAAGGAGAAAAAGGATGGGAACGATATTTCACTCACCATTGACTCTGCTCTTCAGAAAGAAATATTTGATACATATCAGAAAGACAAAAGCTGTACTGTTGCCATGAATCCTTATACGGGAGAAATCCTGGCCCTGGTCAGCACTCCTTCCTATGACAGTAATGATTTTATTCTGGGAATGAGCGAGGAAAAGTGGAAGACATTGAATGAAGACGAAAAGAACCCTCTATATAATCGTTTCCGCCAGAAAATGTGTCCCGGATCTTCCTTTAAACCAATCATTGCGGCCATTGGATTAAAGACGGAGGCTATTGATCCGGAAAAGGATTATGGAACAGAAGGGTTGCGGTGGCAGAAGGATGCCGGATGGGGGAATTATTATGTGACGTCACTCCATGAATATGAGCCTGTTACGTTGAAAAATGCTTTGATTTATTCTGATAATATCTATTTTGCCAAAGCAGCTTTACGGATTGGAAAGGATAACCTTGAGCACGAATTGGACAGATTGGGATTTGGTCAGGAACTTCCTTTTGAGATTGCTCTTGCGAAATCGCAATATGCCGGAGAAGGCGGAATTCAGTCAGAAATCCAGCTGGCAGACAGCGGATACGGACAGGGTGCTGTTTTGGTGAACCCAATCCATATGACTGCCTTATATACCGGATTTTCCAATGAAGGAAATGTACTTAAGCCCCAATTGCTTCTGGAGGATACTTACGAGCCGACGGTCTGGATCCCTTCTGCTTATGAACCGGATCAGGCAAAACAGATTCAGGAGGCGATGACCCAGGTTATTGCTTCAAAACATGGCACCGGTCACAGCGCATATCGTGAGGATATTATTTTGGCAGGTAAAACAGGAACTGCAGAAATCAAGCAAGATAAAGAAGATAAAAGCGGAACAGAGCTTGGATGGTTTGGTGTTTATACCCCGGATTCCAATGAGGAACAGCCGATTCTTCTCATGACCATGGTGGAGGATGTAAAAGACAGAGGAGGCAGTGGCTATGTGGTAAACAAGGCAGCGGCTGTTCTGGATTTCTGGTTTGGGGATAACTAATTATGAAATTTTAGAATATGCAAGGCGATTTCACTGGCAGTAGCACCATTTGCGTTCATGGCATTTACGGATTCGGAGTTGCTTTTTGGCTTATGGATGTTAACGGCAAAACAGCAGGTATGTTCTTCCCCCGTTACATAGCCGATAAACCATCCGTTAATATTTTCCCCATTTATATTTCCGGTACCGGTTTTGCCGTACAGGGTACCGGAAGCGGAATCAGAGATTCGCATTCCCCGTAGAATGGCCTGTACATTTTCTTCCTGAAAATGATATTCATTGGTGTAGAGCTTTTTCAATAGCTCTACCTGTTCCACCGGAGATATTTTTAAAGAAGCTTCCATCCAAAATTGTTCTGTTCCGCCGGATAAATCTTGATTTCCGTAACCGATTTTTTTATAGAAGGCCTCCAGTTTGTTCTGCCCGGCCTCTTTATCCAGTGATTGGAAATACCAGTTGACCGAATTCTGCAGTGCAGAAGTCAGTGTCTGATCCCGGTTCCACTGGCTAAAAGGATAATGCTGTCCATCCCAGGTTTGTTCGGAAGCCTCCGGGCTGATAAGATGATTTTCAAGAGCCATCAGTCCACTGTATATTTTGTAAGTGGAATCCGGTGAAACCCGTTGGGTTGCCAGTTCTTTATTGTAAATCTGCCATTGATTGGTTTCCATATCATAGAGGACGAAAGAACCTTCATAACCTTGGAAAAAGGAGGCATAATTTTTATAGATAATTGTTCCCTCTTTCGGAAGAGAAGATATTTCCTCAGAAGCATGAACCGGAAAGAAGGAGATGGATTCCAGAATCAGAAGGGCAGTAAATACCCAGATAAGGCTGTTTTTTACTCTGCTCTTTCGGGTATCTCGCTGAAAAGCAGCGATATGCAGAATCCTTTTCCGAATTTGTGAATGATTGCCAACCATTTCACTGGCAAAGGTGAGCGGAGAAAAGGACATTTTTTCCGCAAAGTTTAATAGGGTATGTCCGTAGGCAAGATGACTGTCGTTTTCCAACAGATTCATGACAGAGAAATCACAGGCAATTTCACAATCGTTGTGCATGACCCGGAAACTATACCATACAAGGGGATTAAACCAGTAAGGGATACAAAACAGACAGGTCAGGCATTTGATGAGAGGGTCCTTCTGACGATAATGCTGTAATTCGTGAAGAAGAATAAATCGCATATCGGTATCTTCATAATCCGAAAGTAAGGAAAGGGGAAGATAAATCCGCGGATGAAGAAATCCCGCCAGAGCCGGAGATTGCAGATAAGCAGTGACGTATACGGGGATTTCTTTCGGAATATTCTGCTCTGTTTCACATTCCCGGATGAGCTTCTGTAAGGTTTTGTTTTCCAAAGGGAGAGAAGATTTTCGAATCTGATATAAATATATGGCAGATTTCAGGACGATTATTATCACTGCAATCATTCCCACAACCCAGACTATTGCCAAGAAGGAAGAAATATCTGAAGAAGCCTTTTGACTTATTGATATACTGAAATCCTGAATGGATTCGCTTCCGACAAGAGAAAAATCAGACGATTGGCTGAACTGTCCGGATGCCGTTGAATCCGAAGGAGTTCCGGCAAATAATCCGGAAATGAATTGCAGGAATCCTGTCTGGCGAAACGGTATAAAAGGAATAAGTAATGCGGAAAAAAGTGGAAACCATATCCGATACTGATACTTTTCAGACAGATGATGACGGAATAACGCCTTTATCGACAGTGTCAGTAAGATGATTCCACTGATGTACAGATTACAAATGAAAAAATACAAAAAGAAGGAGGATAGCATAATTATTCCTCCTTCTGAGATTTTTCATCGAGAAGAGAGCGCAATTCATCAATTTCTGACTGTGATAACTGATCATGATCCAGAAAAGAGGACAACATGGATGTAACATTGCCGGAAAAAAATCGATTTAAAAAAGAAGTACTTTGTTGGTTAATGTATTCATCCTCCTGAACCAGGGGAGTATAGACAAAGATTCGTCCATCTTTTTCGTAGGTGAGCGCACCCTTATTCACCAGACGTTTTAATAATGTGTGGATGGTTTTCGGACTCCACGCGGTGGTTTTGGTTAACTTATCGGTCACCTCATTGGTGTTAATTGGTGTGTATTTCCATACAATGCGCATGACTTCGTATTCCGCTTCCGATATCTGTGGTATGGTTTTCAAAAGATCACTCCCTTAATCTTACGTGTGTAATAAATTATACATTTCGAAGATGGAGTTGTCAATCCTCATCGAGAAAGGGGCATTACTCGTCTTTAATACACCCCTTATCCACATGAGGCTCAATGAAATGATGGAGCGCGTGTTCCCAAAGAGTATTGGAGCCATCCTTTGTGGAACCGTTGCGTTCCAGAATCTGGGATAATTGTACCCCGTGCTCTTTCCAGCTGATTCCGCCGCTGGCGGCATTGAGCATCATCGGCTGTACCCGATCCATGGTGCGGGCGAAGCGGGATTCCGGTGTGTCTCCCGATTCAAATTCATCCCATAAAGCCCGGAATTTTGTGCCTTGATCCTCTGGAAGAAGTCCGAAAATTCGATCTGCAGCCGCCACTTCTCTGGCATGCTGGGTCTTTTTCCCTTCTTCATCATAAGCATAGGTATCACCGGCATCGATTTCCACCAGATCGTGAATCAGCAGCATGGAAATGGTTTTTAATACGTCGATATCATCATTGGCATATTCACTGAGAATCAATGTCATGATCGCCATGTGCCAGGCGTGTTCGGAATCATTTTCCTTTCTGCT
>JALERO010000233.1 GCA_022764265.1 Eubacterium sp. | reverse complement strand
AAAAAGAATAAGGCAGGATTATTGGGAGTTCGACAATTTCTGAAAGGAAAATCCGGCAAGAAATTTCTTGTGTTTCTGGAACTGATGCTGGCGGTCACTTTTCTGCTTCAGCCCCATCTGTATTATGATGGAACAGCTTCGAATTTTTTCAACCGGTTTTATGCAGATTCCATCACCATTTGTGGGGGACTTTGGATTATTTTGGTTTTCCTCACCGTACACGAGTTTCATTTTAAGCCGAAGACGAATCGGTGGGTGAGCTGGATCGTTGCGCTCCTGATTCCGTTTATCGCCTTTTTGTGGCTGGAATTCTATAATGATATGCAGTTCTGGGTGCCGGTATTTGATATACCGAAGCTGTATCTGTTCCTGGATCTGGCAATTTATTATGTGATTTTCCTGTTTTTACTGCTGATATGCAACAGTATTCGGGGAGCATCCATCAGCATGATGGTTGTCACAGCCTTTTTTGGTATCATGAATTATGAGCTGACGATTTTCCGCAGTATGTCTTTTATTGCTTCCGATATTTATTCCTTTTTGACGGCGATTTCCGTGGCCAATACATATCGGATTCAGATTGATGTGGATACCGCAGAATTTTTCATGCTGGCACTGGTGATCATAGCATTGCTGTTTAAGCTGGATAAATTCAAACTTTTCCGGTGGAAGGGAAGACTCGTATATCTGATGGCATTTTCGGCATTGTTCTATGGATTTTGTCAGGTTTATGTATACAGTGATTATCTGGAAAGTATCGGTGTGGATTTTCGTGTGTACCGTCCGCAATATAAATACCGCTATTACGGTACGTTGCTGACTACAGCCAGAACCTTTGGATACCTTCATGTGGAGGAGCCGGAAGGGTATTCGACCAATGCGGTGAAGAAAATCACAGATTTGTATGAATCGGACAGTAGAGAGCCGGATGCCACAGATAATCCTTTGCAGAAATCACCGAATATCATCGTGGTGATGAACGAATCCTTTGCAGATCTCAAAGCTGTGGGAGACATGGAGGTGACAAAGGATTATATGCCATTTTTCCGTAAGTTAAAAGAAAATACGATCAAAGGATATACATACAGCTCCGTATTTGGAGGAAATACTGCCAATTCAGAATTTGAATTTCTGACCGGCAATACACTGGCATTTCTGCCGGATAATTCGGTGCCGTATCAGCTGTTTCTGCGAGATGATGTGGCTGGTCTTACCTCCACACTCAATAATCAGGGATATTCTCCATGTTATGCCTTGCATCCATATTACAAAACCGGATATGGCAGATATAAGATTTATCCGCTCATGGGCTTTGACCATTTTTACACTTCAGATGATTTCTCCGTATTTACGGATACGGTAAATTATCACATTACGGATTATGAAGACTACAAGAAAATCACGGAGTTGTATGAAGAATCTCAGGATAGTGATGAACCATTTTATATGTTTAATGTCACGATGCAAAACCATGGCAGCTATGATGGCAGCACGCTGGAGACCGGAAATGAGGTGCAGCTGGAAGGAAACCTGCAATACTATTCCAAAGTGGAGCAGTATCTCAATATGGTGAAAATGTCCGATGAGGCTCTAAAGTATTTAATTCATTACTTTGAAAAGGTGGATGAGCCTACGGTTATCGTATTTTTTGGCGATCACCAGCCGGATCTGGATGAGAGCTTTTACAATCAGCTGTTGGGAACAGAAATCGATGATCTGGAAGGAGAGGAGCTGGAACAGCTATACAAGGTTCCGTTCCTGATCTGGGCCAATTATGATATTCCGGAGCAGACTGTCGAGAGGACCAGTATGAATTATCTGTCTACCTATCTGGCGGAAGTGGCCGGAATTCAGAAGACAGGTTATCTGAAATATCTCACACAGCTCAGAGAAGAGATTCCGTGTATCAATGCCATTGGATATTGGGGAAAAGATGGTAACTTCTATGAAAGAGAAGACAAGTCATCCCCTTATTATAAATTAATTCACCAATATCATTTGCTCGAATATAATAATATTTTCGGCAAAGAAGAGCAAATTTCTTCGTTCTTTTATTTAAAGGAAGAAAGAAGATAAAAGAATTTAATAGAAAAGGAGAGCGAACAATGATTATTCGTTTAAAAGATGGATCACAGAAAGAATATGAACAGCCAATGTCCGTTCTGGATATTGCAAAGGACATCAGCGAAGGTCTGGCAAGAAATGCCTGTGCCGGAGAGCTGAATGGTGAAACCGTAGATTTACGTACAATTGTATCTGAGGATAGTGACCTCAACATCCTCACATTCCAGGATGAGAAGGGCAAGCTGGCTTTCCGTCACACTGCCTCCCATGTACTTGCGCAGGCCGTGAAACGTCTGTATCCGGATGCCAAAATCGCCATCGGACCAGCTATCGAAGACGGATTCTACTATGACTTTGATATGGCGCCGCTGAGCAGAGAAGATCTGGATGCCATTGAAAAAGAAATGAAAAAAGTCATCAAAGAAAATCCTTCTATTGAGAGATTTGAACTTCCGAGAGAAGAAGCGATTGCCTTTATGAAAGAGAAGGATGAGCCTTATAAAGTGGAGCTCATCGAAGACCTTCCGGAAGATGCGGTCATCAGCTTCTACAAACAGGGAGATTTCACCGATCTCTGTGCAGGCCCTCATCTGATGAACTTAAAAAATATCAAAGCCTTTAAGCTGACTTCTTCTTCCGGTGCATACTGGAGAGGAAATGAGAAAAATAAAATGCTTACCCGTATTTACGGAACCGCATACACAAAGAAAGCAGATCTGGAAGAACGTCTGAAATATCTGGAAGAAATCAAACTTCGCGATCACAATCGTCTGGGAAGAGAAATGGAATTATTCACAACCGTTGATGTTGTGGGTCAGGGACTCCCGCTTATGCTTCCAAAGGGCCAGAAAATTATCCAGACCATGCAGAGATGGATCGAGGACCTGGAAGATAATGAATGGGGCTATGTGAGAACAAAAACCCCTCTGATGGCAAAGAGCGACCTGTACAAGATTTCCGGTCACTGGGATCATTACAAAGAAGGTATGTTTGTTCTGGGCGACGAAGAAAAGGATAAAGAAGTGATGGCACTCCGTCCGATGACCTGCCCATTCCAGTATTACTGTTATAAGAACTCCCAGAAATCCTACAGAGATCTCCCATATCGTATGGCAGAAACCTCTACCTTATTCCGTAATGAAGATTCCGGAGAAATGCATGGACTGACCCGTGTACGTCAGTTTACTATCTCCGAAGGACATCTGATCATTCGTCCGGATCAGGCCAACGAAGAATTAAAGAGCTGTCTGGAACTGGCTCAGTACTGTCTGACAACCCTCGGTCTTCAGGATGATGTCACATACCGTCTTTCCAAATGGGATCCGGATAACAAGGAAAAATATCTTGGCGATGAGGAATACTGGGAATCCACTCAGGGACAGATTCGTGATATTCTGGTAGAACAGAACATGCCATTTACAGAAGCTGACGGAGAAGCAGCCTTCTACGGACCGAAGATCGATATCCAGGCCAAAAATGTATATGGCAAAGAAGATACCATGATCACAATCCAGCTCGACTGTGCCATCGCAGAAAACTTCGATATGTACTATATCGATCAGAACGGCGAAAAACAGCGTCCATACGTTATTCACAGAACCTCCATCGGATGCTACGAGAGAACCCTTGCATGGCTTATTGAAAAATATGCAGGCAAATTCCCGACATGGCTCTGTCCGGAACAGGTACGTGTGCTTCCGATTTCTGAAAAATACGCAGACTACGCAAAAGAAGTAGACCGCGAATTAAAGAAAAACGGAATCTTAAGCACCATCGATAACCGTTCCGAGAAGATTGGATACAAAATCCGTGAAGCACGTATCGCCAAACTTCCATACATGCTCGTAGTTGGAGCAAAAGAACAGGAGGAAGGACTGGTGTCCGTCAGAAGCAGATTTGCCGGAGATGAAGGCCAGAAGACACTGGCAGAATTCATCAGTGCGATCAGCGAAGAAATCAGGACCAAAGCGATCCGTGAGGAAGTTCCTGTTGAATAGTTTTTTTCTTTAAAATAATACGCAGATGCTGACTATTTTGCCTTCGGGCTTCGTTGCCCTGACGGTACAAAGGCGCCCTCCGGCAAATTAGTCAGCATCTGCTTTTCTTTGAAAGAAAATAAATTAACAAGAAATTCCTCTGAAAGGCGGGCTTTTTCCCAATCTATGCTTTACAGTTGGGCGAGAATATCACCGGCAGTTCTGGCGTTGTTCATGGTGTAAATATGTATTCCTTTTACCGAGTGTTCACGAAGATCCCGGATCTGGTCAGTGGCATATTCTATGCCGGCTTTTCTCATATCTTCCGGATTATCCTGATATTTGGCGAGGAGATCGGTCATTTTTTTCGGTATGCTTGCACCGGAAAGGTTGATGGTGGTTCCGATCATTTTTGCACTGGTGATCGGCATGATACCGGCCTCAATCGGTACATTTATGCCAGCCTTCGCTGTCAGTTCCATAAAACGATAGAAAATGTCGTTGTCAAAAAAGAGCTGGCTGATCAAAAAATCCGCTCCCTGATCTACTTTGTGTTTTAGATAGTGCAGGTCTTCTTCCATGGATGCTGCTTCGTAGTGCTTTTCAGGATAGCAGGCAGCGGCCACGGTGAAACCGGCAGCTTTCAGTTCAGAGATCAGTTCGGAAGGATGCTTGTAAGTTCTTGCGGCAAATTCTTCCTCCGTCATATCCTGAGGTTTATCCCCGCGGAGGGCAAGTACATTGTGGATTCCCATTGCCTGAAAAGTTTCGATTGTGGATAAAAAACTTTCTCTGGTCAGGGCCGCACAGGTGAGATGGGCAATGCCCTCAATCTTCAGTTGGTTCTGAATGTAGGAGACGATTTCTGCGGTCTTTTTGCTGTTGCTTCCGTTAGCTCCGTAGGTGCAGCTGATAAATTCCGGGTTTAATTGTTTTAAAGAATCCAGAGTTTCATATAAATTCGGGAAGTTTTCCCATTTCTTCGGAGGGAAGATCTCGAAAGAGATAGAAGCAGCGGATGTCAAAAAAGGTTGTTTGCTCATAATGATAAATATTGTCCTTTCTGTATGTGATATTGCAAATTGTTGCATTTTCTTGTTGATAGTTTACTCTTTTTTGTAAGATATATCAAGAAATAACCAAGGAAAGGCATGAAATGTCCAATTTTTTCATAGATTGTTGGAAATGTTTGTGCTATAATTTAAACATGTTATTAGATTGTTTTAGAACGAATGCTATTACTGCAGTAATGAAGGAGCGGAAAACATGGATATTAAAGAATTATTACCAAAAGATACAGAAGGAAGACTCAGAATTATTCAGGAAACTGTACCGGGAAGACAGATCACTCTTGCCCATGTTGTAACAAGTCCGAAGCCAATCGTATATCGTAAATTAGGTCTGAATCCGGATATCGATTTCGAGCGTTCCGCGATTGGTATCATCACAGTTACCCCAAGTGAATCTGCGGTTATCGGTGCAGATATTGCGATCAAGAGCGGTGACGTTTATTTAGGTTTCGTTGACCGTTTCAGTGGAACTTTGATTTTAACCGGACGTATTTCAGCAGTGGAGTCTGCAGTTAAAGCAGTAATCCATTACTTCCAGAATGATTTGGGATATGCTACATGTCCAGTCACGAAGAAATAAGGTGATTATTATATGCGCAAGATTATGTTTGTCGGTCGTAGTGAATCAGGAAAGACTACGATTAAGCAGGCGATGAAGGGTGAGAAGATTACATATCATAAGACCCAGTACGTGAATCACTTTGATGTGATCATTGATACGCCTGGAGAGTATGCGGAAACGAAAGAGCTGGCAGGCGCACTGGCTGTTTATGGTTGTGAGGCAGATGTTATCGGTCTGCTGATGAGTGCCATAGAACCGTTTTCTTTATATCCGCCAAATGTTGTTTCTGTTAGTAACAGAGAAGTTGTCGGTGTTGTAACAAAGATCGACCATTGGGCTGCGAATCCCGAGCTCGCAGCAGAATGGCTACGGTTAGCTGGTTGTAAAAAGATATTTTATACAAGTGCTTTTACAGGAGAAGGTATTGCAGATATATTATCATATCTTAAAGAACCAGTCGACGTACTTCCATGGGAAGTTGCGAAAGCAGAATACGATAAACTTGGGTTTGGGCCAGGAGAAAGTGAGAAACACACTTTACGTATATAATTCTCTGATAATTGGCAGAGAACTCTGGTCAACATTTAAAAGGACTGTTATAATAGACAGAGGTGTTATTATAACAGTTCTTTTTGTTTGATGGGAAATTCATTTCCCATCAAACAAAAAGAGGTCAGGACTTGTGAACAACATAGACTCCGGTTTGCAAAGAAGTTCACAAGTCCTGACGCCAGAATCTGCAACAAAAGAAAGGCGATAAATCTTATGGCAGCGATTAATAATGACTGGGCGGAAGCCTTGAAGGAAGAGTATAAAAAGCCCTATTACAGAGAATTATATAAAAAAATAAATCAGGAATATCGGGAGAGAGAGATTTTTCCTCCGGCAGAGGATATTTTTAATGCATTTCATTTGACACCGCTTAAAGATGTCAAGGTAGTAATTTTGGGGCAGGATCCCTATCATAATAACGGGCAGGCCCATGGTCTTTGCTTCTCTGTAAAGCCTGATGTGGAGATTCCTCCTTCTCTGGTGAATATTTATCAGGAACTTCATGATGATGTGGGATGTTACATACCGGATAACGGGTATCTGGTGAAATGGGCGAAACAGGGAGTGCTCATGCTTAATACGGTGTTGACTGTCCGTGCCCATCAGGCCAATTCCCATCGCGGGATCGGCTGGGAAGAATTTACCGATGCAGCGATCCGTGTCCTCAATGAACAGGACCGGCCGATGGTATTTTTACTCTGGGGACGCCCGGCGCAGAATAAAAAGAAAATGCTGACCAATCCAAAACATTTGATTCTGGAAGCACCCCATCCAAGCCCGTTGTCAGCTTATAGGGGATTTTTCGGATGCAGACATTTCAGTCAGACCAATGAATATCTGAAATTCCACCAGCTAGAACCAATCGACTGGCAGATTGAAAACATTAGAAAGGAGTAACCATGAAAGTTTTATTTGTACAATATCCAAAATGTTCCACCTGCAAAAAAGCAATGAAATGGTTAATGGAACATGGCGTAGAGTTTGAGGACCGCCATATCGTAGAGAATAATCCTACAGCAGAGGAATTAAAAGAATGGCATGAGAGAAGCGGTCTTCCGCTGAAACGGTTTTTCAACACCAGCGGACAGATTTACCGCCAGAATAATATCAAAGACCGTCTTCCAAATATGAGCGAGGAAGAACAGTACGAGCTGTTAGCAACCAACGGAATGCTGGTGAAGAGACCGATTATTGTCGGTGAGGACTTTGTTCTGGTAGGATTCAAAGAAAAAGAGTATGAAGAAAAGTGGCTCCCGCGTTAGCGAGTGCCACTTTTTTGGATAGAACAATATTAGAAATCAACTTCTGTTCCGTAGTATGTGCATGTGAATAATTTTTCCATTTCAGCCGGAGTGATGGCACGAGGATTGGATCCTGTACAAGCATCGCCAACTGCAAGTTCGGAAATTGTAGCGATCTTGCTCTTGAATTCTTCTTCGTCGATTCCAAAGTCTTTTAAAGTCTTAGGAATATTTAAGATTACATTGAAATCATCGATTTTTTTGCAGAGACTGTTGATCAGAGCTTTTTCGCTTGTTCCGTCAAGACCCATGCGGCGAGCGATTTCAGCGTAGCGTTTCGCAGCAACAGGATCTTTTGCGTTATATTTGATAACGTATGGGAGATAAATTGCGTTAGCACATCCGTGAGGGATATGTCCGGTGGAGAATGCAGCTCCGGTCTTGTGAGCCATGGAGTGTACGATTCCCAGTAAAGCATTGGAGAATGCCATACCAGCCAGACACTGTGCATAATGCATCTGCTCTCTTGCTTCCATATTTTCATGATAAGATGCCGGCAGATAATCCAGTACCATCTCAATTGCCTGTAATGCAAGCGGATCGGTGAAAGGTCCATTTAAAGTGGAAACGTATGCTTCAATTGCGTGAGTAAGAGCATCCATACCGGTGTAAGCAACCTGTTTTACCGGAAGCTGTGCAACAAGGTCAGGATCCACGATGGCAACGTCCGGTGTGATATTGAAATCAGCCAGAGGATATTTCACGCCTGTCTGATAATTGGTGATTACGGAGAAAGCAGTTACTTCTGTTGCGGTTCCGGATGTAGTAGGAATGGCAGCAAATTTTGCTTTCTGTCTTAATTCAGGGAAATTGAATGGGATGCAGAGCTCTTCAAAAGTGGTGTCAGGATATTCATAGAACGCCCACATAGCCTTTGCAGCATCGATTGGGGAACCGCCGCCCATGGATACGATCCAGTCCGGTTCGAATTCACGCATAGCCTCTGCGCCTCTCATAACAGTTTCTACAGATGGGTCCGGCTCAA
Organism: Eubacterium sp.; assembly: GCA_022764265.1. Lineage (GTDB taxonomy): Bacteria > Bacillota > Clostridia > Lachnospirales > Lachnospiraceae > Anaerobutyricum. Next base: position 2,010 of record JALERO010000233.1, on the reverse strand, counting down.
CGCCTTCAAATAATTTTACTTCCATGCCAGCTTCTTTCAGATAATTCACAGCTTTATCCAAAAATCCCTGGCGTCTCATAGAACCGCCGCCAACAACGAGGATAGCTTTCTTACCTTTCAAATTCTTCAGCTCTTCCAGACTTCCGGCACCATGATAAATGTCTCTTGGTAAAGTAAATCGACTCATCGTTCTCCTCCTAAATAAATTATGAAAATGTGTTTTTTTTAACAAACTTATTTTAACATATTATCAATAAAATACAAGAAAAAATCATGTAAAGTATTGTATTTTTATTAGTACAAGGTAAAAATTGACAAAAAAAGAGGTGGAAAAGAGAAAAAAATGATAAAAAGCTGAAAATCACGAGGAGAAATGAAAAATAATAAAAAATTATTGCGTTTAAAAAATAACAAAAATTCCTCGTAGTTGGCGTTGTTTTTAGTTTTTCAGCATACTTGCGCGATAAGGGGTTGTCGCACAAAAAGTCCGTCGGCAGTTACGGTCATTAGACCGTTACTGCGACGAACCCTTGAAATGTGGCATTAGACATATCGCTTAATTTCCCCGGTGGCAAGAAATGCTCCGGAATTGCCGGAAGGCTGTGTGGTAAAATCATCGGGATTTTTGTGAATGACCACCATCATTCCCGCGATTTCTTCCGGATGAAAGCGGTCTGTATAAAACATCTGCCAGGCAAAACCGTGATTGCCCAAAAGGGGTGGCAGATCTCCCGCGTGGGCGGGATGCGGACAGCTGCCCGGATTGTAATGAGCACCTTCATTGTGGACATGGAATCCATAGAAATCAGGGGTACAGGCAGCCTCATCCGTCGGAAGTCCGGTTATATCTGCCAGAACGAGGGTTCCATCCCAGATGGGAAAGAACAACACAAATCCCTGGGGATTCGTATTGTCATCGACACCGCTGATCTGGGCATAGGCGATGGGATCTCTGGTTAGCAGAATATTAAATATTGCAGCAGTTGAAGTATCTGTCATAGCTTACCCCTTCTGGCGGCAATCACATTTGCAGCCCTTTTTATCAAATGCCGGATTAAATGCATAGAAATTGCGGCTGTCTAAATGCTCCTGCACGATTCTGAGTCCCTCACCAAACCGCTGAAAATGCACAATTTCTCTTGCCCTCAGGAATTTGATGGCATCGTATACATCCGGGTCATCTTTGACGAGACGGAGAATATTGTCATAAGTCGTTCGGGCTTTCTGTTCCGCTGCAAGGTCTTCCGTCAAATCTGTGATTGGATCTCCGGTAGACTGGAAAATGGCGGCATTGAAAGGAACACCGCTGGCGGTGACAGGATAAAGCCCCGTGGTATGATCAACATAGTAATCGGCAAAGCCCTGTTCTTTGATCTGTTCCACAGTCAGATTGCGGGTCAGCTGATGAACGATGGTACAGATCATTTCGACGTGGTTTAGTTCTTCTGTACCTGGCTTGGTATCGATAAAACCTTTTAAAGAAATATTTTTCACAAAAAGGCACATCCCTCTTGAAAGAATCAAAAGGGATGTGCCTAAATGAATGTGATTATGTGATATCAGCCATAGGATATCGAAAGCCAAATCCTACTGCGCGGCAATCAATCTGCGTACGTGCGCTTTTTCCAGGATTCCTGCCACAACAAAGTAAACAGCAATGTTAAAGATACTCTTTACAATTAATCCGGGACCGGAAGCGAGACCGGCTGCCATACTGCCATAAAGGAAAGCGCCTGCCACAACATAACCGATTACCATCCATGCCATGCTGGCTACTGCAGCGAGGGCATTGCGTACACTGAACAGACGGAAGCTGCCGTCTTTCTCAAACATCAGTGTGCCGGCGATCCATGCCAGAAGTGCCTTGATGATGAATGTTGGGATTACCCACTGTGTGTATCCGGTCAGCAAATCAGCCATAGCGGATCCGAGACCGCCTGCCCAGACACCTTCCCTTCTGCCTAAAAACGCAACAGTAAGAAGAATAAAAGCATCTCCAAGATGTGCATA
>JALERO010000096.1 GCA_022764265.1 Eubacterium sp. | reverse complement strand
ATCATAAGCATTATCACCATAAAATGTTATCATGCCTATTATATGATTCCAGTTTGAAATCAGAACTTTCAAGAACGCCTCGGCGTTCTTGCTGCGAGATGCGCGTCATGCGTTAGCATGACAAATTTCAAATGCGCATCTCTGCAATCCGCCGGAGGCTCAACATTTCAGAAGGGGATTGTCACCCGCTACTGAAATTATTTTATTTCCCACCGCTTTGCGCTCTGCGCGCTTGAAGCGGGGGACTCCTTCTGAAATGTTGAAACATCGTAACCTGCATAGCTGCTCTTTCCTTTTTTCTTCGCCTCGAACATGGCATGATCTGCTTTTTGATATAATTCATTCAGGGTTTCCGTGTTACCTTCAATCATCACATAACCGGCCGATAGGGTAAATTTGCTGGCATATTCTTTATTATCACTGGTCACCACCACAGGCTGTACCAGCTTTTTCAATTTCCGCTCCAAGGTTTCCCGACTGATATTTTTGCAGAGAATCAAAAATTCATCACCGCCAAAACGACTGACAATATCCTCTTCCCTGAAATGGTTTTTGATTCGTTTCGCCATAGTGAGAATCATAGTATCTCCATAGGCATGACCGAATGTATCATTGGTCTGTTTCAGATTATCCAGATCAATCATGATCAGAGCAGAAGTTTCATCTTCATGTTCCGTTAGATATTTTTCCATCTCCGGAACCGCCCGGTGTCGGTTATACAAACCTGTCAGTGCATCAGTCTCAGCCATGGCGGTGAGGCGCAGCTCCTGTTTTTTCTGCTCATCGATATCAGTTACAAACAAATACGCAATGATATCATTTTCATCATTAAAACAGTCGATGTGAATGATCATCCGCATCCAACGTGAGTTATCTGCAATGTTCCTCTCATAATCAATGCTTTCCATGTGTTCTTTTCCGTCAAAAATCTGAAGCAATCGATTTCTGTCCGCAAAAGTGAGGAAAGCTTCCCTGGACTCCGTTGCAATCACATGTTCTGCGATATATTCGATCATTCCGGAAAAGGTATCCTCATAACAGCCCGTCTCTTCCTGCCATTGTTGTCTGCCTTTTCCGCCCACCAGCGTATTTTGGGTCAGATTCACTTCAAAATCATAGGCAGCCTGGCTCCGGAGTAACTCCAGAATCTTCATATTCTGCTGACTCTCTCGTTCTATCTTTTTCTCATCGGTAATATCCACATAGGAACCGAACATGCGAACCGGAAAATGATTTTCATCGTAAATAACCTCTCCCTGTACCAGAATCCAGGCACTTTCTCCTGAGTCATTGTTCAAATGAATTTCAAAATCAGAGACTCTGTTAATCTCTCCACGGAAGATTCGTTCTATTCCGTTTTTTATTTTCTGCCTGTCTCTTTCCTCCAGACACAAATTCTGCATAATGCATTCCGGAAAATCCGAAATAACCGCTCTTTTCTCTCCCAGTTTCCCGTTAATTCTTCGCAGTCTTTCATTATCTCCTGCATTCATTACCAGAAGCCGGTTGTTACTGATATCCCATTCCCAGCTGTTTATGCCTTCCAGTTCCAATATTTTTTCAAGTTTTTCCCGATACAGATTCCGTTGATTCTCCTGCTCTTTCCGTTCCGTGATGTCCCGGACAATACACATATATTTAACATCTTCCTCATCTATATGGTAGCAGTCCATGGATACCCAGATTATTTCTCCTTGTTCATTATAAAAGGACAGCACCGTATGGTAATCCTCTCCTTTTTCTTCCGCCTCTCGCATCTCATATCGAATCCGGTTTTCTTCTTCCGGAGTCACTCTTCCTGTAAACAATCGTTCATTCAACTGCTTTTCATATTCTCCCAGAGAAAAACCCTCTTTTTTGGAAATGCCATTGGCAATGACCTGAAATTCCGGACTCATTCCTTCTTTTTGGAACAGAAATATATTATCCGGCAGATATTTATGCAAAAGCTTCATGTAACGATCTTCTTTTTCCAACAGATTCTTTCCAGCCTCTTTATCCGGAATAAAACGACTTCTACTGCGAAAGCCTTCAAAATCTAACTGTTCTTCATCCTGCAGCATTCCGGTAAACTGGCTCTGTGATAACGGTCTGGAATAATAATATCCCTGTGCGTACCGACATTTCATATTTCTTAGAATCTGCAGCTGTTCTTCCGTTTCCACGCCCTCCGCAATCACAGGAATGGCAAGAAGCCTTGCCATGCTGACAACCGATTCGAGAATATTGACTCCCTTCTCCAAATTATCTTTTTCAAAATGAAGAAAACGCATATCCAGTTTCAAGATATCAATATTCATATTTTTCAGCATATTCAGCGAGGAATATCCACTGCCGAAATCATCCATGAGAACTTTAAAGCCTGCTTCCTTTAAGTCTGTAACGGCTTTGGTCATAATCTCAAATTCCTGCACATAGGCACTTTCTGTTATCTCGATCTTAATATAATCGGAATCCAGCTGATATTTTTTTATCAGCTTTTTGAAGTATGCTGCCACATCAAAGGAATAAATATCCATTCTGGAAACATTGACAGAGATCGGTACCGGTCTGATTCCCTGATTCAACCAGAAACGAAGCAGATGGCAGACTTCTTCCCAAATATACTTATCCAGTTTGGCAATAAATCCATTCTTCTCTAAAATCGGAAGGAACTTTTCCGGAAATACAATCTCATTATTGCTCTTCTTCCACCGCATGAGAGCTTCTGCTCCGATCATTTTCTCTTTTTCTATGTTATATTGTGGCTGAAGGTAAAAAGTAAATTCTTTCCGTTCAAAAGCATTCTGTATTTGAGAGAGTAAATGTTGCTCTTCCTCCATCCGATAAATCATGGAAGGATGAAACTCACATAATCTGGTGGCATAATTATCCTTGGCCTGAACAAGAGCGATTGTAGCCCGATCATACATGTTCTCTAAAGACATCGTTTTATTCAGAATGAGATATACTCCAAAAACCGGGAAAAAGCCTGCATTATCTCCGAATTTTTTGGCAGTGCCGGTAATCTGATTATTAAGGTAATAAATCAGGCCCTTTCGATAAGGCATGAGCATAACAAAATTATCTCCTCCAAAATGACCGGCAATTCCTCCCCATGCTATATTAATTTTATTAAGATAAGAACCGATACTGATCAGGAATTCATCACCGGCTTCCCTTCCGTACCATTCATTAAATAACTTAAAATGTTCAATATCAATGGCAACCAGACATTGTTGTTCCTCACCACATTCACAGAGATATCTCTCTGCGTAATAAAAGAAAGCAGATTCATTGTAAAGTCCGGTCAAAGAATTTCTCTCCTGCTTCTCTAAATCCATCTGTACAGATAGTTCTTCATTATAATCCTGAATTTCACTGATGAAGCACATGACAATCAGATCATTGATCCCATTGATTTTCACATTGGTCAGCAAATGCTCCACCCAACACCAGCTTCCATCTTCCTTTTTTTCCCGAAATCTCGCCCGAAGCATCCCGGAAGGCTCTGCCTTCTCCAATCTATCTTCCAGGGTATCAAGATTCCAGAACTGCTCATGCTCCTGCCAATCCTGGGGATGAATCAATGTCTCTCTGGCTTCCTGCAACATTTCCGAGAGAATCACATCATTTTCCGGTATCTGATATTTACCCTCTTCATGATACAGCGTCTTAAATGTATTCTTAGTAAGATTCAACTCCAGAAGTTCATCATAGGGCGACATTCTTGTAAGATTATACAAGAGATTTTTATCATCATCCATGATATTGTTGGCCATCAGTACATGGCAGATTCCATGCCCCGGCCACGGAACTGTCCCGACCTTGACGTTGATCCACTGTTGGAGCCATCTGTTATAAAAGATACTTCCTTCATTTACCCTGTGTAAAACAGGACAATCCTTACAGGGTTCCTTTTCATGGCATAATTGCTCATAACAATAGC
>JALERO010000224.1 GCA_022764265.1 Eubacterium sp. | reverse complement strand
TCCTGAAGGTGTAGAGGTTGTCGACCTTGTATTAACCGCCGGTGTGCCAACCTTCAAACAGGTTATGGACGCTGTACTGGATGAAGTAAAGGTAGAAGGTTACTATCTGGCTCATGAGATCAAAGAATACAATCCGGAGCTCGAAGCATATATCAAAGAATCTCTTCCGGATGCAGAGGATGAATATATGCCTCATGAAGATCTGAAGAAATTCAGCAGCAAATGCAGATTTGCAATTCGTACCGGCGAATTTTCTCCATATCCAAATGTGATACTGGAAGCCGGCGTTGTATTTTAAAAAGGCACAAGTGATTCGTAATTCAAACAGCAAATGAAAAACAATCATCGTTGATGCAATATTAAAAAGAGTTGTTCAAATGGAACAGCTCTTTTTTTGTCGGAGAAGTCGGAAAAACTGTTATCGTCGAAAGGTTTATTACCGAATCATTACAGAATGATTAAATTACTGCTCTTCTTCGAAAAATAGTTGAAAGCGATAAAAAAACGAGTTATACTGAGAAATAACAGATTAAATTGCGGGATGAATTTGTTTTAACAGCAGATTAATGAGTTGCTGTTACTATTTTGAAAGGAGGTATCTTATGCCAAAGATCAGGATTCATCATGGAACAACTGATTTGGATGTGAATATCGTTACGGTGGACACAAGATGTGTGGATATTATTGTGCATGATGATCTTACAGTTGACATGAAGGTACCCATTGGCATGAATCAGGATATGATTCAGCACTATGTGAAGATGAATGAACAGAGAATCGTTCAGCAATATGAAAGCTGCAAGATGAGAAACCATCAAATCCTTCCTGTCACCCTGGAATTGGAGAATGGAAGAATTATTTATCGTAGCGGGCAGAAACTCCCCTATCTTGGCAGAATGGATTTAATTTTGCGGATTAAATTCCACGAGGAGGATGAAGAAACCAGGATTTATGACGATGAAAATCCGGATGGAAGTCGAGTCCTTACGATTCGGACAGATAATGATGACCAAAACTTTCTTCGCTATTGCGTGATGCGATATTACAAAAAATGTGCCGCCCAGATTGTGAACCAAAAAGTCTATGATTATGGAAGGGATATGAAGCTGGCCTTTAATCATGTGAAAATTTCCGGGCAAGTGAGGAGTACAAAAATCAGTATACCAAAACTTACATATAAAAATCTGGAGATTAAAGATCAGAAAACTCTGTGGGGAAGCTGTAGCCGCCAAAAAAATCTGCGATTTGACTGGAAACTGGCGATGCTGCCGGAAGAGGTGATTGATTATATTATTGTTCATGAGTTGGCACATCTGAAGAAAATGAATCATTCTGCCGGATTCTGGGCAGAGATCGAGAAGGTGATGCCGGAATATCAGGAATGTCGCCGTTGGCTTAACAAGCATGGAAAAGAATACGAGATATTCTAATATGCTTCCCGATGTCCCTTAAATAACACTATGTTTCGTAGAAAGGAAGATTAATATATGAAAAAGACCGGCGGAGAATACTGCCGGTTTTTTTGCCCGGAATTATCGGGAAAATGCCGGAACAAAAGAAACATCGGAAGGAAACATTTTAAAAGGACAATTATTAAAAATGAAATTAGATGAATCAAAACGAATGACAATAAAGCACCCATTTCCGCCACTTTATGACAAGGACTCGAGAATTCTGATTCTTGGCAGTTTTCCGTCGGTGAAATCCAGAGAAGAAGCCTTTTTTTATGGGCATTCCCAGAATCGTTTCTGGAAGACGGTAGCCGGAGTTCTATCCGAAGCAGTGCCGGTATCTATTGAGGACAAGAAAGCATTTTTGCATCGGAATCACATTGCCCTCTGGGATGTTATCCAAAGTTGTGATATCATAGGATCGTCTGACAGCAGCATTCGAAATGTGGCGCCCAATGATCTGACGGAAATCTTTGATACTGCGGATATACAGGACGTCTATTGTAATGGGGCGAAATCATATCAGTACTATGAAAAGTATCAGGAGAAAAAGCTGGGAAGAAAAGCAATCAAGCTCCCGTCAACCAGCCCCGCCAATGCAGCATTTTCTCTTGACAAACTCATGGAAAACTGGAAACAGATCTGTCAGCCGTTGAAAATTGCATCGGGAGAAATCTCTCCTGTACTGTTGAAGTGGTATGATTACAATGCCAGAATCTTACCCTGGAGAAGTGATCCAACCCCCTATCATGTATGGATTTCGGAAATTATGCTTCAGCAGACAAGGGTGGAGGCAGTAAAGCGATATTATGACCGCTGGATGGATGAACTGCCGACAGTGGAGTCGCTGGCGGAGGTTTCGGAAGAGAAATTGATGAAGCTCTGGGAAGGGCTGGGTTACTATAATCGGGCAAGAAATCTGAAAGCAGCGGCAGCGACGATCATGGAGGAATATGATGGGGAGTTGCCGGGAGATTACGAAAAGTTACTATCTCTGAAGGGAATCGGAGAATACACCGCAGGAGCTATCGCTTCCATAGCTTTTGGGCTGCCGGAACCGGCGGTGGACGGAAATGTCCTTCGTGTCTTCTCCCGACTGTTGGCGGAAGAAGGAGAAATCGGAAAAATGGCAGTAAAAAAAACGCTCACCAGAGAAGTGAGGCGGGTGCTTCCGGCAGAACGGGCCGGAGATTTCAACCAGGCTTTAATGGACCTGGGAGCGATGATCTGTCTCCCAAATGGCGAGCCACTTTGTGACAGATGCCCGTGGGAGTCTGTATGTCAGGCCCATAAAATGCAGCGAGAGACAGAATTTCCGGTAAAAGCGAAGAAAAAACCAAGAAGGATTGAAGAAAGGGCGATTTTTCTTATAGAAGGGAAAGATGCACAGGGAGAAGATAAGATTCTTCTTCACAAGCGCTCTGCGAGGGGCCTGCTTTCCGGGTTGTGGGAATTTCCCAATGTGGAAGGTTCCTACACTTTGGAAAAAGCACGGGAACAGATGAAAGTCTGGAAGATTCCTGACTGGCAGCAGGAGAATATCGAACCCCTTGGTGAGGGAAAACACATTTTCTCCCATGTGGAATGGCATATGACAGGATATCATATCCGGCTGAAAGAAATAGTGAAGGATGCCGACTGGACGGAGAATGATGAAAACTGGGCGTTGGTTTCCAGAAAAGAGATGGAAGAGCAATATGCACTGCCATCGGCCTTCGATTGTTTTAGAAAACGACTGTAAACTTACTGGTGAAAAACCATAAACTTCTCCATGAAGCCTTTTGCCTTTATGAAGAAAGAGAAATTTTTAAACCCTATGAGAAATGTCACAGCACGGTGAAGGACGCTGCAGAGCTGGCGACCCGGCTGGAAGTGAATAATCTGCTGCTCTGGCACACAGAAGATGCAAATATCAGAAAGAGGAAATCCCTTTATAAAAAAGAAGCAAGGCAATATTATAAAGGAAATCTTTATGTTCCTTATGATAGAGAAAGTATTCTATTAGTCTAAAGTGTTTCATAAATGCTATGTTTTAGGAAAAATTTTTATGA
>JALERO010000091.1 GCA_022764265.1 Eubacterium sp. | reverse complement strand
TATACACGGTCTTTGGCTGTCGGGCTTCCACCTCTCTGCATGTAGCCGAGGATGGTAGCTCTGGTCTCAACACCGGTAGCTGCTTCGATATCCTTTGCCATTCCATAGGAATGTCCGATACCTTCTGCGTTGATGATCATGTGATGCTTTTTGGTACTTTTCTTTTTATCATTAATGCCTTCGATCAGATTGTAAACTAACTTCGGTCTGTTGCCATCAAAACGTTCCGGAATCAGAATGTCTTCTGCTCCACAGGCAATACCGCACCAGAGAGCGATAAATCCTGCGTCACGTCCCATAACTTCGATGATGGAACAACGGTCATGGGAAGAAGCGGTATCACGAATCTTATCAATGGCCTGCATTGCTGTGTTAACAGCAGTATCAAAACCAATGGTGTATTCTGTACATGCAATATCCAAATCGATGGTTCCCGGAAGAGCTACGGTGTTGATACCCTGTCTTGCGAGAGCCTGTGCTCCACGGAAAGATCCGTCTCCACCGATAACAACAAGACCGTCAATGCCGTGAGCCTTTAAAATATCAGCTGCCTTTTTCTGATAGTCCAGCTCTTTAAATTCCAGACATCTTGCTGTGTAAAGAGCGGTTCCACCGTTAGTGATAATGTTACGGGTAAAGGTGTGATGCATCTCAAAGATATCTTCATCTAAAAGGCCTTTATATCCACGATAAATTCCCTTTACATTGATTCCTCTTGCCCATGCGGTTCTTGCAACGGCACGAATGGCTGCGTTCATTCCAGGGGCATCGCCACCACTTGTCAAAATTCCTATTGTTCCTACTGCGCTAGCACTACTCATAGACTACCTCCATTTAGAATTCCCTAAGTTTTAAATTATCAAAAAACGAAAACGTCCTCCCTATATTTTCATTTTTCACTAGTCATATTATCTCTTTTTTTGAAATTTTTCAATACTCTTCTCTGTTACTTTGATATTTTTTTCACCAAACAACTGTTTTAAATCCCTGATTACGCCGGAATCACCGGAAATGTTCTGGTATGAAGGAAGTCGTTTGATGGCTTTGTCTTTTCTGGAATACACCACAAGGCCTCTCTCTCCGGAATGTTGGCGGATGATGTCATAAAGCGCCTGCTGTTTTTCCTGGAAGACTCCAACATTCTCCACCTGAATCCAAACTTCCTTCGGCACCTGATCCATCGGGATGATTTCCTCGGCAACCAACTTACCACTCTCCTCGGAAACGGATGCACGGCCTTTCACGTACAGGGGGGTATCTGCCACCAGTACATCTCTGTATTTCTGATAGTCTCTCGGGAAAAGAATGATCTCTACGGTTCCAAACAAATCCTCCAGTGTCAGAAAAGCCATATTCTGATTGGTCTTGGTCAATTTCACTGTGACGCCAGATAGCATGCCGCCGACAATATAGTGATAGCCGTCTTTAACAATAGCATGCCCCGTATCTTCATCCGGCTCAAAATCGGTAGTTTTGGCTGTGATCTGTTTTTTCATGGAATCCATATAATCTTCCAGCGGATGACCGCTTACATAAATTCCCATAACCTCTTTTTCAAAGGCAAGTTTCTGAGCCTGATCATACTCTCCCACATCAGGATATTGTACTTCATACTCCTTTTTTTCTTCCTCAGAGAAGAAATCGAATAATGACATCTGACCGCTGATGTTTTCTTTTCTTTCCCGATTCACCTCATCGAGAACAAATGCATAAACCATCATCAACTGTTTTCTGGTGGCACCGAGGCTGTCAAGAGCACCGGATTTAATCAGATTCTCAATGGTACGCTTGTTGATTTCTTTGGTGGTGAGCCGCTCCATAAAGTCCTTCAGATTTTTATAAGGGCCATGGGCATTTCTCTCAGTAACCATTGCATCAATCACGTTTTTCCCCAGACTCTTTATGGCGGTGAGTCCATAACGGATGGCACCGTCGGATACGGAAAATCCGCTCTCCCCTTCATTGATATCCGGTGGCAGAATCTGAATTCCCATACCTCTGCAGGTATTGATATATTCTGTGATTTTTTTTGGATTTGTAATCACTGAAGTGAGCAAAGCGGCCATAAATTCTACCGGATGATAACACCGCAGCCAGGCCGTCTGATAAGCTACCACCGCATAGGCTGCCGCATGGGATTTGTTGAAGGCGTATTTGGCGAAATCAATCATCTCATCAAAGATATGATTGGCCACATCTTCGGGAATTCCTCTTTTTATACAGCCTTCCACGCCTTCCTGCTCATTTCCGTATACGAAATTGGCCCGCTCTCTCGCCATCACATCGCCCTTCTTCTTGGACATGGCACGGCGAACCAGATCGCTTCTGCCCAGGGTGTAACCGGCCAGCTTCATAACGATCTGCATGACCTGTTCCTGATATACAATACAACCGTAGGTCGGAGCAAGAATCTCTTCCAGTTCCGGGCAACTGTACTGGATGGTATCTTTGTTCTGTTTTCCTTTGATATATTTTGGAATAAAATCCATCGGTCCCGGACGATACAGGGAGATTCCGGCGATAATATCTTCCAGATTCTCCGGCCGTAATTCCCTCATGAAAGACTTCATGCCGGCACTTTCCAGCTGGAACACACCCTCGGTCTTGGCCTGACCGATCATCTCATAGACTTTCGAATCTTCATAATTAATATTATCGATATCAAGTGGCTGTCCGGTCTTTTTCTCAATCATCCGAACCGCATCCTGAATCACCGTCAGGGTTCGAAGACCCAGAAAATCCATTTTCAAAAGTCCCAGTTCCTCGATGGTCGTCATGGTAAACTGGGTGGTGATCACATTATCGGCGCCTCTTGACAGTGGAACAAATTCATCCAGTGGTCGGGAACCGATCACCACCCCCGCTGCATGAATGGAGGTATGTCGCGGCAGTCCTTCCAGACGCATAGACATGTCGATGAGATTTCTGGTTGTCTCATCGGAATCATAGGCCTGTTTCAATTCCGGATTGGAATTTAACGCTTTCTCAATGGTGATTCCCAGCTCCATCGGAATCATTTTTGCCACCTTATCTACCTGTGCATAAGGTATGGCGAGGACTCTTCCCACGTCCCGGACTGCCATGCGGGCTGCCATGGTTCCGAAGGTTATGATCTGAACAACTTTATCTTTTCCATATTTCCGGTAAACATAATCGATAACTTCCTGTCTTCTCTCATAACAGAAGTCAATATCGATATCCGGCATGGACACACGCTCCGGATTCAGGAAACGTTCAAAAATCAACTGATATCGAATCGGATCAATATTTGTTATCTCGAGGCAATAGGATACAATACTTCCCGCTGCCGAGCCACGTCCCGGTCCCACGGCAATGCCCTGACTTTTGGCAAACCGGATGAAATCCCACACAATCAGAAAATAATCCACGTAACCCATATTCTTAATGGTATCCAGCTCGTATTCCAGTCGTTCCTTCAGATCCTGCGGCGCATGGCTTCCATATCGTTTCTCCAGGCCTTCTTCACAAAGCTTTTGCAGATAGGAATACGCATCATACCCCTCAGGCACGTCAAATTTCGGCACCTTTTGCTCTCCAAATACAATCTCAACATTGCATCGCTCCGCAATCTTATGGGTGTTTTCCAACGCCTCTCTGGCATAAGGAAACAGTCGCTGCATTTCTTCTTCTGATTTGAGAAAGAACTGTCCTCCCTCATAGCGCATCCGATCGGTATCCGACACCAGCTTTCCGGTCTGGATACAAAGAAGAAGGTCATGGGGAATCGCATCATCCTCGTTAATGTAATGAACATCGTTGGTGACCACCAGCGGAATATCCAGCTCCTTTGAAAGCCGCATAACGGTGGAATTCACCTGGGTCTGCTGCCGGATGCCATGATCCTGCAATTCGAGAAAGAAATTCCCCGGTCCGAACAACTCGTTCATACGCCGTGCCGCCGCTCTGGCTCCCTCAAAATCTTCCTTTAAAATCTTATTGGGAATCTCACCGGCAAGGCAGGCACTGAGGGCAATGATTCCTTCATGATACTGCTCAAGAATCTCATAATCTACCCTTGGCCGATAATAATAACCTTCCGTAAAACCTCTGGTGACAATCTTCATCAGATTCTGGTATCCCTGATTATTCTCTGCCAGCAAAACCAGATGATAATACCTGTCCTCTCCCTTACTCTGTTCCCGGTCAAACCTGGAGCCGGGCGCAACATAGACCTCACATCCAAGAATCGGCTTAATCCCCACTTCTTTGGCTTTTTTATAAAAATCAATGACCCCGTACATAACCCCATGGTCTGTAATGGCCAGACTGTCCATCCCCAGCTCCTTCGCCCTAGGAAGAAGTTCTTTGATCTTACTGGAACCATCCAGCAAGCTATATTCTGTATGGACATGTAAATGTGTAAACGCCATCGCTTCATCTCCTCAAACGGTGAATTAAGAAAGTCCGTTCTGAACAATCATTCAGAACGGACCGGTAACCTGTCCTGCCACTTATTCCGGTAAAGACGGATCCAGAATTCCGTAGCTGTCTGTTGCAATCAGACTGTAAAATGTATTGGTATTATCCTCCGGTGCCGGATTCAATTTCTGGTAAAAAGAAAATCCAACTCCGCCTATAATACAAACCAGACACAGATACCAGATTGCTTTGGCGATCTTAGCCTTTCTCTTCTCTCTGGCTAAAATCTGTTTATGATTTTTCTTATATTCTTTCCTTCTATCAACCTTTTCCTGGCTCATGAATTCATCTCGCTTTCTATATAAAATTCAATTTTACGGATAGTATAACATTTTTTATCGGATTCGTATACAGCACATCTTTAATTTTTTTCTTCACAATCTTTTGTAAAGCAAACTGAAATCTTATAAAATGCTTTCATTATTTCTTTTACTTTTCTTATTTTCTATGCTATACTTCTGTTAGAAAGAAAGAGGTGTTTCATATGACAGAGCGTCAGTCCAAACTCATAAAATTGGTAAATCTTTATCAAAAGATTGAAGTCAGCCGTCTGGCAGAAATGCTTGATGTCTCTCAGGTTACCATTCGAAAAGACCTGGATTATCTGGAAGAAGAGGGTCTTCTGGCTCGTGAACATGGTTATGCGTTAATCAAAAATGCAAATGATATCAACACACGCCTGACCATCAATTACGATACCAAGTTAAAAATTGCAACAAAAGCAGCCGAAATGGTTTCTAACGGCGAAACTGTCATGTTGGAATCCGGGTCGACCTGTGCGCTGCTTGCCGAACAGCTGGCCAAGTTAAAAAAAGATATCACTATCATCACAAACTCTGCTTACATTGCGATTCGCATTCGTGAACTTCCAATCCGAAAGGTCATTCTTCTCGGTGGCGAATATCAGAAAGAATATCAGGGTATGGTAGGCCCACTGGTCCGCAAGTGTGCAAAGGAATTTTTCGTAGACAAATTTTTCGTAGGAACCGATGGGTTCATTCCAACTGCCGGTTTCACCTGTGATGACCTGATGCGTGTGGAAACCATGAAATATATGGCGGATTCCGCAAATCGCATGATCATTCTGGCAGACTCCAGCAAGTTTTCTCAAAAAGGAGTAGTTATCCAGTCTACTTTTTCAGAAATCGATACTATCTGTACCGATCCCGGTGTCTCCGAAGAAGTTCTTAATATTTTAAACAAAAATAATATTCATGTAGAGATTGCCGAATAACGAAACAAGGCAATTTCGAATAAACGTAAACCAAAGAAAAACAGCGATATCTTATCCGCTGTTTTTTTACTTGTGAGGTATACCATGTCAGACTACTTAACAAAAAGAAAAATAAATAGGCATATATTATACATACTGTTTTTCTGTTTGCTTTTTTCCAGTGTGTTACACAGTAATGCAACGGAAAT
>JALERO010000069.1 GCA_022764265.1 Eubacterium sp. | reverse complement strand
TATTTATTGAAACTGAGCAGCAAAAATCTGTCTCCGACAGAAAGCCAGACCTTATCCATATTATTACACTGTATCGGTGATTTTGAGAGAATCTCAGATCATGCGGTGAATTTAAAAGAAGCAGCGGAAGAAATGCATCATAAAGGCCTGAAGTTTTCCGATAAGGCGAGAGAGGAACTCATTGTCTTCTCCAATGCGATCATTGAGATACTCAACAAGGCCGTAGAGGCATTTGAAAAGAATGATCTTGCCCTTGCCAAAGAAGTGGAGCCGCTGGAGCAGGTTGTGGATTACCTCAATATGGAAGAAAAACAGCGACATATCAACCGCCTGCGACAGGGAAAATGTACGATCGAACTGGGATTTGTTCTGTCTGATATTTCCACGACCTTTGAGAGAGTGGCAGATCATTGCTCAAATATAGCACTTTGCCTGTTGGAGGTAAATGAGGGCGGATTTGATACCCATGAGTATATGGAGGACCTGGAAGAAAAAGACCGGGAGATATTCCGTCAGGAATATCAGGAATTTCGCAAAAAATATGCTCTTCCGGAAAGCAAACATTCCCAAAATTAGATAGAAGGTAGATAGAATGGCAGTAATATATGTAGTGGAAGATGATACAAATATTCAGGAAATTGAAGCAATCGCATTAAAAAACAGCGGACATAAAGTCTATACCTTTGAAGATGCTTCGAATTTTTATAAAAAACTGGAAGAAAAAGTGCCGGATCTGGCAATTTTGGATATCATGCTTCCTGATGAAGACGGTTATGAAATCATTAAAAAAATCAGACAGAATCCTCTGACAAAAAGACTGCCGGTCATAATGGTGACGGCCAAAACATCGGAGATTGATATGGTCAGAGGCCTGGATATCGGTGCAGATGATTATATCAAAAAGCCGTTTTCCATCATTGAATTTATCACCCGGGTAAAAGCGGTGCTGCGTCGAACCATGGAACAGACCGAGAATAAATTTATGTCCATCGGCGAAGTATTTCTGGATGATGAAAGGCATATGGCTTATGTCAAAAATGATCCCGTGGAACTGACTTATAAGGAATATGAATTACTTAAGCTGCTGATGCGCAATGCTGGTATTGTAATGACCAGAGAGATGATCATGCAGAGAGTCTGGGATACGGAATTTGAAGGAGAATCCAGAACCGTGGATATGCATATTAAAACTCTGAGGAAAAAGCTGGGTGAGAATGGATCAAGAATCAAGACTGTTCGAAATGTTGGATATGTGATGGAGTAGGCAGAGAAGGGGCAGACCATGAAGAAAAAAATTAATTTTCAGCTGATTGGGATTTCTATCATTGCGATTATTGTCACACTGCTTCTGACCTTAACGATTTTTTATGATCTGTATAAAAAACAGGTCCAGGATGACCTGCGGACCACCTGTCGGGTATTGAAAAGTGCCAATATTTTCAGGGAAGACAATACAGATGGATTTCATTTTGATATTAAGGAGCTGCGTGTCACATGGATTGCCCGGGATGGTACGGTACTTTACGACAATGATGTGGATGCCAACACCATGGAGAATCATGCCAAAAGGCCGGAAGTCATCAGTGCATTCCAGAATGGTTACGGAGAGGAAATCCGAAAATCAGCGACCATGAATAAAAGTACATTTTATTATGCAATGCGTCTTTCCGACGGTTCCGTACTCCGGGTAGCCAAGGAAGAGGGGAATCTGTGGAGCATTGTCAGTAGCGTGGTGCCGATCATTGCGCTGGTGATCATTGTTATGATGATTCTCTGTATTATATTGGCGCAGATTCTCACGAGGAGTATCATTCGCCCGATTGAGGAAATGACGCTGAATATCGATGACTATTCCATCGCTCCCGCTTATAAGGAACTGGGCCCCTTTGTTCACATGATACGGGCACAGCATGCGGATATCTTAAAGGGAGCGAAAATGCGTCAGGACTTCACGGCTAACGTGAGCCATGAGCTGAAAACACCGCTCACCGCCATATCCGGTTATGCGGAGCTTATGGAAAATAATATGGTAGCCCCGGATGAGATTTCCACCTTTTCGGCAAAAATACGTCAGAATGCAGAACGGCTGCTCTCACTGATCAATGATATCATCCGTCTGTCAGAACTGGATAACGTGGAAGAAAAAAACCTTTTTGAAACCTTTGATTTAAATGAACTGGCAAGACAGTGCGTGGAGAACCTGAAAATGTATGCCCACAAACATGACGTGGCCATCGTCTGCATCGGGGTTCCTACCTCTGTCAATGCCAATAAAGATATGATCTCGGAACTGCTGGAAAATCTCTGCAATAATGCCATCCGTTACAACAATAAAAATGGAAATGTGGTGGTGGAAGTCGGAGCCAGAGAAGGCCATGCGTATCTTCAGGTGCGTGACACCGGAATCGGCATTCCAAAAGAACACCAGGAAAGAGTATTTGAACGCTTTTACCGGGTGGATAAGAGTCGTTCCAAACAAACTGGCGGAACTGGCCTTGGACTGGCCATAGTCAAACACATTGTGGCCATTCATAACGCCGAACTGACCTTAAACAGTGAGGTGGGGAAAGGGACAGAGATAACGGTTGTATTCTGATTTGGAATCCGATATTAAATGGTAAATATTTTGGCTAAGATAAAAACCAGCTTTCTTTTTACACACAGACACGTTGCTTTCCTTGTTTTGCTCCGCCGTTTATTGATTTCTGCTCTCGAGAACTCGCCTGCCAAGCAGGCTCAGACATCTCTCCGCAGAAATCACTATGCTCGCAAAACTGCGTCAGCTGCACTTGACGTCTGTGTTTTAAAAAGAAAGCTGGTTTTTTACCGTAGAAAATTTATTCACAGAACAGGGGATTAAATCAGAAAATAGTCTCTGGCTGGAGCGTCACTCCAACATCTCTTTTTCCCATTGCTTTAGCATGTGGCGTATGACGACGCACTTTTCACCTCAGATAGCTTTTCATTAATGTATGATTAATATAACCTTTCTATTCTTTTTTGTAAAGAATTCTTTAAATAATGTAAAAAACAAGATAAAATACTAAATAATTACAATAATGATTGACCATATTAAAAAAACTCATTTTGAGTATTTTAATATGGTCATGTTTGTTTTATGGTAGTTGCATCGTTTGAAAGTGAATGATTTTGATTTTTGATAATAATTTTTAAGGAGGATTTTAGAATGTCTAACGATGCAAAGAGACAGTATGAGTTAAATAAGGAATTGGCGCAGATGTTAAAGGGTGGTGTTATCATGGATGTGACGACACCGGAGCAGGCGCAGATCGCTGAGGCAGCCGGGGCTTGTGCGGTTATGGCATTGGAACGGATTCCGGCGGATATTCGAGCAGCTGGTGGTGTTTCCAGAATGAGTGATCCGAAAATGATTCGTGGTATTCAGGAGGCAGTTTCCATCCCGGTTATGGCAAAGTGTCGAATCGGACATTTTGTGGAGGCGCAGCTGTTGGAAGCCATTGAAATTGATTATATTGATGAGAGTGAGGTTCTTTCACCGGCGGATGATGTTTATCATATTGATAAGACGAAATTTAAAGTGCCTTTTGTCTGTGGTGCCAAAGATCTTGGGGAGGCGCTTCGAAGAATTAATGAGGGTGCATCTATGATCCGTACCAAAGGGGAACCGGGAACAGGAGATATCGTTCAGGCAGTTCGTCATATGCGCATGATGAATCGTGAAATTGCCCGCATCACTTCCATGAGGGAAGATGAATTATTTGATGTGGCAAAAGAACTGCGGGTTCCATATGAACTGGTTCTTCAGGTGCATAATGAAAAGAGACTTCCGGTTGTTAATTTCGCTGCCGGCGGTGTGGCGACTCCGGCCGATGCAGCGCTGATGATGCAGCTGGGAGCAGAGGGTGTCTTTGTGGGATCCGGTTTTTTCAAATCCGGCAATCCGGAAAAGAGAGCCAATGCCATCGTAAAGGCCGTGACAAATTATACCGATGCAAAGATGATCGCAGAGTTATCAGAAGATCTTGGGGAAGCCATGATCGGCATTAATGAAGATGAGATTCAGCTTCTGATGGCAGAGAGGGGAAAATAAGATGACTGTAGCAGTACTTGCCGTACAGGGAGCTTTTATTGAGCATGAAAAGATGCTTCAAAATATGGGAATTGATACTGTAGAACTCCGACAGAAAGAAGATTTAAATCAACATTTTGACGGTATTGTTCTTCCCGGTGGTGAGAGTACCGTACAGGGGAAATTATTGAAGGAGCTTGGAATGTTTGATTCATTGAAACAGAGAATCCAGTCGGGAATGCCGGTTCTTGCCACCTGTGCAGGATTGATTTTGCTGGCAGAAGAGCTGTCCAATGATGAGAAACGATATTTCCAGACGCTTCCGGTCACCGTAAAAAGAAATGCCTACGGTAGACAGCTGGGCAGCTTCCATTATGAAGGCCAGATGCAGGGACCCCTTCAAAATCTGGGAACCTATCCAATGGAATTTATCCGTGCACCTTATATTGCAGAAGTGGCACCGGAAGTAGAAATTCTGGCGGAAGTGGAAGAAAAAATTGTGGCAGTCCGATACAAGAATCAGCTGGCGATGGCATTTCATCCGGAACTATCCGGCGATGACAGGATTCATCGGGAATTTGTCAGAATGATAGGATGAGGTCTTAAAAAAGTTCAAAAGAATCATTGCATTCTTTATAATATCATGTTACAATATCTCTAACTTTTCAATCTGTATATTTTCAGGTTTACAAAATTAATAGATTCTAATATGATTTCAAAGAGGAAATTCCGGCTAGGAGTTTCCTTTTTTTGGTTGTATGGAATTTTTTTTGAATACCTCAATATTCAGGTACAATTTTTTTAACAAAAGGAGAGATTTGATATGAAAAAGAGATTATTGAGTATCGTATTGGCTGCTACGATGGTAGTTGGTCTGACTGCATGTGGCGGTTCTGCTTCTGACCAGTCCGAAAAATCCACGGAGGCTGCTGGCAAGAAAACATTAAAGGTTGCTATGGAGTGTGGATATGCGCCGTATAACTGGACCCAGTCCGATGATTCAAATGGTGCGGTTCCAATCAAGGACAGCAAAGATTATGCATACGGATATGACGTTATGATGGCCAAAAAGATTGCAGACGAGCTGGGATATGATCTTGAAATCGTTAAGCTCGACTGGGATTCTCTGGTACCTGCTGTTCAGTCCGGAACCGTTGACTGTGTCATCGCCGGTCAGTCTATCACATCGGAGAGACTGGAAATGGTTGATTTCTCTGATCCTTACTACTATGCTTCCATTATCACTCTGGTGAAAAATGACGGACAGTATGCAGATGCAAAGGGTATTTCTGATCTGGCAGGAGCAACCTGTACCTCTCAGCTTGGAACCATCTGGTATGATGTATGTCTGCCACAGATTCAGGATGCCAACATCCAGCCGGCACAGGAATCCGCACCGGCAATGTTAGTTGCTCTCGAAAGCGGACGTACCGATGTGGTCGTTACAGATATGCCTACCGGTATGGCTGCTGTTGTTGCTTATCCGGATTTCAAATTACTGGATTTCGCCGGCAGCGGTGATGATTATGAAGTATCCGATGAAGAAATCAACATCGGTATCTCTGTTCAGAAAGGAAATACAGAATTATTAGAAGGAATTAATTCCGTTCTTGCTACGATGACAACAGACGATTATGATGCGATGATGAATGAGGCAATTTCCGTTCAGCCATTATCCGAATAATCTTTTAAAGGGGAGATAATTATGATTTCCGAGATGAATTTTCTGGAGAGGATTGTCTATCTGCTTCAGCAATATGGTACCTCTTACCTGAAAGGCGCCGGAACAACTCTTGTGATTGCGCTGGTTTCCACCTTTGTTGGGTGTGTGATCGGTTTTGCGGTGGGAATTGTCCAGACAATCCCTTCGGATCCGAAAAGGGACAGTGTGGTTAAGAGAGTGTTATTAAAAATAGTAAAAATAATTATGAAAGCATATGTTGAGCTTTTCCGCGGAACTCCTATGATTGTTCAGGCCGTTTTCATCTATTATGGAATGGCTCAGGTATTCGGAATTCAGCTGGGAATGTGGTCCGCTGCATTTTTTGTTGTATCAATTAATACAGGAGCCTATATGGCAGAATCTGTCCGCGGTGGAATTATTTCCGTGGATCCGGGACAGATGGAGGGAGCAAAAGCCATTGGAATGACGCATTTTCAGGCAATGATTCATGTTATTCTCCCGCAGGCTTTTCGAAATATTATTCCGCAGATTGGAAATAACTTTATCAT
>JALERO010000066.1 GCA_022764265.1 Eubacterium sp. | reverse complement strand
AGGTCTTCGATGGTCACATACTGTAACAGATTTTTTTCGTTGTCGTATTTATCTTTCAGATCTGCGGCAAATCCGATGGATGAGGTTTTGTTCAGTCGTTCCTTGATGATATTTTCCAGATCCGGGAATGCTCCGCCACAGATGAATAAAATATTTCTGGTGTTCATCATGGTGGTTGGAACCATGGCATTTTTGGAGCTGGCTCCGATCGGAACCTCCACCTCGCTGCCTTCCAACAGTTTTAAAAGGGCCTGCTGAACGGATTCTCCGCTCACATCACGGCTGGTGGTGTTTTTCTTTTTGGCGATCTTGTCAATCTCATCAATGAAGATGATACCGGTTTCTGCCTTCTCCACATCATTGTCGGCGTTGGCGAGAAGCTTGGAAAGCACACTTTCCACGTCATCTCCGATATAGCCGGCTTCTGTCAGAGAAGTGGCATCGCAGATGGCCAGCGGTACATTTAATAATCTGGCAAGGGTTTTTACCAGATGGGTCTTTCCACATCCGGTCGGCCCGATCATCAGCATGTTGGATTTATCGATTTCTATCTCATCCATGGTGTTGGTGATTACTCTCTTGTAGTGATTATAAACGGCAACAGACATTACCTTTTTCGCATAGTTCTGTCCGATCACGTATTCATCCAGCTTCGCCTTGATCTGATGCGGTGCCGGAATATTCTTAATAGACAGTTTTTCTTCTGCCGGCTTGTCTTTCTTCTTTTTCTTTTTGGCCTTTTTCGGTTTCACTTTCTGCCCGGTCATATTACCGGAGAGCAAATCACCGAGATTCATATTGCGGAGACTGTTCAAATCCATATTAGATAAATCTACAAACTGGATGCCTCCGTTATTAAATCCGGAACCAAAAGTATCAAAGGATTTCTGCATACAATCGGTACATACGCTCATATTGTTCGGCATTCGCACCAGCTTTGCACCCTGAGATTCTGTGCGATGGCAAATGCAGCAGTAATCGGTATCCTTTTTCTTCGGTTTGTCATCTTCATCCGAATCTTCCACAATTTCTCCGTCTACTTCATCGACATCTTCTTCTGTTTCTTCATCGTCTTCTTCATCCTCGGACTCTTCAGCATCATAATCATCTTCTGCCAAATCTTCTTCCTGCAAAAAGACTCCTTTTTCTTCATTCTGCTGCGAAGGAGTCAGAAGCTGTTCTTCTTCATCTGGTATAAAAAATAAATTTTCTTTTTTCATTTCTGTTACTCCTGTCGTTTTTCCTGGTTATTCAACCAAATGTATCTATATTATTCAAGAACGCCTCGGCGTTCTTGCTGCGAGATGCGCGTCATGCGTTAGCATGACAATTTTCAAATGCGCATCTCTGCAATCCGCCGGAGGCTCAACATTTCAGAAGGGGATTGTAACCCGCTACTGAAACTATTTTATTACCCCCCGCTTAGCGCTCTACGCGCTAGAAGCGGGGGGACTCCTTCTGAAATGTTGAATATTATTCTTTGTTTTGACCGTATTTTTTCAGAATTGCTTCCCCGATGATCAAATCCTCCGGTGTAGTGATCTTTATATTATCATAGCTTCCTTCAATCATCTTCACCCGACGGTTTCCGTAGCGTTCCATCACCATGGCATCATCGGTCACTGTGCGATCCCCTGCATTCATCATTTCTCTGTATGCATCCCGGATTTCCGGTAATACAAAGCACTGCGGTGTCTGCATTTGCCACATACGGCTTCTGTCAGGTGTTGACAGGGAATAGTTATCCTCATCTACGATTTTGATGGTATCTTTGACAGGCATGGCCATAACGCAGGCTTTGTATTCTTTTACTGCTTCGATACACTGATTCACCTGTTCCGATGTGATAAACGCTCTTGCACCATCCTGAATCAGCACATAGGTTTCTCCCTGTACTTCTTCACCGGCACAGAGTCCCATGTACACGGAATCATATCTTTCTTTTCCGCCGGGGATGATCTGAGTTACTTTCTGATAGTGAAATTTTTTCACAATTTCTTCCCGGGCAAAGTCAATTTCTCCCGATTCCACCACAAGAATCACTTCATCCACTCTGCTGTTTTCAAAGGCTTCCAAGGTGTAAGTGATAACCGGACGCCCCAGTAATTCCAGATATTGTTTTTGTATTTTCGAATGCATCCGGCTGCCTTTTCCCGCTGCCAGCACCACCGCAATCACTTTTGTTTTCATCTTTTGCTTAACGCTCCCCAATTTTCAGATTCGGCACCGCATTGAGATCCCATCCGTCGCGAACGCCTTTTCTGTATTCGTAATAACCTGCCACACCGATCATTGCCGCATTATCGGTACAGTAGACCGGTGAAGGATAATAAAAAGTAATCCCATTGTTTTCACATTTCTTCTTCATCTGCTCTCGCAGAGAACTGTTGGAGGCAACACCGCCGGCGATGGCTACCTTCTTTATGCCGACCCGTTTTGCCGCTGCCACGGTGTGCTCTGTCAGCACATCAATCACTGCCTGCTGGAAGGATGCGGCCACATCGGCCCGGCTCACTTCCACACCTTTCATCTCACACTGATTCAGGTAATTTAAAACAGAAGATTTCAAACCACTGAAGCTGAAATCATCCGGCGATCCGGAGATTTTCGCTCTTGGAAATGTTATGGCATTTTTATCACCTTCCCTTGCCAGTTTGTCAATCTTAGGTCCACCCGGGTATCCCAGACCGATGGCTCTGGCAACCTTATCGAAGGCTTCTCCGGCTGCATCATCCCTGGTACGACCGATAATTTCATACTCTCCGTAATCTTTTACCATAACCAGATGAGAATGTCCGCCTGAAGCCACCATGCATAAAAATGGCGGTTCCAGTTCTTTATGCTCAATATAATTGGCACTGATGTGTCCCTCGATGTGATGGACTCCAATCAGCGGTTTCTTTGTGGCGTAGGCAATTGCCTTGGCTTCCGCCACTCCAACCAGCAAGGCTCCCACCAATCCCGGTCCGTAGGTCACCGCAATGGCATCAATTTCGTCTAAAGTAACTCCAGCTTCCTGAAGCGCTGTCTCAATGACCGGATTGATCTTCTCGATATGCTTTCTCGAAGCAATTTCCGGAACGACGCCTCCAAAAACGGTGTGGAGCTTAATCTGTGTATATATTGTATTTGATAATATTTCTCTTCCATTTTTTACCACTGCCGCAGCAGTCTCATCGCAGGATGTCTCAATTGCCAATACCAGCACATCCCTTTTATCCTGTTCCATCCTCTCACTTCCATTCTATTATTCATCTTCAAAGGCTAAAGTAATACTTTTTCCATCCTTTCCCACACTGGTTTCCGGGAAAATCTCCTGTACCTTTGAAAGATATTCTTCCGGACGAACCAGAGAAGGGCTGTAATGGGTCAGCCACATCTGTTTGACCTGTGCTTTTCTGGCAAGCTCCGCCGCCTCATAAAAGGTCATATGTTTATACTCTACTGCCTTCTGCTGCTTCTCCGGCTCCCCGTACATTCCCTCGCAGATAAACAGATCCGAATCTGCCGCATGTTCCACAATGGATGCAGTTGGCCGGGTATCTGTTGTATACGTACATTTGATTCCTTTTCTCGGCGGTCCCATGACCAGATCTCCGGTGAGCGTCCGGTCAGGCAGCTCAATCATTTCCCCTTTCTGCAGCCGACTCCAGTATTTCATCTCCACTTGATTGTCTTTTGCTCTCTGCACATCAAATTTGCCGGCACGATCAATCTCAATGGTATAGCCGTAGCAGAGAACATTATGATTGACCCGAAAGGCCCGAATCCGATATCCATCCATCTCAATGGTTTCTGATTTTTCTTTTAATTCTCTGAATTCAATGGGAAATGGCAGATCCGGTGCAATTACACGCAGGGAATTGACCACTCTTTCCAGTCCCTTCGGTCCTATCATCAACAGAGGACTTGTCCTCTGGGCATTTCCCAAAGTCAGCAACAGCCCCGGCAGACCACTGATGTGATCCGCATGATAGTGGGTAAAACAAATTACATCAATCGGTTTAAAACTCCAGCCTTTTTCCTTAATGCCAACCTGGGTTCCCTCACCGCAATCTATCAAAATACTGCTTCCATTATATCTCGCCATCAAAGACGTCAGTTTGCGGTATGGTAAAGGCATCATACCTCCACAGCCAAGCAAGCACAATTCCAGCATAACATCCCTCTCTTCTAATTCAATTCGAACACCATCAGTTCAGAAACACTCTCCAAGCCATTCTTGAAATATCAAAGTAATTCTGTCTGCACTCTGATATCCACAGGAATGGAAAACTGTTCCCTCATCCGGTCATAACAGTTCTCACACAGAGTAAATCTGTGAATCTCCCCGTCTTTTCCGGAAAAAAATCCCCATTCCTTCTGCACAAACAGATAATCCTCTCTCTTTTCTTTCGGTTCCAAAATAATCTGTTTTCCACAGCAATTACAATAAATAATCTGATCTCTTTTTTCCATCTTGTACCTCCGGTCCTTCCCTGTATTTTCTCGTCAGCAAGGTATTTCTTCTTAAATAGTCTGACGGTTTATAACCATATGTTTTAACGATTACAGGTACATTATAGAATAAAAAGTCGAAATAATGGTTAGTAACTATTGGTATTCTCCCAGACCATGATCCACGCATCTTCTCTTGGTTTCTCATAATAATTCTTCCGGCAGTCGATTTTTTTAAAACCCACTCCCTCATAAAGTCGGATGGCTGCCTCATTGGACATCCTTACTTCCAGAAAAATGCGATTTAATTTCTGTTGGTCCGCTATTATCAGTAATTCTTTTATCAATGCCTTTCCGATTCCCTGTCTTCTCTCGGACAGATCCACCGCCACATTGGTAATATCCGCCTCATCGAATACAGCTTTCATTCCGACATAACCGATGATTCTCTGATCATCCAGGGCAATCAGACTGGTATAACCTTTCGTCCGGAACATGGATTCCAGACTTTCCATGGACCATGGAATAGAAAAGCATTGTTTTTGAAGATTCCAGACTTCCTGGCAATCTTCTCTTTTCATCTCACGAATCTGTGTCATTCCAATTTTTTCCCTTTTGCTTCCAGCTCTCTTTCCGCCTGGGATTTGCGCAGATAAACCGGGGCATGCTCTGCCGCACTCTCCAGTTTTTCTTCTCTGATATAATCAAAGGCTCTCATGCCCAGGGCACCGGCTCGCTGGCGGTTCATATGGGCCGGCGCAAAATCATATTCCACCTGAATTTTATCCTTGATCATATCCTGATAAACAGGAACTCCATCTCCGAGGAAGATGACTTTTCTCCCAAATTCATTGCATCGGTCAAGGATTTCTTCCACCGGACACGCCGTCTGATCTGCAATAATCTGAAATTTCTTTCCATTAAATTCATAGAGGCCCGTATATACCTGTTTTCTCCGGGCATCCATCATCGGACAGATCAGCGCATCGGTTCCGTAGAGATTATATGCGATCCCTTCCAGAGTCGGGACGGACACAATCGGTTTGTTCAGAGCCAATCCCAATCCTTTCACTGTGGCGGAACCGATTCGCAGTCCCGTAAATGATCCGGGGCCGGCAGCCACAGCTATGGCATCTATCTCATTGAGATCCAATTCTGTCATCTTAACGATTTCATCCAACATCGGCAAAAGAGTCTGAGAATGGGTCTTTTTATAATTCAAAGTATATTCTGCAATTAACTGCTCCTCTTCCAGAATTGCGACGGATGCCACAAGACCGGAACTGTCAAATGCCAGTATTTTCATTGAATCTCCTTTCTGCTGATCAGACGATAATCGAAGCCTTTGGACAAATCTTTTTCAATGGTGATTTCTGTTCGTTCTTCCGGCAGAAGATCATCAATCAGGTTTGCCCATTCAATGAAGCAGACTCCGTCTCCTTCAATATAATCATCAAAACCAACCTCATACATTTCTTCCGGGTCAGCAATGCGATACACATCAAAATGATAAAATGGCAGCCTGCCCTCCTCATAGACCTGCACAATGGTAAATGTAGGACTGCTCACCGGTTCGGTAATGCCGAGCCCTTCCGCAAAGCCCTGAGTGAAAACAGTTTTTCCCACTCCCAGGTCACCGTACAGACAGAAGACCTGTCCAGCCTTTGCTTCCTGACCACATTTTCTTCCATAGGCAAAGGTATCCTCTGCGCTAAAGCTTTCTATCTTCATCTTTTTGTTACCTGTTTTTCATTCTCTTAATAAACTGATTGATTTCCTGTACCTGATTGCCCATGGCATTGGTCGGAATCAGATGTGCATTGATTTTGTTTGTATACAATGCAGTAACGGATTTCAAAAATACACATTTCTGAACTTTGCTCCACTCAACATCCACTGCCTGATCTCCTAATTCCAGGTGTACCCCCCATTCATCAAGCATAAAATGGAAGGTTTCCTTATATAATGGGTTGGAATTAATGGCCTTTTTTCCTCTGGTCCAGGTGGAAAACGGCAGAAAGAGAATAACAATTGCTGCCATTGCCAGAGCAAAAAGCAGATTGCTGTCCTGTCTCACAAATGCCATGATCGGCCATGCAATCGCTATTATGGATGCAATCAGGATCATTGGCTGTCTGTAATTGTGGGCAAATAAGAAGGAAACAAATTCCTTCTCGGTAAGCTTTGCATCAATATAATAATGCTCTCCCACCGGTTCTCTCATCTTTTTCACTTCGCCAATCACTTCCACCTCATCTTCCGATGTCTGGGTGGATTCTTCGGATATTTCCATCATCTGTGGCTGTGCTTCTTCCGTTACTTCCTCTTCTACAAAGGTTTCCATGGTTTCTTCTTCCGGCTCGCCAATGTCTGCCAGATTCATCTTGCTGATTTCTTCGAAACTCTTCATCTAATCATCCTTTCTTTATTCAAGAACGCCTCGGCGTTCTTGCTACAGCTTCATCGATAACTGAATTCTTTTTTTGGAAAGATCTACCCCGAGAACTTTCACATCCACCACATCGCCCACACTGACAACTTCCATCGGATGTTTGATGAACCGGTCTGTCATCTGGGAAATGTGGACAAGTCCGTCCTGATGTACACCAATATCCACAAAAGCTCCAAAATCTATCACATTTCGAACTGTCCCTTTCAGAATCATTCCTTCTTTTAAATCCTTCATCTCCAGGACGTCAGTTCGTAAAATTGGCTTAGGCATATCATTTCGCGGGTCTCTGCCCGGTTTTTCCAGTTCATCCACAATATCCCGGAGAGTCAGGGCACCAACATTCAGCTCTTCGGCCAAATGATCTATATTTTTTATCTTTTTCCTTAAATCCGTCAGACCGCCGGCGGCAATCTGTTCTTGTTCATAACCCATTTGGCGCAGCAGTTTTCCCGCTGCATCGTAGGATTCCGGATGAACTCCCGTATTATCCAGCGGATTATCTCCTCCGGAAATCCGAAGGAATCCGGCACATTGCAGAAAGGCCTTTGGTCCCAATTTAGAGACTTTTTTCAGTTCCTCTCTGGAATGGAAGGTTCCGTTGGCTTCCCGATACGCCACGATATTCTTGGCTACCGTTTTGCTGATTCCGGAAATATAGGAAAGGAGTGACACAGAAGCGGTATTCAGATCCACGCCAACTTTATTTACACAATCCTCCACCACTCCGTGAAGGGTTTCTTCTAATTTTTTCTGGTTCATATCGTGCTGATACTGTCCAACACCGATTGCTTTCGGTTCTATTTTAACCAGTTCCGCCAGAGGATCCTGTAGCCTTCTGGCGATGGAAGCAGCACTTCGCTGTCCCACATCAAATTCCGGAAATTCTTCTGTTGCCAACTTACTGGCAGAATAAACAGAGGCACCCGCCTCATTGACGATCACATAGGATACCTTTTCCGGAATCTCCTTTAAGAGTTCCGTGATCACCTGCTCAGATTCCCGGGAAGCAGTTCCGTTTCCCAAACTGATCAAGGTAATATGATACTTACGAATCAGGCTGTGCACCTTCTTCTTGGCTTCCTCCACCTTAAACTGGGGTGCCGTCGGATAAACCACCACTGTGTCAAGCACCTTTCCGGTCGGATCCACCACCGCCAGCTTACAGCCGGTACGGAAAGCCGGGTCCCAACCAAGAACGGTCTGTCCCTTGATCGGCGGCTGCATAAGAAGCTGTTTTAAGTTCTTTCCAAATACGGTGATTGCCCCGGCCTGCGCCTGTTCGGTCAGTTCGTTGCGGATATCCCTCTCGATTGCCGGTGCAATGAGACGGCGATATCCGTCTTCAATTGCTTCTTTCAGCAATCCTTCTGTAAAGGAATTGTCCCCGTGAATCATCGTTTTATTTAACGCATGAATAATCTGAGGCTCCGGCGCCTCCACCTTCACATTCAAATATTTCTCTTTCTCACCGCGATTGATGGCAAGCACTCGATATCCGGTCATTTTGGAAAGGGGTTCCCGGAAATCATAGTACATCTCATACACGGATTCCGCCTTCTCATCTCTGGCTTTTACCGTGAGAAAGCCCTCCTTCATAGTCCATTCCCTGATACTTTTCCGATAATCCGAGCGGTCTGCCACCATTTCCGCAATGATGTCCTTTGCCCCTGCGAGGGCATCGGCCACGGTCTCCACACCTTGTTCCACATCAATGTAAGCTTCCGCTTCTTTTTCCATGGACTGTCTTGTTTTCTGCAGTAGCAGAATATTGGCCAGCGGTTCCAGCCCTTTTTCCTTTGCCATGAGGGCTCGGGTTCTTTTCTTCGGACGATAGGGCCGATAAAGATCATCCACCGCAACCAGAGTCACTGCCGCCATGATTTTCTGTTCCAGTTCTTTTGTCAGTTTCCCCTGCTCGTCAATGGCATGAATGACCTGTGCTTTCTTTTCTTCCAGATTCCGCAGATACTGTAATCTCTCATTGAGATCACGCAGCACCTCATCATTGAGTGCTCCCGTCACCTCTTTTCGATATCTTGCGATAAAAGGGATAGTATTTCCCTCATCGATCAGTCGGACGGCAGCTTCCGCCTGACTGTTTTTTATATGCAGCTCCGTTGCGAGCTGTTTGATAATGTCCATAAATTCTACTCCTTACCGGCGGTCGTAATATAACGAAGATATGCGTTCATAAAAGGATCCAGATTACCGTCCAGCACACTCTGGACATTTCCGATCTCCTCGTTGGTTCTGTGATCCTTCACCATCGTATATGGCTGCATAACATAAGAACGAATCTGGTTACCCCATCCGTTATCAGAAACCTCTCCACGGATATCAGAAAGTTTCTCTTTATTTTCCTGTTCCTTAATCAGATAAAGCTTTGCCTTGAGCATCTGCATCGCCTTATCCTTATTTTTGTGCTGAGAGCGCTCGTTCTGACACTGAACTACCACGCCTGTAGGAATATGGGTAATTCGGATGGCCGAATCAGTCTTGTTGATATGCTGACCGCCGGCTCCGCTGGAGCGATAAGTATCGATTCGAATGTCCTCATCGGCAATCTCCACAGACAAATCCTCTTCAATATCCGGCATAACGTCACAGGAAGCAAAGGAAGTCTGCCTCTTTCCTGCCGCATTAAATGGAGAGATACGCACCAGACGGTGCACGCCTTTTTCTGATTTCAGATAACCAAAGGCATTCTCACCATTCACTTCAAATGTGATGGATTTGATTCCGGCCTCATCTCCGTCCAGATAATCCAGAACCTCTGTTTTAAAGCCATGGCTCTCCGCCCATTTGGTATACATCCGGTACAGCATCCCTGCCCAGTCGCAGGATTCCGTACCGCCGGCACCCGCATGGAGTGTCACTATGGCATTATCAGAATCATACTCTCCGGAGAAAAGAGTTTGTATTTTCATTTTATCAAAAGAGGCCTCAAACGCATCCAGCATCTCTTTGATTTCAGGAATCAGACTTGCATCATTTTCTTCATTGCCCATCTCAATCATGGTGGAAATATCTTCCATGGCTTCTGTCAGCTCTGTATAAGATGCCATGGTATCTTTCAATCCCTTAACTCTTTTCATAATATCCTGCGCTTTTTCCGGATCGGACCAGAAATCACCGGCTTCCATTTCCGCCTCCAGCTCCTGAATCGTCTTCTCTTTTTTATCCAAATCCAGAGAGAGTCTCAGTTCTTCCATCGGCTCTTTGTATTGATTTAATGTAAATTTATATTGATCCAGTTCTACCAATGATATAATCCTTTCTAAATGCAACAAACATCTCACATTTCTGTGAATATTCTGTGTTATTTCTTAAGGTAAAGTATTAATTCTATATACAGATAGAGAAAAGATTCTCCGCATAAAATCATGCACGGGAACCTTTTCTCTGTTCGTCATTAATTTGCAAACCTACCGCAACACTGTTTGTATTTCTTACCGCTTCCGCACGGACACGGTGAATTTCTTCCGATTTTAGCCTCTTTTCTCTTGTATGGTCCCTTTGCCACCGTATCATCTTTGTTGGTTCCGGTCGCCTTTGCCACCTGTTCTCTCTCCACCTTCTGCTGGATCTCCACATGCATCAGCGCACCAACCGTATCATGACGGATGTTTTTGGTCATTTCTTCAAACATCTCATATCCAAGGAATTTGTACTGAACTACAGGATCCTTCTGAGCATAAGACTGCAGACCGATGCTCTGACGAAGCTGATCCATGTCATCGATATGATTCATCCATTTACTGTCAATGACCTTCAGTAAAATGACACGTTCCACTTCACGGATTCCTTCTTTAAAGATCTCCGGATTCATGTCATCCACATCTTCAGACTCCACATGGGTTCTGGCAAAGTCTTCGAATTCTTTTTCTTTTGCATGATATAACTCCATGGCTTCATCCTGAAGACGTTCGATAATTGCTTCCTTATCCTGTTCTTCTTTTTCTTCTTCTGTAAGGAAAATTGGTTTTAAAGGAATCTTGCGGCGCAGAGTCTCATTTAACTCAACCATATTCCACTCTTCCGGCGGAACCTCGCCTCCGATCATATTTACATCATCGCTGACCACATCCTTGATCATACGATAAATAACATCTCTCATGCTCTCGCCATCTAACACACGGCGTCTTTCGGCGTAAATTACCTCTCTCTGGTCGTTGTTTACCTGGTCATAATCCAACAGGTTACGACGGATCCCAAAGTTATTATTTTCAATCTTCTTCTGTGCTTTCTCAATCTGTTTGGTGATGGTCTTATGGTGAATCTCCTCACCTTCCGGAATTCCGAGGGCCTTGTATACATTCATCATACGCTCGGAACCGAACAGACGCATCAGATCATCTTCCAGAGACAGGAAAAACTTGGATTCACCCGGATCACCCTGTCGTCCGGCACGACCGCGGAGCTGATTATCAATACGTCGGCTCTCATGACGTTCCGTACCGATGATCTTCAGACCACCCAGCTCTGCCACTCCATCTTCCAGCTTGATATCGGTACCACGGCCGGCCATGTTGGTGGCGATGGTTACGGCACCTTTTTCTCCGGCATGGGAAATGATTTCCGCTTCCAGTTCATGGAACTTGGCATTCAAAACATTATGCTTGATTCCTCTTTTGGTCAACATACGGCTGACCTCTTCAGATGCATCGATATTGATGGTACCTACCAGAACCGGCTGACCCTTCTCATGGGCCTCCACAATCTCATCGATAACTGCATTGAGTTTCTCTTTTTTGGTCATATAGATGGAGTCGTCTTTATCCACACGGATCATCGGCTTGTTAGTTGGAATCTCCACAACATCCATGCCGTAAATATCCATAAACTCCTTGTCCTCTGTCATGGCGGTACCGGTCATACCCGCTTTCTTCTTATATTTATTAAAGAAGTTCTGGAAAGTGATAGTTGCCAAAGTCTTGGACTCCCGATTCACCTTCACATGCTCTTTCGCCTCAATGGCCTGATGAAGTCCGTCAGAATAACGACGTCCCGGCATAATACGACCGGTAAATTCATCGACAATCAATACTTCATTATCTTTTACCACATAATCCTGATCCCGGAACATTAAATTGTGAGCCCGGAGAGCCAGAATAATATTATGCTGAATCTCCAGATTATCCGGATCTGCCAGGTTCTTAATGTGGAAGAACTGTTCTACCTTCTTCACACCTTCCTGAGTCAGCATAACATGTTTTTCTTTTTCATTGACGAGGAAATCTCCATCCTCCTCAATGTCAATTCCCATGATGGCATCCATCTTGCTCAGCTCGCCATCAGAGGTACCCTTTTGCATCTGTCTTGCCAGCACATCACAGGCTTTATACAAATCTGTAGACTTTCCGCTCTGACCGGAAATGATCAACGGTGTTCTCGCCTCATCAATGAGCACAGAATCGACCTCATCGACGATGGCATAATTTAAATCTCTCTGTACCAGATCATCTTTATAAATAACCATGTTATCACGAAGATAATCAAATCCCAGCTCATTATTGGTGATATAAGTGATATCACAGTTATAAGCCTCCTGACGCTCCTTGCTGTTGTAGCTGTTTAAAATCACGCCAACCTTCAGACCGAGGAATTCATGAACCTGACCCATCCACTCTGCATCACGCTTCGCCAGATAGTCATTGACTGTAACGATATGAACACCCTTGCCTTCCAGCGCGTTGAGGTATGCCGGAAGTGTAGATACCAGAGTCTTACCTTCACCGGTCTTCATCTCTGCAATACGTCCCTGATGAAGAATAATACCGCCCATCAACTGAACACGATAATGTTTCAGATGAATGGTTCTGTCCGCAGCCTCTCTCACAACAGCAAAAGCTTCCACCAGCAAGTCATCCAATGTCTCCCCATTGGCAAGACGTTCTTTAAACTCTGTCGTCTTCGCCCGCAGTTCTTCATCGGAAAGTGCCTGCATGGAAGGATCCAAGGCTTCTATCTGATCCACTAATTTGGAAATTCTCTTTATCTCCTTGGCACTTTTATTGCCAAAAAATACATCTGTTAATCCCATTTAAACCTCCTGTATGGTTTCCCAACTCTATCTATCGTCCCCATTGCATTCAAATGACGGGGATTTCCAATCTAAAAGTAAACATACGAATATTATTGTAACATTGATAGAAATTCATTTCAACCCTGCTTGCGAGAAAAATGCGCTCTATATAAAAAAGTGATTTCATTTTCTTCACGCTCTGTTTCGATGAAAAACCATTTTCGTATCCTCAAATGGTTTTTCATCTGCAAAGTCGCGTTCCGAAACCGAAATCACTTTTTTATATCCCACATGCTTCCCGAAACCAGAATTACTTTTTATATCCCAGAGGTCTCACGAAACTGAAATCACTTTTTGTTTTCCGCTGGGTTGCGAAGAATCTGAGGTGCTGTCGTCTGTTTCCAACCCTTTCAGGCTGAACTTCCGTCGTCTATTTCTAGAATTCCGGTTCAATGAGTCCATAGGTTTTGTCTTTTCGTTTGTAGACTACATTTACTTCGAAGGTTTCCGCATTGCGGAATACATAGAAATTATGTCCTAATAATTCCATCTGAATGCAGGCTTCTTCTGCATCCATCGGTTTGATGGCGAAGCGTTTGCTTCTTGTGATGGAGATTGTTTCGTGGTTATCCACATCTTCCTCCAGAAATTCTTCGGTAAATGTGCCGAGTCCCTTTCCGTGGCTGGATATTTTGGTTTTATATTTGCGAATCATTCGTTCTAAAACATCAACAGCCATATCTATAGATACATACATATCGGTACTTGTCTGCTCTGCCCGCAGTATCGTACCTTTCATCGGAATTGTTGCCTCTACTGTCTGATTTTCTTTCTGAACACTTAATGTGATCTGAACTTCCGTATCGGGTGTGAAAAATTTCTCCAGTTTACTGAACTTATCATCGACTGCTTTCTTTAACCCTTCTGATACTTCCAAATTCTTTCCATAAATGATGTAACGCATACGATCACACTCCTTCTTTTTATTCCGTGTCTTTATCCACGGGTAAACAACCACTCCCCCAATGACTATTGCTTAGGGACTCCTTCTGAAATGTTGAATCAGGACCTGTTGTTTTCATTTTTATTATATCAACTTTTTTTATGGGTTTCAATAAATTCCTGGCATTTGATAAAATTTTTCCCTAAATTTTCAGAATTTTTCTATTTGTAATTTATTATTTTCAATTTTTATTCTATTTTATCTGAAAATTATTTTTGCATAGTTTTGACAATTTTTAAGAATTCCACAAAACGAATGTTTTATCTTGACGAATTTCTCCACATTCTCTGTCCACACATTTTATTGTGGACATTGTGGATAACTTGGTGGATAACTTGATTTTAAGGGGATTTTTTCGTTTTTTTTCGGTGGATAATTCTTATATTTTGTCCACCAACATATTTTTACAGGTTTTCATTTCCAATTTAAAAGTCTTTTTATTATACAGTTTTCACAAACTTTACATAATTTCTTCAAACCTCTTCCCTTTTTTATTTTCAGAAATTGTGTGTCAATTTTGCTTCTTTATGGGGAAATTCTCAAGGAAAAAAAGTAATATTCCACCAATTAAAATACAGAAATCGCTGATGTTAAACACCAGTTTCTGAATCCTTTTTACAGGACATTTCACGAAGCGGATATAATCCGTTACCGTTCCTTTCCGGATTCTGTCCATCAGGTTGCTCAATCCCCCACCGAGAATCAGAGCCAGTCCCAATCCATAAGCCGAGAAGGATTTTCGGTGGTATTCTTTTCCGAGGCGAACACATAAAATGGAAAGAATTCCACCGGTTATCACTTTCAGTGTGGTTTTATGATCTGAAAATAATCCGGTAGCTGCTCCTCCGTTTTCCAGATGTTCGATCCGGATTCCCTTCCATTCCGGTTTGCTGGTATCTCCTTTATTCTCTCTGTGTTTTATCCATTGTTTTATAAGAATCTCAGCCATCAGGATTCCTGCAATTATTCCAAAATAAATCAACATATTTCCCCCTTTGCATATTTTAAAATATACCCCTTCAGAAAGGAATGAGAAATCTTGCCGCCAAAAAAAGCGTTTTTATCCGTCAGAAATCTCTCTTACACTTATCACAGCAAGTCCGGAGAAACCCACGCGCTGACAGATATTAATTTTGATCTCTTTCCAGGTGAATTTGCAGCGATTGTCGGACCTTCCGGTTGTGGAAAATCCACACTGCTGGATCTGATCGCAGGCTTTGTTCCCGTACAGACAGGATATCTTCTCTATCCTTCCGGTACTTTCCCTCCTTCCATCGGGTATATGCTGCAAAAAGACCATTTATTAGAATATAGAACTATTTATAAAAATATCATTTTGGGTCTGGAAATTCAACACCAGCTGACCCCTGAAAATATTGTTTATGTCAAATCTCTGATGAAAGAATATGGAATTGCGGATTTCGCCGATGTTTATCCTCGGCAACTGTCCGGAGGAATGCGGCAGCGAGCAGCTCTCATCCGCACTCTGGCAGGGAAGCCTTCTTTTTTACTTCTGGATGAACCTTTCAGTGCTCTGGATTATCAGACCCGCCTCGATGTTTCCAGTGATATCGGAAATATCATTCGCCAGCAGAGGGTGACTACGCTTCTGGTAACCCATGATCTGTCGGAAGCCATCAGTATAGCAGATCGCATTATTGTTCTTGGAAAACGTCCAGGCTTCATACGTGCCATCATTAAGATTGACTTTGAGACAGAAAAACGGCTGTCTCCCAAAGAGGCCCGCCTTCACCCAAAATTTCAGAAGTATTTTGATTTAATATGGAAGGAGTTGAGGCCCAATGAGAAATAAAAACAGTTCCGATCAGGAGCTTTTTATAAAAAAGCTGAAAGCTCACCAAAAAAGTGTTCTCTTTGTTCAGATTTTTCTTCTGATATTTTTTATTGTTTTCTGGGAAATTGCTTCAGATATGGGGTGGATCAATTCCTTTATTTTCAGCAGTCCTTCCCGCATGCTCCGATGCGGAATTGATTTGTTGAAGAACGGCCGACTACTAATTCACATCGGGATCACTCTGGCAGAAACCTTTGCAAGTTTTTTTCTCGTTGCTGCTGTCAGTATTTTCATTGCTGTGCTGCTCTGGTGGAATCATACCCTGAGTGAGATTCTGGAGCCTTATTTTGTCATATTAAACAGCCTGCCGAAATCGGCTATGGCACCGATCTTCATTGTCTGGCTGGGCAACGATATGAAAACCATCATTGTTACCGCCATCTCCGTGGCAATATTCGGAAGTATCCTGAATCTATTTACCAGCTTCATTTCCACTGATCCGGATAAAATTAAATTAATCCGCACCCTCCACGGCAGTCGGATCGATTGTCTCACCAAAGTGGTTATCCCCATGAATCTGCCATCGATTCTGAGTATTCTGAAGGTAGATATCGGACTCTGCCTCATCGGAGTGGTCATCGGGGAATTTCTCGCAGCAAGAGAAGGC
Organism: Eubacterium sp.; assembly: GCA_022764265.1. Lineage (GTDB taxonomy): Bacteria > Bacillota > Clostridia > Lachnospirales > Lachnospiraceae > Anaerobutyricum. The sequence continues at coordinate 360 of JALERO010000066.1, read as the reverse complement.
CTGGGTTATCTGATCATTTATGGCTCCCAGGTATTTAAAATGGATTGGGTGATGCTTTCTATCGTTCTTCTGTGTCTCATTGCAGTGGGACTTTATAAATGCGTCACCTGTTTGGAAAAGCAATTCCAACAATAGACAAAAAGAGAGAAATATTATCGATTTTTAAATCATCGACAAATTTCTCTCTTTTTATCATCCGTAGGATTCAAGAACGCCTCAGCGTTCTTGCTGCGAGATGCGCGTCATGCGTTAGCATGACAAATTTCTAATGCGCATCTCTGCAATCCGCCGGAGGCTTAACATTTCAGAAGGGGATTGTTACCCGCTACTGAAACTAGTTTATTTCCCACCGCTTAGCGC
>JALERO010000032.1 GCA_022764265.1 Eubacterium sp. | reverse complement strand
CTCGGCGTTCTTGTTGCGAGATGCGCGTCATGCGTCAGCATGACAAAATTCTAATGCGCATCTCTGCAATCCGCCGGAGGCTTTTATCGAAGTCGGAGATTGAAAACTCCCACTTGATGAAATGAATTCTTTACTCCCACTTGTGGAAGTGGGAGTCTTCTCCGACGAGATAAAACAATAGATATTATTATTATAGCATTCATTTATTTAATGTCAAAAACATTTTTTCCAGATACCATAGTCCCGTTTTCGTGCGAAAAATATTCTCTTTCACATTTTCTGCTACCTGACGGTTACTGTTATCTTCAAAAAGATTCACCAGGAAATCAGCTTCCACCAGAATTTGGTAATCGATTCCATCGATTTGGTTATAGGTATGATGGTGGGCGATCAAAAATAACACCCGGTCAATCATCTCTTCTTCATATCCGCAGGCGCGGAGCATCGGTTCCGCGATAGCCGGCCCTTCTTGTTCCTGATATTTGCCGGCAGAGGAATCGTATTTCTGTTCGCTGACCTTGATTCCGATATCGTGGACTATGGCGGCGGTTTTCAGCACCGTCAGCGTATCCTTTGGAAGCTCCTCGGCTTCTCCGATCAGCCGGGCGAACTCATAGACCTTCAGAAAATGTTGCACTCGTTTTGGATCTCCTTCATAATAATCGATCATTTTCCCGATAAGATTTCGCTCACGGCTTTGGGAATCTTGTTGAATTTCTACTATATCAGATTCATCCAAAGATAAATCAAATTCCTTCTGCAGGGCCTGGACCATGGCTTGCTTCGGCGCCATATGCTCTGTCCAGAGGCTGTAGTTTAATGCCCCCTGATTGACCAGCATGCCCAGCCCGTTGACTGTCTTTGCCCCTCGCTGAACTGCTTCTTTCAAAAATCCGGTTTGCGGCGGATTGAATACCACATCACAGACGGTCATTTTTCCCGTGATATCTTCATAGCAAATGTCCGGCTTAGATGTATCCGGATACAATCCCACACAGGTACAGTTTACCAGAATATTCGTATCTCCCGGAAGGATAGCGGTTCCCTTCCAGGCCAGATAGTCCGACTGTGCTTTTGTTTTCTCCTGTATCAGAGCGGCCAGCTTCTGTCCTTTTTCTTCATTCCGGTTGATGATGTGGATTTGTTTCGCCCCGGAGAGCGCACATTCCACGGCTACCGCTCTGGCGGCACCGCCGGCTCCGAGGACCGTCACGATTTTATCGGCGACAAACACCCCTTCTTCCATCAAAGAAGTAATAAAGCCTTTCCCATCGGTATTTTCTCCGATCAGTCTCCCCTCATCATTTAGAACGGAATTCACTGCTCCCGTTATTTCCGCCGCCGGGGAAAGTTCATCCAGAAACGGAAGGACATCTACTTTATGGGGAATGGTCAGATTCACGCCCTTCATTCCAAATAGCCTGACGGCTTCCATCGCTTCTTTCAGATTCCCTTTTTGCACCCGAAGGGTGATATATCGATAATTCAGATTCTGCGCTTTGAATCCGGCTTCCATCATAACTCCTGTGGGGTTCTCATCCACCGGATCGCCAAACAATCCTACCAGCTCTGCCCTGTAGCTTTTTTCCATCCTCTCTGCCTCCCTTATATTCAAGTACGCCACCGACGTACTTGTCGCGAGGCACGCGCTCCGAAGGAGCTTTCATCTGCACGCCTCTGCGATCCGCCGGGAGCTCATTATTTTTTTCAGTATACCATTATTATTTTTTTGATGCAATCCGATGCTCCACGCATATTTTCTAAAATATTGCAAATAGTAAAAGGTGATCAGGGCAGTTCCCACTATTGTCCAAATATTTATGTCAGGAGGTATTTCTATGAATCTGCTATACATTGTATTACTTTCCCTTTTTTCTATTCTTGTTCTTTTTGCGCTCACCAAGCTCATCGGTTACCGTCAGATGTCGGAAATGAGTATGTTTGATTACATCAGCGGTATCACCATCGGCTCCATCGCCGCTGAGATGGCCACCTCGCTGGAAAATGATTTTCTGCAGCCCCTGACCGCCATGGTCGTGTACGGTCTGGTCACTGCTTTTCTGGCTATGATCACCAGCAAAAACATGAAAATCCGCCGGCTGATTTCCGGCACACCTTACATTTTATTAAACAACGATGTGCTTTATGAAGAAAATTTCAAAAAAGGACATATTGACCTGTCCGAATTTCTGGTGCAATGCCGGATCAACGGCTATTTTGACCTCTCACAGCTCCAGACTGCGATTCTGGAGGAAAACGGAAAAATCAGTTTTCTCCCGAAGTCCACCCAGCGCCCTGCCACCCCGCAGGATATGAACCTGGAACTTGCAAAAGAAACTCTTCTTCCTACGTATATTATGGATGGGCATATTCTCCGGGAGAATCTTCACCATTCCGGCAAAGACGAAACCTGGCTCTTAAAACAGCTGGATGCCCACAGATGTGCGGATCCTTCTGAGGTGTTCCTTGCCACCGGTAATCAGAATAACAGCCTGAATGTATATAAGAAGAATCATCGAAGCGGCGGCAGCGTGGTAAAAGAATAAATAAATGAATTATTTTCCTGTTTTTACTTCACAAAAGAAATATTTAGTGTTATAATCGAAAAAATTGCGACATGTCATAAATTGAAGAATTTCAATTTATGATCTACATAATAAGACTTACATTTGATAATCGCATACTCTTGATTTTTTTAAACAATCTTCTAATTGTTTAATTTTTTTTCACTTTTTCCGCAAACGGCGGACATTTGTTTTTTCTATAAGCACATTTATCAGAGAAAAATATTAGAAACGGAGGAACATATGAAAGATTTAATCGAAATCAGATGGCACGGCCGTGGAGGTCAGGGTGCGAAGACAGCGGCTCTGCTTCTTGCAGACGTTGCCTTCAGTACAGGTTTGTATGTCCAGGGATTTCCGGAATATGGTCCGGAGCGTATGGGCGCGCCGATTACTGCTTATAACCGTTTGAGTTCCAATGTGATCCGCACCCATTCCAATATATATGACCCGGATTACGTTGTTGTTGTTGACGAGACTCTGCTGGATTCCGTCAATGTGACCGACGGTCTGAAAAAAGAAGGAGCAATCGTTATCAATACTTCTCGGCCGAAGGAAGAGATTCTTCCGAAGCTGCATGGTTATGAAGGTCGGGTTTACACCATTGATGCCCGCAGAATTTCCATCGAAGCTCTGGGTCAATATTTTCCGAACTCCCCGATGCTGGCTGCCATCGTAAAGGTCAGCAACGTCATGGAGGAAGAAACATTTTTAGAGGAAATGAGAAAATCCTACGCTCATAAATTCGCAACAAAGCCTGAGGTAATCGAGGGTAATATGAAGGCTCTCTCTCTGGCTTTACAGGAGGTACAATAATGACATCAGATATCAGCAAATTAGGTTTGGATGTGAAATGGCAGGATCTCACTCTGGGATGTACTGTTGTGGGAAGCTGCACCGCCGCTGAATTCAACACCGGTGAATGGCGTGTGGACACTCCAAAGTTTATAGAAGAAAAATGCAAACAATGCCTGCTCTGCGCACCTGCCTGCCCGGACAGCGCCATTCCCGTGGTCAATGGAAAGAGACTGGAATTTGACTTTGATCACTGTAAAGGCTGCGGCATTTGCGAAAAGGCCTGTCCTTTCGATGCAATCATCATGTTAAAGGGGGTAAGATAATATGGCAATCAAAGATCGTTTATCCGGTAATGAGGCGGTGGCCAATGCCATGCGCCAGATCAATCCTGACGTAATGCCAGCTTACCCGATCACCCCATCCACCGAGATTCCACAGTATTTTACTACTTTTGTGGCAAATGGACAGGTTGATACCGAATTTATTCCGGTGGAAAGCGAGCACAGTGCCATGAGTGCCTGTATCGGATCCGAAGCTGCCGGTGCAAGAACCATCACCGCCACCTCTTCCTGTGGCCTGGCTCTCATGTGGGAGGTTTTAAATGTGGCGGCTTCTGACCGTCTCCCAATCTGTCTGGCACTGGTTAACCGTGCCCTCTCCGGCCCGATTAACATCAACTGTGATCACTCCGATGCCATGGGTGCGAGGGATACCGGCTGGATTCAGCTTTTTGCAGAAAATAATCAGGAAGCCTACGACAACATGGTCCAGGCTTACCGAATTGCAGAACATAAAGACGTCATGCTTCCGATCATGGTCTGTCAGGATGGTTTCATCACCAGCCACGCAGTGGAAAATATCGAGCTTCTGGAAGATGATGTGGTCAAAAATTTTGTCGGTGAATACGAACCGGAACATTATTTGTTAAAAGATGGAGAAGCCATCGCCTACGGACCTTATGCCGTGACTAATTATGTGATGGAGGCAAGACGTGCCCAGATGCAGGGTCTTCGCAACGCAAAGCAGGTGACACTGGATGTGGCCAGGGAATTTGCTGAAATTTCCGGCCGTCAGTACGGTCTCTTTGAAGAATACCGTCTGGAAGATGCCGACTATGCCATGGTAATCATCGGTTCCGCTGCCGGAACAGCCAAGGATACCGTCGATATGCTCCGTGAAAAGGGAATCAAGGCAGGAATCCTCAAGATTCGCCTGTTCCGTCCTTTCCCGGCAGAAGAAATCGCCGAGGCACTGAGCAATGTAAAATATCTTGCCATCATGGATCGTACCGAAGATTTCAACACCAACTGCGGTCCTCTGGGTGCCGAAGTAAAATCCGCTCTCTACAATAAAAATCTTCACCCTGCAGCCATCAATTACTGTTACGGTCTCGGTGGCCGTGATGTGACGGTGGACAGCCTCACATCGGTATTTGAAGATCTGATGAAAGTAGAAGAAACCGGAGAACTGGGTGATACATATCGTTATTTATCCGTAAGAGAATAGGAGAAATCATCATGGCTTATAATTTAAAAGAAACTTTAAATAAAGAAGAGCGATTGTCTCCGGGTCATAGAATGTGTGCCGGATGCGGAGCCACCATCGCCATCCGAAATGTGTTAAGAGGTCTGCACGAGGAAGATGAAGCCGTTATCACCTGTGCGACCAGCTGTCTGGAGGTATCTTCTTTCATGTATCCTTATACCGCATGGAAGGATTCCTTCATCCACGATGCCTTCGAAAATGCCGGTGCTACCTGCAGCGGCGTTGAAGCTGCTTATCGTGCACTGAGCAAAAAGGGAAAAGTAAAGAAAAATCATAAATTCATCGCCTTCGGCGGTGACGGCGGCACCTACGATATCGGCTTCCAGTCCTTGTCCGGTGCCATGGAACGTAACCACGACATGGTTTATGTCTGCTATGACAACGAAGCTTACATGAATACCGGTATCCAGCGTTCCTCCGCCACACCAATGTATGCGGACACCACCACCACACCGATCGGCACCGACAGTGACGGTAAGGGACAGAACCGGAAGGATCTGGCTCAGGTCATCGCTGCTCACAATATTCCTTACGTGGCACAGACCACCCTCGTGAAGAACTTCAAGGATATCCATATGAAATCCGAAAAAGCGATCTACACACCGGGAGCCGCTTTCTTAAATGTACTCGCTCCTTGCCCACGTGGATGGAGATACGACATGTCCGATATCCTCAACATCTGCCAGCTGGCAGTAGACACCTGTTTCTGGCCATTATTCGAAGTCATCGACGGCGAATGGATCGTCAACTACGTTCCAAAGAAGAAACTTCCGATCGAAGACTTCTTAAGACCACAAGGCCGATTCAAACATTTATTTAAACCTGGCAAGGATGACCTGATCGCCGACATTCAGGCAGAGGTAGACAGACGCTGGGATGACCTGCTGAAAAGGGCCAAATAAAAGAGATGTTTCAAAGCGCGCAGCGCTCAAAGCCGTTCTTTGTAAAAAAGTTCGGCTTTTTTCTTTTCTTTCCACCCCAGATAGATATCCAGATACTTCTGTTCCACTGCCTGTCTTGGTTCTTCCCGGAATATCGGCTGGCTCTTCAGACCCCGTCCGGGTTTTCCGCATCCCACACCCATATAGTGAAGGAATTCAAAGTATAACAGGGTATCGTCAATCTCTTTGATTACCTTCTCCTCTTCCTCTGTGGGAATCCTTCCGGCAAATTTCTCATAAATCATATGTAGCAGTTTTATTTCCGCTTCTTTATATCCGGGCATTCTGGCCTTTACCGGACGAATGAAATCTCCCAGATAGGCCTCCGCTCCGTCATGAAGCAGACAGAATATCTGCAATTCCCGCGACAAGCCTCTTGCCTTTGCTTCCTCATAACATTCGATGGAATGCTGTCCCACTGTATGAATCTCCGGAAAATGTCCGTTGGCCCGACTGAGCACGGAGAGGGCATGGGCAATATCTTCAATGGTCAACTGATCCTCCCTCGGATCCAGGGGGTCCATAAAAATCTTCTGATAAGTCAAAATATCCACAATGCTTCACTCCTTCCTTTTATACACACACTGTGTATCCCTCATAATAATAGCTGTGGTCAGTTCCTTTTTCAAAATATGATAAAAGAGCACAGCACCCTTTTTTCTTCGTTTGGGCGCTGCGCTCTTTGGCGTGACAGCTACATTTTATTTTGCCACGATATTTACGATTCTGCCCGGAACGTAGATTTCTTTGCGAATGGTTCCTGTCAGCTTGCCGCCAAGGGCTTCTTTGGCTTTGGCGAGGACATCGTCTTTGGCTTCTTCCGGTGAGATGGAAATGGTACATTTTGTTTTTCCGTTAACCTGTACCGGAATCTCAATCTCATCATCTTTCATGGCTTCTTCATCGTAGGTCGGCCATGTCTGATCAAATACAGATTCGGAATGTCCGAACTGTTCCCATAATTCCTCTGCGATGTGAGGAGCAAATGGAGCAAGAAGTACGATAAAGGTTTCCAATGTTTCTTTATCTACACCGCCTTTTTTGCTGAGGTCGATCAGCTTATTGTTGTATTCCATGAATCCGCTGACAACGGTATTTAAGCTGAAGGATTCCAGTCGGGTGGTGATATCGTATACTAATTTATGGCGAACTTTCACAAGTTCCGGTGTTTCTTTTACATCCTTGTCTTTGTTGTCCATGGCCATCTTCCAGAAACGGTTCAAGAAGCGGTATACACCGTCGATTCCCTTGTCATCCCATTCGGAATCAAGTTCCGGTGGTCCGACGAACAGCTCGTAGAGTCTTAAGGAGTCGCATCCGTAATCTTCTACTAACGCATCCGGGGATACTACATTTCCTTTGGACTTACTCATCTTGATACCGTTCTTTCCGGTGATCATGCCCTGATTAAAGAGTTTCTTGAATGGCTCATCAAAGTCAACCACACCGATATCATATAAGAACTTGGTGTAGAATCTGGAGTAAAGCAGGTGGAGTACCGCATGTTCCACACCACCGATATACATGTCAACCGGAAGTAATTCATGTGCTTTTTCTTTGTTAACCAGTTCTTTATCATTCTTGTTATCAACATAACGCAGGAAGTACCAGGAGGAGCCTGCCCACTGAGGCATGGTGTTGGTCTCTCTCTTTGCAGGTGCTCCACAGCATGGACAGGTGGTATTTACCCATTCCGGAATGTCTGCCAGTGGTGACTCTCCGGTTCCTGTCGGCTGGTATTTCTCCACATCCGGAAGCAATAACGGAAGTTCTTCTTCCGGTACCGGAACAGCACCACATTTCGGGCAGTGAACGATCGGAATCGGTTCACCCCAGTAACGCTGGCGGCTGAATACCCAGTCACGAAGCTTGTAATTGACGGTCTTTTTACCAAAGCCCATCTCTTCGATCATTGCAGGGGCTTCCTTCTTGAGGACTGCGGATTCCATGCCGTTCCATTCGCCGGAGTTGATCATTGTTCCGGATGCCTCTGTGTAAGCCTCTGTCATATTTTCAATTTCTTTTCCGTCTTTGGCAATAACCTGAATGATCGGAATGTCGAATTTCTTTGCAAACTCAAAGTCACGGTCGTCATGGGCAGGTACACACATGATCGCGCCGGTACCGTAATCAGCCAGAACATAGTCGGACAGCCAGATCGGAACCTTGGCACCGTTCAGTGGGTTGATGGCGTAAGAACCGGTGAACACACCTGTCTTTTCCTTATCCTGCAGACGGTCTACGTTGGACTTCATGCTGGAATCGAAAATGTATTTGTCAACGGCTTCTCTGGTCTCATCGGTTGCCAGATCTTTCGCCAGAGCATGTTCCGGAGCCAGTACCATGAAGGTTGCTCCGTGAAGGGTGTCTGGTCTGGTGGTGTAAACGGTAATTTTATCTTCTCTGCCATCCACCTGGAAATCAACCTCAGCACCGTAGCTCTTGCCAATCCATTCGGTCTGCATCTTTTTCACCTTTTCCGGCCAATCCAGCTTATCCAGATCATCCAGCAGCCTGTCCGCATATTTTGTGATGCGGAGCATCCACTGTTTCAGATTCTTCTTGGTTACCGGAGCACCGCAACGCTCACAGCAGCCGTTGACAACTTCTTCGTTGGCAAGACCGGTCTTACAGGAAGGACACCAGTTGATCGGCATCTCTTTCTCGTAAGCCAGACCAGCTTTAAACATTTTTACAAAAATCCACTGCGTCCATTTGTAGAAATTCGGATCGGTGGTATTTACTTCCATATCCCAGTCATAAATGGCTGAAATCTCATTGATCTGTCTCTTAATATTCTTGATATTCTCCGCTGTGGTAATACTCGGATGGGTTCCCATCTTGATGGCATAGTTCTCAGCCGGAAGTCCAAAAGCATCCCAGCCCATCGGATGAATCAGATAATATCCCTGAAGCATCTTGTAACGGCTCCACACATCACTGATTACATATCCTCTCCAGTGACCTACATGAAGACCGCTTCCGGATGGATATGGGAACATATCCAGACAATAATATTTCGGTTTCTTTCCATCATTTACATTTACGGGATGTTCCTCCCAGTGTTTGCGCCATTTCTGTTCAATGGCTCTATGGTTATAAGGTGTTGCCATAGTGTTATTCCTCCTGTATGATTTCACATTATTGAATCGGAGCGGAAACGGTCTGTTCCGTTGACTCCGTTGAATCTGTAGATTCCTCCGTATCTGACAATGCTGCTTTCTTCACAGTAAATGTATACTGTTTTTTGACGGTCAGGTAAGTTCTCGGATCTGTCAATGTATATGTGACCTTGTATCTGCCCGCTTTTTTTGTGTTGACCTTTCCCTTCACCTTCACATATTTTATCAAAGTTTCTGACGGTGTTAGTGGGGATTTTACCTTGATCATCTTGATCGGCTTGAACTTGCTTCCAAACTCGATCGGCCGGGCAGCCGCCTTTTTCATGGTGATCTTCGGATAATACGGGTTCGCAGGATCCGGATCTGTCGGATCCCATCCTGTTCTGGACTTCGTTGAAATCTTCAGAAGCCTTCGGGTCGGGGTCTTTAATTTCTTCGCTTCTCCTATCACCACTTTGGTTCCTACTCCACAGTGATCATAAATCCATTTGGCATCTACAACCGCCAATCTCACACATCCGGCAGAAGCCTGTGAGCCCAGTTTATTGTATTCCGCCGTTGACACCTGTGTCTTATTCGTTGAATAATACCACACGGAATGGAACAGATAAGGACCGTATATTCTGGTACAATACTGTCCCCAAACGCCATGATTCAAGGCATGCCAGCGCATCTTACTGACTGTATGAAAGGTTCCTCCGATCGTACTGTATCCCTTTCCCGTAGAACAGTACATCGCTCTGACCAGCTTGCCGGTCCGAGAGTTCACAACATTGACAAGATTTGTCTTTCGGTTTACATAAATGGTATAATTACCTGCTGCCTGTGCCTCCATTTTATTACCACAGAAAAAAGCTGCTACAAACAACATCACAATCAAAACCATCGTATGTCGTTTTGTTTTCATATTCTTCTCACCCTTTCATTGGGATTAACCAAAAAAACCCTTTTAATATTATATAATCTTTCTGGCGTTTGTAAAGTGAAATCTGATGAATTTCCTCATTTATTGCCCTTATAAGCAAATTATGTTATAATCAGAATAAAAATGAAAGGAGCACGTTATGATCGAATTTAATCATTTTAATTTTAATGTTTTAGACCTTGACAAAAGTATCGCATTTTACAAGGAAGCCCTCGGCCTTTCCATTGTCCGGGAAAAGGTTGCCTCGGACGGCAGTTATAAAATAGTTTTTCTGGGGGATAACCGTACCGGTTTCGGACTGGAGCTCACCTGGATGCGCGACCGTAAGGAGCCTTACAACCTCGGAGATGAAGAATTTCACCTTGCCCTCGTGACAGACGAATACGATGCTTACCACCAAAAACATGAGGAGATGGGATGCATTTGTTTCGAGAATCCTTCCATGGGAATTTATTTTATCAATGATCCGGATGGCTACTGGATTGAAATTGTTCCTGTCAGATAGGAACATGTTAACTGCCGAGAGGCATTTATATTTTTTTAAGAGGATTTTATGCAATATAATAAAACATCCATTCAAAAGAAAAGAAAACAGCTCCATTCCAAGCGGAAGCATATTCACAGTTCTCTTTCCATTGTTTTATTAAAAGTTTTTCTCTTATTGATCATTGTCATCACTGTTGTTGGCGGAGGCTTTCTGTACGGTTCTATCGAGGGAATGATTGCCAGTACACCGACAGATTATAATCTAAAGCCGCAATATTCCGCCACGATTATTTACGATGATAATAATGAAGAAACACAGGTTCTCAGCGATTACTCTTCGAATCGAATCATCGTCAAATACGAGAAATTACCTGATAATCTGAAAAATGCCTTCATTGCAATAGAAGATGAACGTTTTTATGAACATAACGGTGTTGATCTGAAGGGAATTCTACGGGCCCTGCTGAATAATCTCAGACACGGTTCCACCTCTCAGGGAGCCAGTACCATCACACAGCAGCTGATTAAAAATAATGTATTTAATGTGGGCGGCGAAAGTAATCTCTTCGCCAAAGTGAAGCGAAAGATTCAGGAACAATATCTTGCTATGGAGGTTGAGAAAACCAACTCCAAGGAAGATATTCTCACCAATTATCTCAACACCATCAACCTGGGGAAGGGAACTCTTGGTGTGGAGGCTGCCGCCAATTATTATTTTGATAAATCTGTGGATAATCTCACTCTCTCGGAATGTGCTGTTCTGGCCGGTATCACCAAGAATCCGACCCGACTGAATCCCATTGATTATCCGGAAGATAACCATACCCGTCGGGATCTTATATTGAAGAAAATGTACGAACTGAACTACATCAGCAGCGAAGAATACGAATCAGCTTTGTCAGACGATGTGTATTCTCGTATTTCTCAGAATCATTCCAATCAGAATAAAAATTCTGTATATTCTTATTATACAGATGCCCTCATCACACAGATCGTGGAGGATTTACAGACACAGTACGGATACACACAGGCACAGGCTTACAATCTCGTATATCGCGGCGGACTTCGAATTCATTCGACTCAATCGACCAAACTCCAGTCCATCGCCGACTCCATCATAAATGATGCGGATAATTATCCTGTGGATACCAAATATTCTCTGGAATACGATCTGGAAGTCAACCACGCAGACGGGACCTCAGGCACCTACACCGAGAGAGACATCAAGGATTATTACCGGAATGTGAAGGGTGATACGGATTATGTCACCGTATACGCCTCCAAGTCTGACATGAGGAAGGCCGTAAAAGCATTCCGCAAAGCAACGCTCCAAAAAGACGATACCATCGTCGGAGAAAATATCAATTATTCCCTGGAACCACAGGTTTCCTATTCTCTGATTGATCAGAGCACCGGCCAGGTAAAAGTACTGGTTGGCGGCCGTGGCGAGAAAAAGGATGACCTCGCCCTGAATCGGGCCACCTCCTTCACCAGACAGCCTGGCTCCACCTTCAAGATTCTGTCCACCTATGCACCGGCACTGGATACGGGCGGCATGACTCTCGCTACGGTTTTTGATGATGCACCGTACAAATATGAGAACGGAGACAAGGTTACCAACTACGAGAAAAATTCTTACAAAGGATTGACCACTATCCGGGATGCGATCATTGATTCCAACAATATTATTGCCGTAAAAGCGCTGACCAAAATCACCCCGCAGGTAGGCTATGATTTCCTGCTCAAGCTGGGATTTACCACGCTGGTCAATAACCGGACAAACAGTAACGGAGCTCTCGAGTCAGATGTCAATCAGGCTCTGTCTCTTGGCGGAATCACCGATGGTGTCACCAATATGGAACTCACTGCAGCCTATGCAGCCATTGCTAATAAGGGTGTCTATAATGACCCAATCCTTTACACTACCGTGGAAGACAGCAGCGGAAACATTATCCTTGAAAATAAATCTTCCAGCCGTCAGGTTATGAAGGAATCCACTGCATGGCTTCTCACCGATGCTATGGAAGATGTTGTGGAAAAGGGAACCGGCGAAGAGGCAAAGCTCAAATCGGATATGGCAGTTGCCGGCAAAACCGGAACAACTTCCAATAATTATGATTATTGGTTCTGTGGCTACACTCCATATTATACTGCTTCCATCTGGACCGGTTACGACTACAATACTTCCTTTGAGAATGAAGATGATTACCATAAAGTGATATGGGCCAAAATCATGAACCAGGTCGTTGAGGAAACCGGACAGGAAATTAAAGCATTTGATCAATGTAGTGACATTACAACTGCCAAAATCTGTACCAAATCCGGTAAACTTGCAGTTAACGATCTTTGCTCCAAAGATCCCGAAAAATCAATGGAGAAAAAAGAATATTTTGAAAAAGGAACGGAACCTTCCGAAAGCTGTGATACTCATGTGGAAGTCACCTTCTGTTCCAAGTCGAATAAAGTGGCAAGAAAATATTGTCCGGACAAATTCAAATTTACAAAAGTATTCCGAATTCGTCCGAAAGATTCCACCGGAACCACCGATGACACTCCATACTGCCTGAATTTCGATATCAAAGAATATAAATGTGATATTCATACAAAAAAATGGTATCTTAAAAAAGAAGAACGGAAAAGACAGCGCCAGGCAGGGCTGATTCCGGATCCGAATAATCCGGTTGACCCCGGCACCACAGTTCCAACAGATCCGGCTGCGGGAACCTACAGTCTCGAAGATCTCGGAGAGCAAATCAGAAAAATATTACAATAATAAAGAAATCCGTCACATAACGTGGCGGATTTCTTTATCATTTTTTCATTTTGGGTTGGAAAATCAGCGATGCAATATAGGAGAATATCAGTGCGGCACTGGTTCCGGCGGCGGCTGCTTTCAGACCGCCTTTAAATAATCCGATAAATCCTTCGTCATTTACCGCTTCCATAACCCCTTTGGAAAGGTTATATCCAAAGCCGGATAGCGGAACGCCGGCTCCGCAGCCGGCCCACTGGAGAAGTGGCTCATATACTCCAATTGCTCCTAAAATTGTTCCGGCAATCACCAGCAGTACCATCACTCTTCCGGGCATCAAATGTGTCGTATCCAGAAAGATCTGTACCAGAGTACAGATGAGCCCTCCCACTACAAAAGCTTTCACATAAACCATTTTCTTTCCTCCGTAATCATAACTATTTCTTTGGTTTCGTTGTTTCCAGCCAGACCGCATGGGCAATCGACGGAATCGTTCTTCCCTCATTGGAAGAAACCTGAGAGAGCAGAGCTCCGGTCGGCACAAATAATACTCTCGTCCATTCTCCGGAAGTCAGCTTTGGCAGGATCAGGCTGGACAGTACCAACGCCGAGCAGGCACATCCGGAGCCACCGGCATGGGTATCCTGTTCCTCGCTATCGTAGATTTTCATACCGCAGTCCATATGATTTTTCGTAATATCGATTCCATTATCTCCCAGAAGTGTGAACAGCAATCTCTGTCCCACCGCTCCAAGATCACCTGTAATAATGCGGTCAAACTCTTCCGGTTTTTTTTGAAAATCTTCCAGACTCTGATAAATTGTATCTGCGGCAGCTGGTGCCATACATGCTCCCATATTAAAAGGATCCTGCACACCATAATCCTTAATCTTACCGGTAGTGATTCCCTTTATTTCCACCGCACCCTTATCCTGATTCAGAAGAAATGCTCCTGCTCCCGTCACTGTCCATGTGGCACTGTAGGGTCTCTGACTGCCATACCCCAGAGGAAACCGAAACTCTTTTTCCGCACTGGCAAAATGACTGGAGCAGGCAGCCAGCGCCAGATCTGCAAACCCTCCGTTAACAGTCATTGCCCCAATGGAAAGAGTGACCCCCATACTGGAGCATGCCCCATATACCCCATAAAATGGAATCTGCAGCTGTTTGATTCCGAAGGAAGAAGCGATAAGCTGCCCCAGAAGATCACCACAATAGGCGATCCGGACATCTTCTTTTTTCTTTTTGGCTTTTCGAATTGCAATCTCAGAAGCGGCTTTGACAAACTGACTCTCACTTTCCTCCCAGTTTTCCTGTCCAAACATGGGATCCTCCACGATCAGATCCATTTTCTTGCCCAGCGGTCCTTCCCCTTCTTTTTTCCCTCCTGCACAGGCATGACTGAGGATTTTCACAGGATTTTGAAAAAGAACACTCTGCTTTCCTGCCATTTGATTCATAAAAAAATACCACCTTTCGATATGCTGTCTACATGATCAAAAAGTAGTATTTTCCATTTGTATTATTTTTATTCACCCTTCAGGGGTCAGAACTTGTGAACATCTCTGACTCCGGATTGCTTTGAAGTTCACAAGTTCTGACCCCGACTTTCGTTAATAATCGACTTTCATAAGGCAGAGTCCTCCCGGCGGTGCTGTAGGACCAGCTTTCTGTCTGTCGCAGGCTTCCAGAATCTCCGGAATCTGCTCCGGCTTAATCTTTCCCTTCCCAACTTCAAGAAGGGTTCCTGTGAGAATTCGCACCATGTTCTGAAGAAATCCGGTTCCATGAAAATTAAAGTAAATAAATCCGCCTTTACGGACAATCTCAATTTTATCCACGATTCTTACTGTGGACTTTTTCATCCGGGGATTGCCACAGAAACTTTTGAAATCATGTTTCCCCTCCAGATATGTTGCTGCCTGACGCATCTTCTCCACATCCGGCTGATAATCGAGGACCGTCACATATTTCCGCTGAAAGACCGGCTTCACCGGGCCATCATAACAGGTATAACAATATAATTTCCCAACGGCTTTATATCTGGCGTGAAAACGCTCCGAAGCCTCTCTCACTTCCTTCACCGCAATGTCATCGGGAAGATAGCGGTTCATGTAATCCCGAATCTCATCGGGCTCCAACCGGGTATCCATCACCGCGTTGGCCACCATCGCTTTGGCATGGACACCGGCATCCGTCCGTCCGGCACCGATCACATCAATAAATGTACCGCACATTCTGGTGAGTACTGCTTCTAATTTGCCCTGAATGGTATCCCGGTCCGGCTGATGCTCCCAGCCGTAATAGCGGCTTCCGTCATAACAAATTGTCATTTTATAATTTTTTTCCATTTTGTTGTCTCCCACATTTTCTTTCAAAATTCATACAATCACTCCAAATCCGGCTTTTTGTCTGAATTTATACTCTTCTACTTAAATATAACACAAACGACACAAAATTTATCATCAAAAATGTATAAATTTCCTTCTATAATTTATCATTTTTATTTACTTATTGCTAATAAACCACATTTTTTTACCATCCACAATTATAAGTTGTATCATCCTGTAAATCTTGTTGTTTTTACAAATTTCTTTCAAATGTTACAATATCACTAACATCAAGCAAAGGGGAAACATGCTTGATAAACAAAAACATATTCATACATGTATAAGGAGGAGATTGTTATGAGTATTTTCGCTTTACTCGCTGCTTTTGGTGGCGGTGTTTTCGCTGCTGCAATCGGAGCTCTGCCAGCATTTATTATGACTGGTGTATTC
>JALERO010000007.1 GCA_022764265.1 Eubacterium sp. | reverse complement strand
TTTATTTTATCGATAAACCATCCGATGATCTGTACCGGATGAATGATACCATGGGGATCACCTATGATTAAATCGATGACAAATCCCAAGATCATCGCACAAATCAGTTTCATTTTCTATTCCTTCCTCTTTCGGATTTATTTCCCCGCCATCTCCACAAAGCGGGCTGCCACTTCCTGACAGTTATGAAAATAGAGATGTGGATATCCTGCCATCACATTTCCTTCCACGTATACACCCTGCCACGTTTTTCCGGAGTGTTTCTGCATCCGGCAGGCATCTCCCCGCTGGTCTGCCTTTGAATAATGGAATTCATGGACCGGAATTTTCATTCCTTTTTCAAAAAATGCAGTATCTTTCGATGTCTCCATGGAAACATAGCCGAATTCCATGGACAAGCGCTTTGTCATCCGAACATCAGTCGGAATCAGGCCGAGCATCGGCAGAGAGCTTCCATCTGTCTCAATCAGATTCTCGCAGGTATACATAAAGCCGCCACATTCGGCAAGTACGGGTTTGCCTTCCGCTACTGCTTTCCTGATGGATTCTTTCATGGACAGATTCTCTGACAGCTCTTTCCGATAGGTCTCCGGATAACCCCCTCCAAAATATATTCCGCCAATGTTTTCCGGCAATTCCTTATCATTCACCGGACTGAAATAAACCAGCTCTGCTCCCATCTGCTGCAAAATATCCAGATTCTCCGCATAATAAAAGCAAAATGCCTTATCCCAGGCAACGGCAATCCTTGCTTTTTTCTTCTCCGGAACCTTTGGTATCTCCACTTTAGGAAGTGGGTCGGCTTCTTTTCCGATATCCATCAATAACTTCAGATCAATGCATTCACCGGCAATTTCCCCGAGAAGGGCAATCACCTCATCTAAATTGCTGATTTCCGCTGCAGTCATCAATCCAAGGTGGCGGCTTCCGATATGAATATCTTCATTATTCGGAAAATAGCCCACGACTTTTATACCCAGCTCTTTTTCGATTTCCGGTTTCATCAGCTGATACAGTCCTTTGGAACAACGATTCAGAATGACCCCCTTCACCGGATTCACCCGGTATTCCAGCAGCCCTTTTATGAGCGGTATCATCGTGTGGGACATTCCCTTCACATTGATAATCAATACTGTCGGAGTTTCTGTCGCCACTGAAACACTACAGGTGCTTTTCTCGCAGGTGACACCGATACCGTCATAATATCCCATGACACCTTCCACAACAGAAAAATCTGCCGGTTCACTGTCCTTTGCCATCAGATAACGCAGATCTTCTTCTGTCGAAAAGAAGGGATCCAGATTCCGGCAAGACCTGCCTGTAATATGGCTGTGAAGCATTGGATCTATGTAATCCGGTCCGCATTTATAAGATTGAATCTGAATACCTCTGTCTGTAAGTGCCTTTAAAATCCCGCAGGTAATACTTGTCTTTCCGCACCCGCTGTTGGCACCTGCCAATAATATTCTTGGCATATTTCCTTCTTTACTCATGATTAGCCTCTTTTCTGCTGTCATTGTGGGCGCCTGATCAGAACCATTTCAATACCGGATTTCTTACACGCTTCCACCTTCACATCAACACCGCCGGTTTTTCCACTGTCTTTTGTTACCAATATCTTTGCATTGGTTTTTTTAATCAGGCGAAGATTATCTTCCACGGTGAATGGTGGCATCTCTCCGAAAACATGATCTTCCGGATAACCTGCCCTCTCACAGCCTTCATAGGATGTCGCATTGTCAAGGACCCGGATATAGAGGCGCTCCTGGGCATCCGTCACACCTTTTGCATATAGCTCGGCCGTATTGACGCCCGTAGTAAGAAACACATTGCCTTCTAATGTATTTAACAGATTCACTGCCTCGTTGGCATCCGCCACCACATGAATCCGATCGTAGTCATAGTTTAGTCCCTTGCGTTCGTACCGTTCATAGGGAATTCTATTTTTTGCAGCAACGGCACGGACAGTTTCCGTAACGATTTTGGCAAAGGGATGGGAGGCATCAATAATCTTCCGGCACGGATTCTCCTCAAAAAGTGTTTCAAACCCTTTCTCATCGAGTCGTCCCGTATGAACGTCAATATCATATTCCTGCAACATCTGAGCTCCCAGCTCGGTTGCCACACAGGCCAATATTTTTTTCCCTTGTTTTAATTGCTGCACAATCACTTCTCTTGATTCTGTAGTGCCTGCAATTACAATTACATCATATCTCATATAATCACATCTCATTGGCAAAACAGGTGCACTCCGGATAACTTTCCGGGGCATGCACCTTCGCCTGTTTTCTTCTCTTATTTCACAATCTTTTATAAATTTTCATAAGCGGCTGCTTACAATTCTGATTTGATAATCATCGTGGTGAAATAACCGTACTCCCGGTCCGGATCCAGTGGACCCACATATTCGCCTTCCATTCCCACATTGCTGATAATGATCGCATTGTCCTCTTTTCCTCTCGCAGCGAGAAGATCATAGACCTCTTTTACATGATTTCCAACCTTCATGATCACAAGATTGTCAAACACATCCAGAGTCTTTTCCACCTGATCGATCCCTTTCAGAGATGGGATCACACCAAATCCTTCATTTCCTTCCACGATAGAGATATTCGCTTTGCTGGCTCCCGCACAGAAGGATGGAATACCGGAAATCATCTGCACTTCATATCCCGCCTTGATGAGCCGTTTATGAACATAAGCATAGGTACTGTAAATACCGATATCACCCAGAGCAAGCATGGCAATATTTTTGCCTTCATCCAGATACCCCATGATTTCTTCTGCGGCCGCCTGTCTGCAGGCTTCTCTCTTTTCCTTGTCTTTATTCATGGTAAAAAGAATCTCTTTTACCTTCTCCTCCGGAATCGAAACGGCCCCTTTTGCAATATTCAGTGCCACACTGTTCTCTCCGGCTTTTTTTACCGGAACAGCAACGATATCACATTCCTCAATCAATCTTTTTGCTTTCAGTGTCAACAGTTCCGGATCTCCGGGTCCGACACCGATTCCATATAATTTTCCTTTCATACTCTTCCTTTCTATATCTCCTGTGCAGATTTCAGATGGTTTACAAACATTTCTGCAATCGCATCAATTTCTCCAAGACCTTTCAGAATTACTTCTGTCTCAAAACCTTCCGCCTGCAGAATAGAATCCCAGGAATCCTCCTCCGCACCGGCCAGATCATTTCTGGCATGATCACCTGCCACCACCATGAGTGGCATCAGAAATACTTTTCGAATATTTCTCATTTTCAAACGACGAATCACGTAATCGAGACTCGGAAAGCCTTCCACCGTCCCAACATAAGTATTCTCATATCCCATATCCCGCAGCATATTTTCAAACTGGCAATAAGCACTGTTGGCAAAATGCTCCGTTCCATGGCCCATAAGCACGAAAGCCTCTTTCTCTTCCAGTGGATTTTTCATTTCCTCCATCACGATCTGACAAGCTTCCTTATAATCCTCTTCTTCTGTCAGAAGCGGTTTTCCGATTCGAATCGACGGAATTTTATCTTTATATGGCTGGAGCATACGAATCATTTTCTCATACTCCATTCCATTGATGATGTGCGTCGGCTGACAGATTACTTCCTCATATCCTTCCTGAGCCAATTGTTCCATGGCTTCCTCAGGGTTATAGATACTCACATTTTTCGTTCTTTTCAGTTTCCGGATGATCATTCCTGAAGTAAATGCCCGATAAAAATCGTAATCCGGGAATGCTTTTTTACAATGTTCCTCAATATTCACAATGGCCGGAAGGGCTTCATCAAAACTGGTTCCAAAACTTACAACCAATAATGCTTTTTTGCTCATTCGTTTCCTCCAAATCTTTTGTATGCAAGAATCCTTCTAACTATACGGTTGCCGTAAATATCATAACCGGATTGTTAGTATCCATGATATGATAGCTTCCAATCTTTCTTCCCCTGCCTACCGTTGCCTGAATCACATCGTAGTCAGGATCATATTTTCCAAGAATTTCATTGGCCTCCGCGATGGTTTCTAAGGTAACGGCGGATACAGTCACCCGGATATGATTATGGAAGGCCGCTATGGTTTCCATAATCTGCTCAAGCTTTCCGCCGCTGCCGCCGATAAACACTTTATCCGGCATCGGCAGGTTTTTCACCTGTTCTGCCGCATCTCCATGATAAACCACAAGATGATCGGTTCCGAATTTTTCTTTATTTTTCTCAATCAGACCGATAGCCGCTTCATCTCTCTCCACGCTGTGTACTTCTCCAAAAGGAACCTGTCTCGCACATTCGATGGAAATGGATCCGGTTCCGGCTCCGATATCCCACACAACATCGTCGGGATGAAGCTTCATTTTGTGAAGAATCAGAACCCGAATCTCTTCTTTCGTCATCGGGGTCTTACCCCTCTCAAAATCAACATCCGACAAAAAACATGGGCGAACCACCTGCTTCGGATTTGAATTTTTAATCATAGCCACACATAATGACGGATATTCTCCTTGAACCATCTCGGCAGGCGTTCCGGATACCAGCATTTGATCTTCATAAGAAAGATTCGCGCCGGCATACACCGTCACATCATCCAGATGATAATCAAGCATAATCTGGCTCAGCCATCCCGGTCCCTGTTCCTTACTGCACAGGAAGAATACCTTTGGATTCTCCGTCACACAGAGAGCCACCGAACCCGGCGTCTTTTTTCGTCCATGAACACTGACAATTTGTGCATCCTCCATGGTTTCGCCGAAGGCTGCTCCCAACATCTGCAGGGAACCGATTCCCGGAATAATCTCCATATTCCATGTTTCACTGATCTCATCGTTACAGATGGTTTTATATAAGCTGTACATCAGCGGGTCCCCGCTGACCACCAGTGCCACATCCTTGTCCTGATTAAGCAGCTCATCAATCAGCACAAAGGTATCTTTAATCTTACCCATAGGTGTAAATTGTGCGCTGCTCTCCCCACATACTTCCTGAAGCATCGGAAGAATTCTTCTGGCCGCAATTACCGTATGGGCATTCTGCATCTTTTTACGGGCTGCCGGCATGAAATAATCCGCACTTCCGGGGCCAATTCCCACAATTGTTAATGTACTCATTTTAATCCTCCTTCCGGCGAACCTTTTCCAGCACCCGCTTTGCATTGCTGCTTTTTGCTAAAATCTCATTGTCTCCATCTAAAAAAATCATTCCCACATCAGCCATCTCATGGGCAGTTTTACAGCAATAATAAGCCGCTTTCTCCGCCATATCCTGCCATATATCAAGAAGATTCTCTTCTTCTACTACCTTCATGGCCGCTTTTGTGGTCAAACAATTATATATTTTCTGAATCACTTCCCGGGAAGCACCATGAAGAGCCGCATGGGTACAGATGGTCTCAATCCTACCATCGGCCACATGACTGTGGGTGTTCATGGTTCCCGATGCCACTTTGACCAGCTTACCCACAAAGCCGCCGATCAGGATGTCAGTAAATCCCCTCTCAACAGCTTCCTCGATCATAAATCCGATATAGTTGCTGACTTGAAGGACACAGGTAAATTCTCCATATTGGGCTCTCAGCGCATTTTCTCCTGTGGTTCCCAACACAAAAAGGATGGAATGATGTCCCTGTCTGGCGTACATATCCAGTTCCACCAGTAGAGAGTCCTTCATGGCCTCTTCACTCATCGGCCTGACAATTCCCGTTGTTCCCAGAATGGACAGTCCGTCTACAATTCCCAGTCTCGGATTAAATGTCCTTCTGGCAAGAACATCTCCCCCTGGAACGGAAACCGTTACAACGGCACCTCTCTCTCCGATGATCTCCCGCAATGCCTTCTCGGTCATCTGCCTCGGTACCGGATTAATTGCCGGTTCTCCCACCGGTAACTTCAGACCTTCCTGAGTGATAATGCCAATTCCTTCTCCTCCGGCAAAGGTAATCTCGCCTTTTTCTTCAAGAATCTGTACGGATGTCACAATCTCACTGCCGTTGGTGACATCCGGGTCATCTCCGGCATCCTTCACCACCGAACAGGTTCCAAAAGATTTTGGAATCACATCCAAATATAACGTTTTTCCAATGGGCGTCTCCACCTTGATCACATCCGGACACTGACCGGTCAGCTGCCAGATGGCCGATGCTGCCGCTCCTCCTGTCATACAGGATCCGGTGGAAACCCCTTCTCTCAATTTTTTCATCGTTTATAACTGATATAACATGGCATTGCAGATGGTTGCCGCAATGTTGCTTCCGCCTTTACGTCCCTTCGGAACAATATACGGTACATTTGTTTCCATAATCAGTTCCTTGGACTCCACTACATTTACAAAACCAACCGGGGCACCGATGATTAACGCTGGTTTCAGTGTTCCTTCCTGAATCATCTCATAAAGACGAATCAATGCAGTCGGTGCATTTCCGATGGCGAAAATAACTTCTCCCGGAAGGGCAGCTCCTCTCTCCATACAGATTGCCGCTCTGGTGCAGCCTCTCTCTTTTGCTTCTGCCGCCACATCCTCATCACCCATAAAGCAGTGAACTTCACCGCCAAAGGACGCCAGTTTCTTCTTATTGATTCCGGACCAGGCCATTCTGGTGTCAGTCACGATATGGGCACCACGTTTGATGGCTTCCATTCCCAGTTTTGCC
The DNA here is from genome assembly GCA_022764265.1 of Eubacterium sp. Taxonomy (GTDB): domain Bacteria; phylum Bacillota; class Clostridia; order Lachnospirales; family Lachnospiraceae; genus Anaerobutyricum. Next base: position 9,301 of record JALERO010000007.1, on the reverse strand, counting down.
GCGTCTGGGGAAAAGCAGAGATTATCGGCATAATCAAAATCTGCCGATGTATGGATACAGCGTTTTACGATGGCAAATTCCGGATCCGGCCAGGTTCTGCCCCCCAACTCGCTGGTGATGATCTCCATGCTGTGTTTCTCTATATCTTCCGGTTTTACAATTTTAATTTTATCTAACATATTCTCTTTTTGTCCCCCTTACTCTCTATCAATCCAAATCCTCATAGGTTCCAAAATTCGTCTGTTCAAAGCTCGGCAGTTCCCAATAAGCCTTAAATGCATAGTCTGCAATAGTGAATCCCATCACCGCACCGGTTCCTTCACCGAGACACATATTGGCCAGAATATATGGCTGTTTATGTAGTGCTTCCAGAATCATATGTCCTGCCGGCTCATTGGAACAATGGGACGGGAACAGATACGGATCGCATTCCGGCGCAATCTTCACGGCCAGGAGTGCTGCAACGGAAGAAATAAATCCATCAATAAAAATCGGAATATTGCATGCGGCTGCTCCGATATAACAGCCAATCATGCCTGCGATATCCAATCCTCCTATCTTGGACAGAACGTCCAGCGGATCCTCCGGATTCACCTTATTGATTGCAATGCTTTGCTTGATAATTTCTATTTTATGTTCCAGATCCTTGCTGGTCAGACCGGCACCCTTTCCGGTCACCTTTTCCACGGACTGATTCAGGAGCACCGAACAGATTGCACTGCTGGTGGTAGTGTTTCCGATTCCCATCTCACCGGTAGCGAGAAGAGTATATCCCTTTGCTTTTAAATCCTCCACAACAGAAATACCGACTTCAATGGCCTGAATCGCTTCCTCTCTGGTCATGGCCGGGCCTTTCGCCATATTATCGGTTCCGTATTTTACCTTGCGGTTCAACACGCCCGGATTATCACAGTCCGTCACAATTCCCACATCCACCGGGAACACATCTGCCCCGCTCATACCGGACATAATACAAATTGTGGCATTATGTTTGGTCATGTTCTCCGTAACGGTTTTGGTCACATCCTGTCCGGTCTGGGTGACACCCTCAGCCACAACACCGTTATCCGCAGCCATCACGATCACTGCTTTTTTACCCAGATGAGGATTTTTATCTCTGTATATTCCTGCAAACTGCGTTACCATCTCCTCCAGCCTTCCAAGACTGTAAAGCGGTTTCCCCAATGTATTCCAGCGGGCATGGGTATAATCCATCGCTTCCTGATCCAATGGCTGTATTTTCATAATTGCTTCCTGAAGTGTCATTTTTTTCACCCTTTCCAAACTCTGTCTCCAACAATTCTGTCTTCTCTTAAACTCGTGAATCATGAAACCTGAAATGCTTTCCTTTATTTATAAAGGAAAATAGCTGATCAGGCTCCCAGGGAATCCGGCAAATCTTGTAATAATCAATACTAATATCAGAAGCAGCACTTCCGACAACTCACTGCCGGCACCCATCACGTCACCGGTAATTCCTCCGATTTTGCCTGTAATATAGATACGAAAAAGATAAGCAAATGCAAAAAGCACCGCAAACATGATCGCTCCCCACCAGGAGAATGCCAATACCATGGTAATCAATCCCAGAATGACGGTTCCTACAACGGTTCCGAAGCTGACAGTTCCCACATAGATTCCGATTCCGTTCTTTCTCGGATAAATTGCTTTGTAAACCAGGGCTCCCTGAACCATTTTACCTGCCACAGGCATCATGAGGATCAGAAGCCATTTCACATCACAGTAATACAGGCCGGCAAACTTCAACATAATATCAAAGCACATGGCTATGGCACCATTGGTTCCGATCCGACTGTCCTTCATGATCTCCAGCATACGTTCTCTGGTTCTGGCTGAATAAATGCCGTCTGCCGTATCGGAAAGTCCATCGAGATGAAAGGCTCCCGTCACACAGAAATTCGCCAGCATGGCAAACATAATACCGAAGGTTTCCGGCAATACCATGGTGACAAGCAAGTAGACAATCATATCCACCAGGCCGATCACCAGACCAACCACCGGATAATACAGAAAACCTTTATGCATGTCCTCGTCATTCACTTCGCCCAGATCCACATTCACCGGAATCCTGGTCATAAATCCCAGGGTAAGCAAAAAACGTTTCAGCTGTGTTTTCATTCTGCCTCATCTCCCTCAATAACGTCCTGCATAATAATCTCCACGATTCCCCTTGCAGTGTAGGAAATCGCAGTTTTTTCCACCGTAAGACCCAGGCCTTTCGCAGTTTTGGTGGTCACTGGGCCGATACTGATATATTTTCCTTTTACCTCGTCCAGATCATCCACCATGGAAACAAAGGCTTTTACCGCGCTGGAGCTGGCAAAGGTAATGTAATCAACCATCTTAATCAATCTGGATAATTCATCTGCTTTTCTGTCATCTACGACCGTGTGATAAAGCGGAATACAGGTGTGTGCGATGCCGGCTTTCGCAAAGGCATCCGGCAGTACCTGATTGGCTTCTTCTGCTCTCAGCATCAGCACGCGGTCATTTTCTTTCATCAGCGGCACCATGGTTTTTGCCATATCCTGTGAGGAGTAGGCGGTCGGAATAAAGTCACTGTAAATACCATGATCTTCCAGTGCTTTTCTGGTTCCATCTCCAATTACCGCAAAATGAACTCCATGGAAATCCCGGATATCTTTTCGGAGGGATTTCAACTCATCGAAAAAGCAGTTTACACCGTTGGCACTGGTAAAGATGATCCATGTATAGCTGTCAATCTCTTCCATCGCCTTGTCCAGTTCCGGTGTCTTCATGGCTTCTGTTCGGATCAAGCTGAAGGAAATCGCTTCTGCACCTTCCTCTTTCAGGATCGGAGACAATCTTTCCACCATGGACTTGCTTCCGGTTACCAGAACGCTCTTACCGGACAACGGTTTCTTGCCGTACCAATCCAGCACTTCGGATAATCCGACCACATCGCCGACCACAGTGATGGCAGGCGTCTGAATTCCTTTTTTCTTTACTTCTTCCACAATGCTCTCAAGGGTACCGGTGGCAACCTTTTGTCTTGCCGTGGTACCTTCCTGAAGCACTCCGACCGGTGTTTTCGGGTCCTTTCCACCTTCCATCAGTTCTCTGACAATATTCGGAAGATTCTTCAGGCCCATCAGGAAAATCAGGGTTCCCTCTTCTTTCGCCAGAGTATTGTAATCCAGCACAGTTGCACCTTTTTTATGGGCACCTTCATGACCGGTAATCACATGGAAGGAGGACGCATAATCCCGGTGGGTCACCGGAATTCCGCAATAAGCCGGAACAGAATAAGAGGAGGATATTCCCGGAACCACCTCAAAATCAACACCGGCTTCCCGAAGCTCCTGTCCTTCTTCTCCGCCTCTTCCGAAAATGTATGGGTCTCCGCCCTTTAAGCGAACGACATTTTTGCCTTCCAAAGCCAGCTCTACAAGAAGCTGGTTGGTTTCATACTGTTTTAAATGATGATGAGAGGATCGCTTTCCTGCATAAATCAACTCCGCATCATCCTTCACTTCATTTAACAGGGAGCTGGAAGCCAGGTTATCATACACCACAACATCCGCTTCCCGAATTAATTTCAATCCTTTTCTGGTAAATAAATCTTCATCGCCGGGACCGGCACCTACCAGATAAACCATGCCTTTATTCACTTCTTTTGCAATGGAAACACCGAGATTCTTTGCGCTCTCCACCGGATTCTCTTCACTGATATCTACGCTCATACAAGCCTTTTTTGCATGGATGCCATCTTTCACATATATGGCTCTCATGGTCAGCTGATCTCCATTCCTTTTACAGAGGGCTGCCGCCGGAGCATTACAGCTGCCTCCGATCGTAATGAGAAATGCCCTCTCTGCTGCCAGAAGACATTCTGCCTCACGACTGTGAATGGCCTGAAGCATCTTGGCCATCTCCTGATCGTCTGTCCGGCTTTCCACCGCCAGGATCCCCTGTCCGGCTGCCGGCAGAAATACATCCGGGTCCAGATACTGATAGAAAACACCTTCCTCTTCCTGATATCCCAGACGCTCAATTCCCGCTGCTGCCAGAATAATTCCATCATACTGGCCTTCTTTTAACTTGCGAAGTCTCGTCTGAACATTCCCTCTTAACATTTTGATCTGAACATAAGGGTTGATTTCCTTAATCAGTAATTCCCTCCGCAAAGAGCTGGTTCCCACAATACTTCCCGGCTCCAGATCTTCCAGTTTGCGTCCGTCTGTGGTAACAAAGGTGTCCCGCACATCAGCCCGGTCCAGAACCGCCCCGATTCCCAGACCTTCCGGGAACTGCATCGGCATATCCTTTGCACTGTGTACCGCAATATCGATGCGCCCGGATAACAATTCCGCTTCCAGCTCTGCGGTAAACACACCCTTGCCGCCGAAAGAAGTCAGGGATTTATCCAAAATCTGATCGCCCTTCGTGTCAATTTTTGCAATCTCCACCTCAAGATCCGGATAAGCCTCCAATAATTTATTTTTTACAATATCGGTCTGGATCAAAGCCAGCAGACTTTTTCTCGTCCCGATTCGAATGGTCTTTCTCATGATATCCTCCGATTAGTCCAGATTTGCAAAGCCGTATTTGTCTTCATAACCACGAGGGGTGATCATCTTTCCATTTTTTACATAGGTATTGGAATTGCCGATAATCACGATACTGAACATATCAATCGGAGCATTCTTCAATTCACCTAAAGTTGTAATATAAGAAGACTCATCTGCACGTCCCGCGTTGCGCACAACTCCCACAGGAGTATCCGCTTCCCGATAGTTCATCAGGATATCCGCAGCCTTCTCCACATAATCGACACGTTTCTTACTCTTTGGATTATAAAGACAGACAATTAAGTCACCCTCTCCGGCACACTCGATTCTTCTCATGATCAGATTGAACGGTGTCATCAGGTCGCTGAGACTGATGATAGCGAAATCATGCATGAGCGGTGCTCCCAGAACAGAAGCTGCCGCGCTGGCTGCCGTCACACCCGGCACTGTCTCGATCTCTACATCTGCATTTTTCTCGTTGGCAATCTCCAGCAAAATGCCGGCCATTCCGTAGATTCCGCTGTCTCCGGAGCTGACCATGGCAACGGTCTTCCCTTCGCTGGCCAGATCAATTGCCATACGGCAGCGATCCATTTCTTTTGTCATCGGTGTTGCCAGATATTCCTTGTCCGGGAAAAACTCTTTCAACATCTCCACATATGTGGTATATCCCGTTACAATATCTGCATTTTTGATAACCTCAACTGCCTTTGTCGTCATATGTTCATAACCGCCAGGTCCAAATCCTACTGCGTATAACTTTCCCATTTCTGCCTCCTGTTGTACTTTAACTTTAATGATTCAGACACTGGAAAAACACTTCCAGGTCTTCCGGTTCATTATTTTCCCGAACCCAGTAGAAGAAATGATCAAACGCCTTCTCTACGCCTTTGTGCTCGGTTACTTTCATAAAATTATCTCTTACCTTCGCCATGATCGGCAGGGATTTCTGAAATACCATCCACTGCTCGAACTGCAGCTCATATTCATCCAGAATGCCGGAAGCCGCCTTCGCCTCCTCCAGCTTCTTCTGATTATTCTCCTTTGCGATGCGGGTAAAATCATCAATATTAAAATAAGAGATATCACCCAACGCAATCACCTTGGATTCAATATCCATCGGCACTGCCAGATCCACAAACACCCTTGGCTTGTCTGTAATCAGACTTTTTTTCATTTTGCCGCAGGTTAATGTATAATGGGGACTGGAGGTTGCACTGATCACCACATCCATCTTGTCAAGATAATCGTAGCGATCCTCATACTCTATCATAATATAGTCATTCTGCCCGTGTTTGGTACTGATCACCTTATTGCTTCTGGTGGTCACATAAATCTCTGCTTCACCAAGGGACAGAAGATTCATCAGAACAATACCGCCGATCTTGCCGGTAGCTCCGATGATCATCACCCTTTTATTCTTAAGACTTCCAAGGGTTTCCTCCGCAACCTTGATGGCCAGAGTCGCAGTGGAAACAGAAGTTCTTGACAAATCTGTATCTGTTTTTACCTTTTTAGCACCAGTCACTGCCATCCGGAAAAACGTGTTAAGATACACGCCGGTAGTTCCGATATTTCTTGCCTGCTGATGTGCAGTTTTAACCTGACCTAAAATCTGATCTTCTCCGATTACCATGGAATCCAGTCCTGCCGCCACATCAAAGAGATGATGAATTGCCTTTTTCCCATGGAAAAACAGCAAGTAATTACCTACTTCTTCTTCATCGGTTGCTCCTGCAGCTTCCAGCAGAACCTCCTCCATCAGATTAAACACATAGCCCTTGCTTTCGGATTCGGAATACACATACATCTCTGTCCGGTTACAGGTGGAGAGCACGACACATTCCGACACTTCCAGATGCTCTGTCATCTTCCTCATCATGTCTTCCTGCTGCTCTTTGGAAAAAGCAAACATCTCTCTAATATGAAGAGGCGCAATCTTATGGCTGATACTGATTATCTGAATGCCCATTTTTATTCCTTTGCTTTCCTGAACTCATGTGTGAAGGTCTTATCATATAATTTGGATAATTCGTATTCATCTCCAAGGAAATCTCCCACAACCGTAAGAGCGGTTTTTGTGATTCCTGCTTCCTTCACCTTTTCTGCAATATTTGTAAGGTTACCGATGACAATCTTCTGGTCTTCCCAGGATGCTTTATAAACAACAGCCACCGGTGTATCCTCTCTGTATTCTTCCTTCAGAGTCTCTGCCAGCTGATCGATCATGCCGACACTCAAGAAAATAATCATGGTTGAATTATGCTTCGCCAGATCTCTTAATTTCTCTTTCGGCGGCATCGGAGTTCTTCCTTCCATTCTGGTAAGAATCACAGTCTGAGACACTCCCGGAAGAGTGTATTCTTTCTGCAACGCAGCTGCTGTCGCCAGGAAAGAGCTGACACCCGGAATCACTTCGTGGGCAATACCCAGACGATCCAGCTCATCCATCTGTTCTCTGTGAGCACCGAAAATCGCCGGATCCCCGGTATGTACTCTCGCCACATCCAGCCCCTTTGCATCGGCATCCTTCATGACATCGATTACTTCCTCAAGGGTCATGGTTGCACTGTTGTAGATCTGTGCCCCCTCTTTTGCTCCTGCCAGAACTTCCTTGTTCACCAGAGAGCCCGCATAGATAATGACATCTGCCTGATCAATTAATTTTTTCCCTTTGATTGTCAATAATTCCGGATCTCCTGGTCCGGCTCCAATAAAATGTACCATAATCTTCTCCTCGTATTTGTTTTATTCTTATGCTTCTGCTCCCATCAACACTTCAATGGTCTTATCAATGTCTTCATCGGAATGTGCACCGGAAATGAACATTGCCTCAAACTGAGATGGTGCCACGTAAATGCCGTTGTTGAGCATGTAATTGAAGTATTTTGCATATGCATCGGTGTCTGAAGAAACCGCACCGGCATAATCTCTGACATTCTCCTCTGTGAAGAAGGCACACATAAGAGAACCCACCTGATTAATATGCATCTTCAGACCAAACTTCTCTGCTCTCGCCTGATATGCTGACGCAAGCTTTTTGGTGTTGGCTTCAATACGGTCATAAATCTCCGGATGATCCCTCAGTAATTCCACTGTCTTAATACCTGCTGTGGTTGCGATCGGGTTACCGGAAAGGGTTCCCGCCTGATAAACCTTACCGGTCGGCGCTACATTTTTCATAATCTCTTTCTTACCGCCGTAAACAGCCATCGGCATACCTCCGCCGACAATCTTACCCAATGTGGTCATATCCGGCTCAATCCCGTACCACTGCTGAGCACCACCAATTCCCAGACGGAAACCGGTAATCACCTCATCAAAAATCAACACGGTTCCATTTTCTGCGGTAATGTCTCTCAGGAACTGCAAAAAGCCTTCATCCGGGAGCACCACACCCATATTAGCTGCCACCGGCTCCACGATCAATGCGGCAATCTGATCTTTATTGTTCTCAAATAACTCTCTTACGGAGTCTCTATCATTATATAAGGCCACCAGCGTCTGCTGTGCAAAAGAAGCAGGCACACCGCTGCTATCCGGCACAGACTGGGTCAGCGCTGCGGATCCTGCCTGAACCAGAAGTCCATCGGAATGGCCGTGATAGCATCCCTTAAACTTGATGATCTTATCTCTGCCGGTATATCCTCTGGCTGCACGAATCGCACTCATGGTCGCCTCGGTACCGGAATTGACCATTCGCACCATCTCCATGGACGGAATGCAATCCCGAATCAACGCTGCCAGCGTATTCTCCTTACCCGTAGGAGCACCAAAGGTCAAACCGTCATAGCACGCCTTCACCACTGCTTCAATTACTTCCGGATGAGCATGTCCCAGAATTCCAGGTCCCCAGGAACAAACATAATCAATATATTTGTTGCCGTCCACGTCGTAAACATAAGCTCCCTTTGCATGATCGATAAACAGAGGATTCCTCCCTACAGACCCAAAGGCACGAACCGGGGAATTCACACCGCCTGGCATCAAATCCAACGCAATTTTATAAAGTTCTTCTGATTTTGATGTATTCATCTCTTAACCTCCTGAAAATAGGTTTTTCTCTTCATTTATTATCAATGGGCAGTATTCACCCATTCTGAGATTTCACCTTGTCTAGTATACCACGAATCAAAATCATACTAAAGATAGATTTTCAACAATGGGGTCAAAAAATTACCTTCTTCAGGCAAAATATTTTGTCCATATGTGTATTTTTCATAAATAACCTTGTTCTAAAGTAATTAATTTTACATTTTTTGAAATATTCCAATTTTTCTACCAAGACAAATATGTCCTCTTTGTGACACAAAAATATCTTTAGACCATTCTTGACACCTCTCTTCATTCCATATATGATGGAGACATAATCAGAATTCTGGAGAAGGAATATGGAGTTACGTCAAATACAATATTTTATACAGCTTTATAAAGACCTCAACATTACAAGAGCCAGCAGGAATCTGTATATTTCCCAACAGGGTCTCAGCAAATCGATCAATCGTCTGGAGGAAGAATTGGGATTTTCTCTGTTTCACCGTTACCCTTCCGGCGTCACCCCTACCGACGAGGCCAATGCACTGTATGGGCATTTTATTAAAATTGCAGATTCCTACTATGAGCTGACCATGGCCGTTGAAAACATCCGCCACAACCGGATACTGAAAATTGCCGCCTTTCACGGTTTTGCTCTCTCCTGTAACAAAAATTCTTTTACTGAATATCGTCAATTACATCCGGAGGTTCAG
>JALERO010000257.1 GCA_022764265.1 Eubacterium sp. | reverse complement strand
CAATCAGGATGTGATCGTCATTGTGGATGAAGCATATATTGATTTTGGCGGAGTTTCTGCACAGAGCCTTCTTAATGATTATGAGAATCTCTTGATCGTACAGACCTTTTCCAAATCCCGTTCCATGGCGGGAATGCGAATAGGGTATGCGATGGGATCTGCAGAATTGATTCGGTCATTGAATGATGTCAAATATTCATTCAACTCATATACCATGAACCAGCCTTCGATTCTCCTTGGTACAGAATCTGTCAAAGATGAGGTGTATTTTCAGGAGACAGTAAACAAAATTATTCAAACGAGAGAATGGTTCAAAGGTGAGATGAGGGAACTTGGGTTCTCTTTCCCGGATTCCATGGCTAACTTCATTTTTGCCACCCATGAAACCGTTCCGGCAAAAGATATTTTCGAGGCCGCCAGAGCGCAGAATATTTATGTAAGATATTTTAATAAAGAGAGAATTGATAATTATCTGAGGATTACCATAGGAACCAAAGAAGAGATGGAAGCACTCTTGTCCTTTTTGAAATCCTATCTGAAATAATGTTCATTTCAAGATTTGCGATTTTAGTCTTCACAATGGAATCGGTTCCATAGGATGCATGAATCTCTGATATAGGGTAAGGCTGTTTTTGATGCGACAGCCTCCTTTTTTTGTTGATATTGAAAAAAATTATAGTATTTTGTTGTATTTTAATGTACAATATCTCAAAAGAAACTTTCCACTCCCGTAGATGTTTTGTCATTTTCGCAGAAAATTAAATTCGCGAATCTCGAAAAAGGGGACAAGTTTTTGTTGAGGAGGATTACTATGAAGAAGATATTGTTTGCCGCTTCAGAATGTGTACCATTTATGAAGACAGGAGGCTTGGCAGATGTTGTCGGAGCACTGCCGAAAGAGTTCGATAAAAATGAATGGGACGTCCGGGTTGTGATGCCGAATTACAAGGGAATCCCTGACAAGTTCCGCAATGAGTTCCATTATGTAACCCATTATTATATGGGAACCGGCCCTTATGTGCCTTCCGCCCATGTTGGTATTATGGAATATGAGTATAACGGAATTACCTATTATTTTATTGACAATCTGGACTACTTTGGAGGAGAAAAACCGTATTCCGACACAAGATGGGATGTAGAGAAATTTATTTTCTTCTGTAAGGCGGCATTATCCATTCTTCCGGTGGTAGATTTCAAACCGGATCTTATCCACTGTCATGACTGGCAGACCGGTTTTATTCCGGTATATCTTAAAACCGAATTTGCGGCAAATCCGTTTTTCTGGGGCATCAAGTCCATCATGACGATTCATAATCTGCGGTTCCAGGGAATCTGGGATATGCAGACGATAAAAGGTCTTTCGGGACTTCCGGATTATCTGTTTACACCGGATAAGCTGGAATACAACGGTGATGCCAATATGTTAAAGGGTGGTATTGTCTACGCCGATTATGTGACAACGGTAAGTAATACTTATGCTGAGGAGATTCAGACAGATTATTACGGAGAAGGACTGAACGGTCTTCTTCGGGCGAGACATCAGAGTCTGTTTGGTATTGTCAACGGTATTGATTATTCCCTTTATGATCCGAAAACGGACAAGAGCATTTATGCCAACTACACTCTGAAATCTTATAAAAATGGAAAGGCTGCCAATAAGGCAGCATTGCAGAAAGAGTTGGGACTGGAAGTGGATCCGGATAAATATCTGATCGGTCTTATTTCCAGACTGACTGACCAGAAAGGATTGGATCTGATTCAGTATGCCATGGATCGTATTGTGGATGAGAATACCCAACTGGTTGTCATCGGTACCGGTGAACAGAAATATGAAGATATGTTCCGTTATTATGCCCATCGATATCCGGATAATGTTTCTGCCAATATTCTTTATTCCGATGATCTGGCACATAAATTATATGCAGCAGCGGATGCGTTCCTGATGCCATCGCTCTTCGAGCCTTGCGGACTGACACAGATTATTGCGCTGCATTATGGTACCGTACCGATTGTCCGTGAGACCGGCGGACTTAAGGATACGGTAGAGCCGTTGAATGAATTCGATGATACAGGTGACGGATTCTCCTTTACCAATTATAACGGAGAAGATCTGATCAATACGGTTAATTACAGCAAATACATTTTCTTCGAGCAGAAGGAACACTGGGCAAACATGGTGAAGAGAGGAATGAAGAAGGATCTCTCCTGGAGTGTTTCCAAGAAACGCTACGAAGAACTGTATAATACTTTGATTGGCCGATAGGCTTAGCACAATAATTTGTGTAACAATTTCATATAGCACCAGGTAAAGCTGATGGCTCGAACATCATCCTTTGCCCGGATTGGATATTCCCGATAAAGGGTTTCGTTGATGAAAAGGGAGACTTTGCCGACAGAGTCTCCTTTTTTTATGGGAGCGGAAAGGCTGGATGGTAAGTCTGTTTTGCAGGATGCAGTTTCCTCTTTTCCTAAAAGAAGAGTGACGGATTCAGGCCGGGTAATCGGACAT
>JALERO010000254.1 GCA_022764265.1 Eubacterium sp. | reverse complement strand
TCGGATGTATATAATTATGTGATTGCAAATGTCTCTTATGATGATGAGAAGGCAATGAATGTGCAGATTGGATATCTGCCTGATATTGATGAGACAATGCAAACAAAAGAAGGCATTTGTTTCGACTATGCTGCATTGATGGCCGGTATGCTCCGATCCCAGGGGGTTCCCTGCAAGATGGCGATCGGTTACAGCAACGAAGTCAAGCATGCCTGGATTGATGTTTATATTGAAGGCACCGGTTGGATCGACCGTGCCATTGAATTTAACGGAGAAGAATGGAAACTGATGGATCCCACCTTTGCCTCCAGTGCCGAGGATCAGGAAGCGGTACAGGAATACATTGGGGACGGCTGCAACTACACTCTACAGTATAACTATTAGTAGTTTTTCTGCCGTTATCTTAAAATACACGAAAGGAAGCAATGGATGAAGGCATTATTAAACAGCAGTGAACTGTCCGTATTTTTTGAACAATTATCTCTGACACTGCATTCCGGCATCTCTTCTCTGGAGGGAATCAGCATTATGCTGGAGGACTCGGACAACGGAGAAGGACAAGATATTCTTCAAACAATTTACACCCATCTGGAGGAGACCGGATGTCTCTATGAATCGTTGAAAATTTCCGGCGTTTTTCCGGATTATGCAGTAAATATGATGGAACTAGGGGAAAAAACCGGCAGGATGGATGAAGTATCATCGGCTCTGAGCGAATATTATGAGCGAGAAAACAGTATTTCATCTGCCATCAGGGGAGCGGTAACCTATCCTCTTGTCATGCTCGGCATGATGCTGGTGGTCATTCTCGTACTGATTCTAAAAGTCATGCCTGTTTTTGAGCAGGTTTTTGAGCAGCTCGGCCTGTCTATGACCGGTTTTTCTGCGCTGATATTAAATATGGGCAAAGCAATGAATTCTTACTCCGTTGTTTTTCTCATCCTTCTTGCTCTCATTGCAGGATGCATTCTTTATTTTACAAAATCCTCGAAAGGGCGCCGACAGATCCTCACTTTTCTTCAGAACAGTAAGTTAACCGGGAAAATATCTGAAAAAATTGCCTGCTCTCGCTTTGCCGGGTCCATGTCCATCGCTCTTCAGAGCGGAATGGATACAGAGGAAAGTATGGAAATGCTTTTTCGACTTACAGAGCAGCCGAAGATGCGGGACAAAATCCAAATTGCACGGGATAAACTGTTACATGGCGAAGACTTTCCGGAAGCCTTTGCTGCCTCCGGAATTTTTACCGGTCTTTACCGCAAAATGGTTACCATCGGTTACCGTACCGGTTCCATGGATCAGGTCATGGACCGTATCGCAAGACAGTATGAAGAGGAAATTGATACTGAAATACAGCGGGTGATCGGGCTCATCGAGCCAACCATGGTAGCTGTTCTTTCGATTATCGTCGGATTGATTTTACTTTCCGTTATGCTCCCACTGACAGGGATCATGGCCGGAATCGGTTAGGAAAGGGGGCGAAAGAGTATGAATCGTTTTCAGAATCATTCGGATAAACATCCCGTTTTCCGACGATTACTGTTTCCCCTTTGTATATTTCTTTTGTTACTTCTGTTTTTTTTCTATGGGCTGAATTCCATCTCTTCCCAGTCCGAAAAGGAACAACAGAAAGCATTGGAGACCTCCATTCGAAACAGTGCCGTACACTGTTATGCCGCAGAGGGTAAATATCCGGAAAGCCTTTCTTATCTGGAAGAGCATTACGGAATTACCTATGACCACAAAAAATATGTGATTGATTACGAAATTCTCGGCTCCAATCTAATGCCGCAGATCACAGTCATTCCCCTGAACGGAAAGGAGGAGATGCCATGAGACTAACGCAAAGAAAGCAGCCCGGTCATTCCATTGATCTGGTGTTTTCTCTTGTTTTATTTCTCCTTTTCTCCATTACCGGCATCGGGGTTGTTCTGATTGGTTCCCAGGTTTACAGTTCCTGTGCCGCTCAGTTGGAAGAAACCTACACCTCACGGACCGCCTTGTCCTATGTTTCTGAGAAGGTACGTCAGGCAGATGTTTCCGGAGCCGTTGAGTTAGTAAATCCTTCCGGATTTCCGGAAAACGCCCTGGTAATCCACGAGACTGTGGACGGCGGCAGTTATAATACCTTTATTTATTTTTATGACGGAGCACTCCGCGAACTTCTTGTAAAAGAGGGAACAGAAATCACCCCGCAACAGGGAACTGCCATCGTCTCTCTCCGTTCTTTTACCATTGAAAAAAGCGGAACTAATTTTTATATTCTTTCCGCCACTGAGAAATCCGGAAAAGTCAATCAACTCATGATTCACCCGAAAAGTATGTAAACCAGGAGGATTGCCATGGAAATTCACACACGTTCCAAATCAAGTCTGTTTCTGACTGAAATGATTATTTCTGTTTTATTTTTTTCCATAGCCGCTGCCTGTTGCATACAGATTTTTGTCCGGGCTCACTTTGTCAGCCAGAATAGTGAAAATCTGAATTATGCGCAGAATCTTGCCTCCGGCATGGCCGAGTCAATGATGGCATCCGATGGAGAGTATTCGGAAATCCGACAATATTTCCCCACTGCAGACATCAACGGAAATACCATCACAGTCTATTATGACAAACACTGGTCTGCCTGTGAAAAAGAAAATGCCATTTACATACTTCGAACCACCTTCGAACAGGCGCCTGACACCTTATCCGGCAGGATTCTGGTATCAGGTCCTCTAAAATCACCGGATGCAAAAGGAGAGGTTATCTTTACGCTGCCCTTCCGTCAACATATTTCCCGATCCATGACAAAGGAGCATTGAAACGAGATGAAGAAAAACAACATACCCTTTATTCCTGTGGGAATTTCTTCCCTTTTAATCACATTTCTTATCCTTTGCCTTGCCGTTTTTTCTGTCCTGTCTCTGTCCAGTGCAGTGGCAGAGCAGAAACTGAGTCAGAAAACTGCAGACCATACTCTGGAATATTATACAGCTTCTAATACTGCCAATGATACACTGGCTGCCATCGATGAGATACTGGCAGCATCCGCCGCTAAAGCTCAGGATAGAGACACCTATTTCCATCTCATCGAAGCTTCCCTGGCTTCCCTGCCTGGGGTGCAGTTTTCCGTGAACGGAAAGAAGGCTTCTGTCTTCTGGAATACTATTGTCAATGATTCACAGGTACTTTCCGTCAGCCTCTCCATCCCATACCCGATTAATGAGGGAGAAGCTCTTTATAAAATCCGTCAATGGCAGGTTATTAATACCGCGGACTGGACACCGGATCAGTCACAACACGTCTACCGCCGAAACGAGAAAGAAGGAAAATAATGGATACATTTTTGAATACCACCGAATTTTTAAAAGAAGCAACGCAGGCCCGGGCCTCAGATATTTTTATTGTTGCCGGCCTTCCTCTATCCTACAAAATACACGGAAGTATGCATCGCACAGGCGACCGCCTGACTCCTGATATGACCGAACAGATTATTAAAGACATCTACGAATTGGCAGGAAACCGGAATATGAAACCATTTCTAAAAAAAGGAGACGACGACTTTTCCTTTGCCATCCCTTCCTGCTCCCGTTTTCGGGTAAGCACTTATAAGCAGAGAGGGTCTCTGGCTGCGGTGATCCGTGTGATTGCTTTTGAACTTCCTAATCCGACGGAACTTGGAATTCCGGAGACTGTCACCTGTATGAGTGAACGCACGAAGGGACTTGTTCTGGTCACCGGTCCGGCCGGAAGTGGGAAATCCACGACCCTGGCATGTCTGGTCGATGCCATCAATTCCACCAAGGAAGATCATATCATCACCCTCGAAGATCCGCTGGAATTTCTACACAGACATAAAAAATCCATTGTCAGCCAGCGCGAAATTGCCACGGATACTGACAGCTATCTGGTCGCTCTCCGGGCTGCTCTCCGCCAGAGTCCTGACGTTATTCTTCTTGGAGAGATGCGTGATTATGAGACGATACAGACTGCAATGACCGCCGCTGAGACCGGTCATCTGGTACTTTCCAGCCTCCACACCATCGGTGCAGCCAACACCATCGACCGAATTATTGACGTATTTCAACCAAGTCAGCAGCGGCAGATTGCCGTTCAGCTCTCAATGGTTTTAGAAGCGGTTATCTCCCAACAGCTTGTGCCAACAATGGAAGGCGGACAGGTTCCGGCCTTTGAGATCATGACGGTAACTCCGGCGATTCGCAACATGATCAGGGATAACAAAATTCACCAGATTGACGGCTTAATTTACAGTTCTGCAAAGGAAGATATGATTTCCATGGATAACAGCCTGTTGAGATTATATAAGGAAAACCGGATCACCCAAGAAGTCGCATTAAGTTTTGCAACCAATCCGGAAATGCTTAAGAAAAAATTTTAACATTTCAGAAGGGGATTGTCACCCACTACTGAAATGTTAAGCCTCCGGCGGATTGCAGAGATGCGCATTAGAAATTTGTCATGCTAATGCATGACGCGCATCTCGCAGCAAGAACGCCGAGGCGTTCTTGAATATGTTTTTGTTTGATAGGAAATGAAGTAATTTCCGAGCATACTAGAAAAAACCCGGAATAGATGCAAATGTTTCTTTGATTGGCATCCATTCCGGGTTTATTCACTTATTTATATTGTGAGGAAAAATATTCTATTTTATTTCCATATAGAAGCATAAATGGATTTAATTCTGCCAACATAACTGTCGGTCAGCTTATTCAGAGATTCTTCAATAATCTTGTAAGTCTCTGGACGGGAATTTCTCAATCCGTTCGCATCCATCACATAATCTTTAAATGATTCCGCATAATACTCTGAACTATTCTGTGTCACATATTCTTTGCTCACTCCGGTATACTTACCTTTCTCTGCGTTGAATGCACTTACAAAGGCACTACTCCGATCTGCATTTCCAGCAAGGAAAGCAAGGAAGTGTCCCAACTCATGATAAACTGTATCGTCCTGATTTCTCAAGATAATCTGCTGGTTTCTGGCATTGAAATATCCGCTATAGGATACTCCGGAATTAATTGTCAGTGAAAAGCCCAGGGTCTTATAGGCATTAATCACTCTCTGGTCTGCCTTCGGTGCAGCAGTCTGGATATCCACATTATATGGGCCTGTGCTTCCCTGAGTTGCACTAACCTGAACCGCACCGCCAGCATCTGTGGTTGTAGTCTGAACAGTAGTTGTCACCTTGGTTGTCACTACTTTCTTCTTATCATTTTTCTTATATTTTTCTGTAACAGCTGTAGCCGTTGTAGTCTGAACAGTAACAACCTGTCTGCTCTTCTTGGTGGTTTTTTTTGTTGTTTTTGTTTTCACCGGTTTTTTTACAGTGCGTGTCTTTTTGGCAGCCTTTTTTAATTTAACCGTCTTTTTGGTGGTTTTTGTATTTTTCTTTGTTGTCACCTTCGTGTTACCCAGCGGAACCTCGTCTTCATCAATCGTAACTGTAGATCCCGGGTCGATATCTACATAGGCTGTCAACTCCGGCTTGTTGGCATCATTCCAATATGTAATGCCATATGTACATCCCGCAGCTAAAGCAAAAAATGTCAGAATAATACAACAATTTGTTATCGTCTTATTTGTTTTCAGTGTTTCTAAAATTTTTTTCATTTTTACACATCCTCCCCGTCTTCCCATTTTATCTACAGAGCAAATCTTTTGCACTTCTTCAAAAAAGGCTTTTGTTTGACAAACACCAGAATTCTTCTATAACAAATGAAAAAACCGCTTATACAAATGTATAGCGGTCGCCTTTATTATATAACGCATCTAATTACTCTGATCACTAATATGAAATCGACATTAAATGTGGCAACCGGCTATCATAGTCCGAAGACCTTAGACCCCTGGCTTTGCGTCATCGCCTTTCGACGATTTTGCCCAGTTATTAAGTTCTATTTCTATTATACATATTACAGAAAAAATATGCAAGGAGTTTTTTGTGTTTTTTGTAATTATTTATATTCAGCCTCTTCATCCTTTTTATCAATCAATGCTTCATCGATCAACTTCAGTAATTCCAATGCACTTCGAAAATTTTTTTCATTTTGTTCATCAACCCAAAGCACACTTCCTTGCCAGGTATTGTGCTGTCCATCCTTAATTTTTATGATAAACGTCTCTTCTTTTCTTTTTTTACTATAGTTCATACTACCCCTCCTCGATAAATGGTCATTTACGTTTTAATCCTCTGACGTCAGTATATTGTCAATGATTTTCACCAAATCCAACACGCTGGCAAAAGCAAATCTTTTGTCCTTTTCCATCCAGATGATTTCTCCCTGCCAGGTGGCATTCTGACGTGTCCGTACCCATACTGCAAAAGAGCCCTTTTCTCCTCTCTTATCAAACAATTTTTCCGGAGCATCTACCCTTTTCAGATCCTCTGGGGCAACTTCACGGGGAGAATAAAAAAACCGACTTCTGGTGGATGCCTGTGGGAAGCCCAAATTCTCATAAAGGTCCTCCATCCAGTACAAAAGCTGTATCAGATTCTCAAACTGACCCGGTTCTTCATGATAACAATCATATATTCTTCCCTCAAACTCTCCATCTCCATTTTTATCGACACAGATATTTATCAGACTCGGAGTGTCTACCTTCCAATAATTCATTTGCTGTTCTTTATCCATACAAACCTTTCTTTCTTCCATTAATTATTCATTCTCTTTCCATTGAATGTCATTATTTTTGAA
The DNA here is from genome assembly GCA_022764265.1 of Eubacterium sp. GTDB lineage: Bacteria > Bacillota > Clostridia > Lachnospirales > Lachnospiraceae > Anaerobutyricum. The sequence goes on along the minus strand of JALERO010000254.1, from coordinate 1,515 downwards.
GAATAATCTGGAATTGTGATTTTCCACGTCCGCAACGGAAGTAATATAAAATTCCAGATTTTTCTTCCAGGATTTATGTTCCCTGGAAAAATAATTCTCGATGCGTTCGAAAATTATATCACAGTCCTCTTTATTGGTTCCCACCAGAAGAATCAGAAACTGTGACGGACTAAATCTGGTAAAGGAATCGCCCCGGCGCAGACTATGTTTAATTGAATCAAAAAGTTCTTCCGCCATGGCATTGAGCTTCTGTTCATTTTTCATCGGGCGTCCCTGGCCATCGACAATGGAACAAAGCATCATAAATACAGATTGTCCATTTCTTTCTATGATTCGACGTACCAGCCGATATCCATCCCGAAAGCTCGGCAGCGTACAATAAAATGCGCCGGAATCATCGTCATCTTCCATCAGCCGCCCCTTAATCTCCCGAAGCGACTCAGGTTTGTAACTCATATGCTTGCTCATATATTCAAACTGCTGTATCATTTTCTCTGATGGGGTAACCCCCAATTCCTCAAAAAATAATTTAGCCGTTGTCTCATATTCATTGATGGCTTCCTCATAACGATTCAAAGCCATATAACAATCAATTTTTACTGACTGCCATTCGTCAAAAGGATATAATCGGCAGGCCGTTTCACAATAATCCAGAATCTGTTCGTACGCTTCCTCTTCCCACAGGTAATTACATAATTCTTTCAGCGCAGACGAATATTTCTTCTTAAGTTGTACACTCTGAATCACAACCCATTCGTCTTCCGAAGATGAAGGCAAGAACTCTCCTGCATACATATTGCAGGCTTCCTTGAGAAGGTTTATTTTAAGGGACTTCTTTTCCTCTGCCATAATTCCTTCCAGAATATTCTCAAAACAAAAGACATCCAGCACCGTTTCCACAGGTGCATCCCATTGATAGACTCCTTTACTGATCCGAACATAATTGTGTTTCGGCAGTCCCATATCGGTCAACATTTTTTTCATTCGATGAACCGTAACCCGAAGGCTGTTGGCGGCATCTGCCATATCTTCTCTTCCATACAAATATTCAATCAATGTTTTTCTGGAAATTCCCTGCTTACTGTGATAAAGGAGAATCTGCAAAAGCTTCATTGCCTTTGTAGTACTGTTTCTGGAAAATGACAAGGGTTCATCCCCTAAAGTCATGGAGAACCCTCCCAACATCTGAACTTTTAATTTAAGCATTTCCTTCTCCATAAACAGCCTCCTCCTATAACTATTCTTTATATTTCAAGAACGCCTCGGCGTTCTTGCTGCGAGATGCGCGTCATGCGTTAAAAAACAACATTATAAGTTATTATAAATTTTTAAAATTTTAATGTCAATGTAATTTTGCCAGAATTTATAAAATGTTCATAAAAATTTTTCCTAAAACATAGCATTTATGAAACACTTTAGACTAATAGAATACTTTCTCTATCATAAGGAACATAAAGATTTCCTTTATAATATTGCCTTGCTTCTTTTTTATAAAGGGATTTCCTCTTTCTGATA
>JALERO010000213.1 GCA_022764265.1 Eubacterium sp. | reverse complement strand
CGTGTAGGTCAGTATGATTTTGCCAGCCATCTCGATTCCACTTGAAATGAGCGGAGTCACCCGGTCTCCGATTCCCTGAAGGGAATTTCTCTGGACGAAAATCACTGCCACAAGTATATACAAAATGCAATCAATCCTGAGATATTTTGTTGCGGCCTGAATCATCACCACATCCGCACTTCCTGTTATCATTTGAATCATGGACGGGGCAAAGAGGTAAACGATGGCAAATACCACTACGCACCAGGAGCAGGTCAGCAGATATCCAAAGTTCATTCCTTTTTTGATTCTACCATAATCGCCTGCTCCATAATTCTGACCACAGTAGGTGGCCAGGGTCTGTCCCATGGCGATAAAAATGGACATCAAAACTTCCGTTACTTTTCTAGCCGCGGTCTGTGCCACAATATAAGAGCTTCCCAGGCCATTAATCGCGGTCTGAAGAATCAGCGATCCGATGTTGATCAGGGAACTCATCAGCCCCATGGAAAGTCCGGTGGCAAGCATTTCCCGAGACATATGTCCTTCTATCTTCCGAAAATCCTGCATCCGTATCTGGAAAAATGGGTATTTTTTCAGAAGATATATGGCACAGACCAGAAGGGCGATGCACTGGGCGCCCACGGTTGCGACGGCTGCCCCTTTTACACTGGTATGAAAGAGTCCCAGTAAGATAATATCTCCGGCTATGTTTAAACCTACAGATAAAATCAATATCAGGAGGGGCGTCACACTGTCCCCAATGGCCCGGGCTGCAGCCAGGAAAATGTCATAAAACATGGTTATGATCATTCCTGCCAGAATAATCTGAATATATCCCTTTGCCATAGCAAACAATCCTGACGGTACATTTAAAAAATGAAGAATCGGATTGAGCAGAGCGAGGGTTACCAGAATCATCAGTACGGATAGAACCCCTCCGAGTAACAATGCAGTGGCAAAGGCAGTTTTCAGCCTTTCTATTTCTTTCGCTCCGAACAGCTGGGAGATCATGATGGCAAATCCACTGGCAATGCCCATAAAAAATCCGATATATAACGAGTGGAGTACGGTTGTAGAACCGACTCCGGCGAGCGCTTCATCTCCAAGAAACGTCCCCACGATACGGGTATCGGCAATACTATATGTCAATTGTAAAAGATTGCCCAGCAAAACGGGAATCATAAAACGCAGGATCACCTTCCATGGCACTCCCTGAGTCATGTTATTATTCATAAAAACACCTCATATTTCCAGGGTCGGGACTGGTGACCATGATCGGCAACTGACGGCTATGTTGGTCACCAGTCCCGACCCCATATCCATCGATTATACTTGATTCCCGCTCAAATTACCAGTGGAACTTGGGGTGGACCCCGTTCACAGAAAAAGAGATGCCGCTCCGGCATCTCTTTTTCGTGTTTGTTCTTTGTTTATTTTGAGGAAATTATTATGTATACTTTGCGGGGTCGGGACTGGTGACCATGATCGGCAGCTGACGGCTGTGTTGGTCACCAGTCCCGACCCCCTCTAATTGGTTAGAAGGAAATTACTGATAGATTACTGCTGCACTTTTGTGTTATCCAGTGCTGCAATACCGATTTCGTCTGTACGGATTCGAACTACATTTTCTACGTCGTACAGGAAGATCTTGCCGTCGCCGTACTCGCCTGTGTAAAGGGCTTTCTTTGCTGCGGCTACTACAAGTTCCGGAGCTACGGTGGATACAACGATATCTACCTGTAACTGAGGAAGAAGGTTCATGCTCATCTTAACACCACGATACTGTCCTGTTTTACCTTTCTGCGTACCACATCCCATAACATGGGCTACTGTCATACCGGTAACACCAATCTGGGCCATTGCATCTTTAAGAATAGCAAATCTGTCTTCCTTGCAGATAATTGTAATCTTTGTGTAACGGTTTTCCGGAGTTCTTGCTTCCGGTAATACCGGTGCGAGTGTTTTATCTCTTAAATCTGTAACATCGATGGTCTCCGTTGTCTCTCCACCCATCATAGTTGCTTCAATTGGAAGGAAGTCTGCGTATGCGGATGTAAGTGCATGTTCTGTAAGGTCAAGACCAAGGATTTCTTCTTCGGCGGAAACACGAAGGCCGATTGTTTTCTTCAAAACGATGAATACAACTGTCATAACAATTGCTGTGTAAAGAGCGATCGTAACTACACCAAGACACTGAACACCAAGAAGATGTGCGCCGCCGCCATAGAAAAGGCCATCATTATAATCGAATAAACCTACGGCTACAGCACCCCATAAACCGTTACATCCGTGAACGGCAAATGCACCAACCGGGTCATCAATTTTCAGTTTCTGATCAACGAATTCTACTGCTACTACTACGAGGATACCATCCACAAGACCGATGATTGCTGCACCTGTTGCGTCTACGTTAGCACAACCTGCGGTGATACCTACCAGACCGGCAAGGGCAGCATTCAGACACATGGAAACGTCAGGTGCGCCACCTTTGATCCAGGTAAAGAGCATACAAGCAAAGGTTGCAACTGCAGGTGCGATGGTTGTTGTTCCGAGAATCTGTGCCAACTGTACGGAGTCTGATGCGGCAGCGCCGTTGAATCCGTACCATGCGAACCAGAGAATGAAACATCCGAGAGCACCGAGGGTTAATGAGTGACCAGGAAATGCGTGTACCGTTACATTTCCTTCTTTGTCTTTTGTATATTTACCAATACGAGGTCCAAGAAGAGCAGCACCGATAATCGCTGTAATACCACCAACCATGTGAATTACTGCGGATCCGGCGAAATCAACGAATCCCATCTGTGCTAACCAGCCCTGTCCATTCCATACCCAGCCGGCTTCGATCGGATATACGATCGCGCTGATGACTGCGGAATAAATACAGTAGGTTGAGAACTTTGTACGTTCTGCCATAGCACCGGAAACGATGGTAGCTGCTGTCGCACAGAACACTAACTGAAAGAAGAAATTGGACCAGTTGAAGTTTGCGAAGTCTGTAAATAACTGATATTCCGGTTTACCAATTAAACCAAAGAAATAATTTTCGCTGTTCATGATGCCGTAACCGAGCAAACAGAAAACAACGGTACCGATACAGAAGTCCATCAGGTTCTTCATAATAATATTACCGGCATTTTTTGCTCTGGTGAAACCTGTCTCCACCATCGCAAAACCACACTGCATAAAGAATACTAAAACTGCACCTAAGAGGTACCATATACTCATATCCATACTTTTCACTCCTATCTTATTCTTTTACTTTTTTCAGATAAAATTTTTCATAGAAGAAAAGATATGTGCGCACATTCCTGAAAAATCTTATTATGGAATGCTACAGATTGTTAAAATGATTTCTGTAACAAAAAAAGGTGCCGAAACATTTCGTCTCAGCACCTTTGCTTACCATGGTTATAGTTTACCTGAATTTCAAAAAAAATCAAGACAGGATTATTATCAAAAAAAAATAAGGTTTTTGTTCATTTTTCGTAAATATTACAACACATTTTGACTTGACTCAATAGGCGGTTTATTATGTTAAGCAAAATTTGTCTTTCGCTTTGATTAATCAAGTTTTTCGCCTTACATATCAAAGTTCTGCCCTGACAGGGTTAATTATTTTTTCTCCATCCCGCCGGATACTTATTTTTCAGCATCGTTCCGGCAAGTTTACCAAAACCAAGGGGGTATCCGCAGGCGGTCACCAGGTACCAGCCATTGCCCGTGTTTTCCCCTTTTGCCTTTTTTTGCTCCAGTAAATCTTCCACCGGAAGGGTTTCTCCCCGCATATAGTCTTGCAGGCGTGAGTCATTTTCCGGGAAGTCCAGGATCTGATCAAAGGTATCCGCTGACAGCGCCAGAGCAAAAGGCTGGGATGGTTCAAATCGTTTTTTCTTCAGATCTCCCAGATACACGCCATTTCTCAGGAAATGTACAGAACCCCGCTCGTAGTCTCTGCCCGGCACGTAATATACTTTGTCTCCTCGTACATCCACATGGTCTTCGGAGAACTTCCATGTCACATGGGAAAAGAATTCTGCGAGTGCCGTTTTCTGTTCTTTATCCAGAGATTTACAGGCATCCCACCAGTTTTTTGTCCTTTTGTCGGATGTATTGCCTTTTTTCTTACGTTTCTTCTTCTCCTTTTTGGTCTCCGGAAGTTCTATATAAACATTCTCTTCTTCCGGCAAAGCCCCATTCTCCGATTCTTTTTTCCGAAGCAATGCCAGGAAATGTCCCTCGCCTTCCATCTTGTGGGGCCAGATTCTGCGGCAAAGATGACAGCTCTCATGAAATTCTTCCCCGTCAAAGGAAGTAAGTCCCGGCGAAAAACCCTCGTAGTCTTCCATCGGAAGGACTTCCATTTCCGGCCGTTCCCTGAGCAGATGGGTGATCGTCCGCTCATTTTCTGCCGGAGCAAAGGTACAGGTGGAATACAACATGGTTCCTCCCGGCTTCAGCATATCCGCTCCATGAACGATGATTTCCCGCTGTAATTTCGAAAAATATTCCGGTCCTTTTTCCTCCCAGGCTTCCATGACCGCCGGATTCTTCCGGAACATCCCCTCACCGGAGCATGGCGCATCCACCATGATCTTGTCAAAAAACTGCGGATATTTGTCCGCCAGAACATGGGGCGGTTCATTGGTCACAAAGGCATTTTTTATGCCAAAAAGTTCAATATTGCGCAGCAACGCTCTGGCTCTGGCGGTATTAATATCATTGGCCACCAACAGCCCCTGCCCCAGAAGTTCCGCTGCCAATGCCGTCGCCTTTCCACCCGGTGCCGCACAGAGATCCAGCACATAATCACCCGGAACCACCTTCAGTCTGGAGGCCGGCGTCATGGCGCTGGGTTCCTGCAGATAATAGAGCCCGGCCGCATAAAAAGGATGCCTCGCCGGATAATCTTCCTCCTGATAAAAATATCCATTGGAAATCCACGGGATTTTTGTCAAATGAAAAGGAGCAATTCTTTCGAATTCCTCCAGTGATATTTTCGACGTGTTCACCCGCAGACCGAATTGCCGTCTCCCGTCAAAGCCTTCCAGGAACGGTTCATATTCTTCTCCCAGCAGTTTCTCCATCGTCTGAAGAAATGCTTTTGGTAACTCTGCCATTCTTCTACTCCTTGTTCTCTTTCTCCTCTTTATTCTCGTTCTTCCGTCGAAGAAGTTCCTTGATAATCTGCTTCCTTGTGACAATACCGATGAAAACATTTCTTCCATCCACCACCGGCACAAAGTTCTGATCCATAATATACTGATCCAGCTCTGCGATATTAGCCTCAATGCTCACCGCTTTATAGTCCCATCTCTTGTAGAGCGACTCCACCCGGACATTCCGCATTGCCTCCATATCCATGTGATACTCCTGAATCAGGTTCCAGAGAAAATCACCCTCTGTCACGGTTCCGACATACTGCCCCTTCCGATTGATCACCGGCACCGCCTGATACCCATTCTTGTGAATCACACGAAGGGCATGTCCCACCGTATCCTCCTGCTCCACATATGTAACTTCACTTTTCGGTAATAAATAAAATGAAATATTCATAATCTTATTCCTCCATAAAACGTAACCCCTTTGTGATACCATCATACCACAACCAAAAACATTTTTGGGGAATAATACGGAACCTTCATGAAATCTTCATACTTTCGTAACGATTGAAAAGGGATTGATTTCTTTTTATATCCCGTGTATGATATTTTTTATACAGATGGTTTTTTGGGAGGTTTTTATGAAGGAGACGATTTTATTATATAATTTTACTTCACCAAAGGTTCGCAATGCAATTAAATCGATTGCGATTCAGATGGGGGTCCATATCCGGACGGTTGAGCCGGAGCAGTATCAGATGCCGCTGGGGCTTCTGGCTTTTGGTTCGAAGGAGGATCAGAAGGACTATCTCGTGGCCGATTGTCAGCCTTTTGAGGATTCCATGCTGATCTTTGCCGGTCTTACCAATCAGCGACTGAATCAGTTTCTGAAGCTTATGTCGAAGAATAAGGTTCCGCGGATCGCTTTGAAAGCTACGTTGACCGAACATAATGCAGTGTGGAATTCCGTGGCTCTTCATGATGAGTTGGTGAAGGAACATGAATTTATGACCGGAGAAAACGGACGAAAGGAATCTTAAAACAAAGTCCCTCGCTTTTAGGCGAAGGACTTTTATTCT
>JALERO010000214.1 GCA_022764265.1 Eubacterium sp. | reverse complement strand
TTGAGAAGTAGTGGAGTTCTCATGCATATTTCATCACTTCCTTCTCCCTATGGGGTGGGAAGTATGGGACGGCCTGCTCGCGACTTTGTTGATTTCTTAAAAAAAGCAGGACAGACCTGGTGGCAGATTCTTCCGGTCTGCCCCACCAGCTACGGGGATTCTCCTTACCAGTCCTTTTCCACCTTTGCCGGTAATCCGTATTTTATTGATCTCGATGAGCTGAGAGAAGAGGGGTTACTGGAACTTGACGAATACAGCAGGATCGATTGGGAAAGTCCTGCAGATCGGGTGAATTACGGAGCTTTATATGAGAAGAGATATCTGGTTCTTCGCCTGGCTGCAGAACGATTCCTGACTGTTCCGTCGGAAGAATATGATACATTTTGCAGAGAAAACGCATACTGGCTGGATGATTACGCTCTTTTCATGGCATTAAAAAATTTCAGTTCGGGAAAGCCATGGATAGAGTGGGAAGAACCCTATCGTAACAGACAGCCGGATGCCTTGCAGAAATTTGAAGAAGAACACCGGAAACATGTGAACTTTTGGAAGGTGCTGCAATATTTCTTTTTCCGTCAGTGGAAAGAACTTCGGAATTATGCCAATCAGCAGGGAATATCCATCATTGGAGATCTGCCGATTTATGTGGCTTTTGACAGTGTGGATGTGTGGGCGCATCCGGAGCTTTTCCAGCTTGATGAGAACAGGGTTCCGGCTATGGTTGCCGGATGCCCTCCGGACGGATTTTCTGCAGAAGGTCAGCTGTGGGGTAACCCTTTGTTTGACTGGGACACCATGGAAAAAGATGATTTTGCATGGTGGACGGAACGAATCCGGTATCAGACAACTATCTATAATGTGCTGAGGATTGATCATTTTCGTGGATTTGATTCTTATTATGCGATTCCTTATGGATCAGAGAATGCGCAGAACGGTACATGGAGACGAGGACCAGGAATGCGTCTGTTCCGCGCCATTGAAAAAGCCATCGGAAAACAGCAGATTATTGCGGAGGATCTGGGATTTTTGACGGAATCTGTAAAGGAGCTTCTGAAAGAAAGCGGATTTCCGGGCATGAAAGTACTGGAACTGGCTTTTGACAGCAGAGACGATAACAGTTCCGAATATCTGCCACATAATTTCATCCCCCATTGTGTAGCCTATGCAGGAACCCATGACAATGATACGATCCAGGGCTGGATGGCTTCTGCTGCTCCGGAGGATACAAATTTTGCGAAAGAGTATCTTCGCATGGATGATCCGGAAGAATATCACTGGGATATGATGCGGGCTCTATGGAGCAGTGTGGCGGAAACCACCATTGTGCAGGCCCAGGATCTTCTTGGACTTGGCAGTGAAAGTCGCATGAATGTGCCTTCCACAGCCGGAGGGAACTGGTGCTGGCGTGCATTGCCGGGAAGCTTCGACGACGCGCTGGCTGAGAAATTATCTCATTATATGGATGTTTACAGCAGAAAGAATCTTGCATAGAAGCAAAGCAATCAATCGACATCAAGATTGAAAAAGGAAAGAATTATGGCAAAAGACCGGGTGAGAATTTGTGATATCGCAGATGAACTGGGGCTGAGTACAGCCACCGTTTCCAATGTGATTCACGGAAAGACCAGAAAAATATCCGATGAAACAGTGCGCCGTGTTCAGGAACTCCTGGAAAAACGCCAGTACCTGCCGGGAAGAGCAGATGTCCTGATGGCGCAAAATGATACTGGTGGAATCGGCATCATCATAAATAATCACGAAAAATATCATGGACATGTGTTAGAAGACGCTTTTGTCTCATCCTCCCTCAATCATTTGTCCAGAGTAATTGAAGAAGCCGGTTATTTTATGATGATAAAAACCACCACGGATATTTCGGATATCATCCGATTTGCTTCCATGTGGAATCTGGAAGGCCTGGTTGTTATTGGATTCTGTGAGCAGGATTACAAAAAACTGAGAGATTTCATGCATATTCCTTTTGTCATATATGACGGATATCTGCGGGAAACTGAGAGAATCTGCAATATTGCGGTGGATCATTATGACGGTGGTCGCCAGATGGGCACATATTTCAGAGAATTGGGTCACCGTCGCGTTCTCTGTATTGCAGATAATCATATCTGTATGGACTGGGAGCGGTATCAAGGATTTTCCGATGGTTTCCTGCAATCGGAAGAGGGGCTGGCAGAGTTTTTGGAAGTCCCTATGGAAAAGGAAGAACGAGAAAAGTTCTACGAGTCTCATCTGGAGTATCTGAAAAAGTTCACAGCTGTTTTTGCCGCATCTGATTATTATGCGGTGGATCTGATTTATTTTCTGGCTCGACATGGAATCCGGGTTCCGGAGGATGTGGAGGTGGCGGGCTTTGATGATAGTCCAATCTGCACACAGATTTATCCGTCTCTTACTTCTGTCCGGCAAAATCCGGAACGTCGCGCAAAGATTGCTCTGGAAAAGCTGCGTGAATTAAGAAATGGGAATAATGAAGGGGAGAACATCATTCTCCCGGTGGAATTAATAATTAGAGGAAGTACAGGAACCTTCCTGTCTGACTAATAAATGCTACAAAAAAGAGTGGTAAAGTTGTACAGAAACTACAATTTTGCCACTCTTTTTTTGTTTTGGGTTACGCATTTAACCAATTGTGCATTTTTCTGGTGGAAGATACAATTGATATGACAGAATTTAAGGATGCCTCGGTGTTCTTGTTGCGAGATAAAAGCTTGAAGAAATAACGGAGAAAGGTACAATTATGAAACATTTTATAAAACAAAACACCAATCAGGACAATGATCCCAATAACTTTTTCAGAAGTGTTTGCGGGTTGGCTATCCCGGTAACCCTCCAGTCTCTGATTCAATCCTCTTTCAGTGTGGTGGATCAGCTCATGATCGGACAGATGGGAAGTGTCAGCATTGCAGGTGTCGGGCTGGCAGGGAAATTTCTTTCGGTTTTCAATGTGCTGGCAGCAGCCATTGCCGCAGTAGAAGGCATTATGATTGCCCAGTATATGGGAAAAAAAGATGAACAGGGGGTGAATCGGAGCTTTTCTGTCAGTATGGTACTGTCAGTTGTACTTACCCTGTTGTTCAGCGGAGCCTGCTTTCTATTCCCGGAGCAGATTATGAGTCTCTATACCCGGGATCCGGCCTCCCGTCTGGCAGCGGCAGGATATCTGCGCATCACCGGAGCCTGCTTTTTCTTCTCTGCCGGAACCCAGCTGTTATCCACCCTTCTTCGATGTATGGAAGAAGCGGTGTTGCCGCTCTATGCCAGCTTTGCGGCAATGGTTCTGAATACGATACTGAATTACCTTCTGATTTTCGGAAAATTTGGATTGCCGGCACTGGGAATTATCGGAGCGGCCCTGGCCACAGTCGTCGCTCAGATGATTAATTTTCTGGTTTTGCTTCTTTTGTTTTGGAAACAATCCAGAAAAACAGGTACCGTTATATGCTTTGACCTCCATCTGGGAAAAAAAGGGTGGCACAATTACGCGCTTATTTTAATTCCGATGCTTATCACCGAATTTTTCTGGGTACTTGGAGAAAATGTATATGGAATCATATACGGACACATGGGGACCGCAGATTGCGCCGCCATGACCCTGACCAATCCACTGCAAGGAATCCTCATCGGCATGCTCAGCGGTGTCTCCCAGGCAGCCGGTATTTTAATCGGAAAACGACTGGGCAGCGGAGAATATCAGCAGGCCTATAAAGAGGCCAAAAAACTGATGCTTTACGGCCTATGCGGATCAGTTTTACTGTCAATCGTCCTGTTTATTTTCCGGCAGACCTATGTAGATCTCTATCGGGTGGAAGCTGAGGTAAAACAGACGACCATCCAGGTTCTTGCGGTTTACGCTGTAATCTGTAACGTGAAAGTCCAGAACATGATTCTTGGAGGGGGAATCATCCGAAGCGGCGGAAAGACCAAATACGTGATGGCCATTGACCTGATCGGTACATGGATGTTCGGTGTACCTCTCGGTCTGCTCTCAGCCTTTGTGTGGAACCTGTCCCTGCCGTGGGTATATCTCATGCTCTCCCTGGAGGAATGTGTTCGACTTGCGATTTCTCTGGTGGTATTTCGTCGGAAGAAATGGATGAAGAGTCTGAGCTAAAGGAGAACTAAACTGATTTTCAGCATTGTGTTTGCTATTTTGGCATGATAAAATACATATAGTCAGATTCGTGTAATAACAAAAAAGTTGGAGGTGGAAAAATGGGCGTTTATCTTAATCCGGGTAATGATTTATTTGCGGAGGCTATTCGTGGCGAGATATATGTAGATAAAACAGAATTGATTGCGTGTGCAAATCGTTGTGTAAAAACACCTCAAAAGTTTATTTGTATCAGTCGCCCAAGGCGATTTGGAAAATCTATGGCGGCAAATATGCTTGCGGCATATTATGGGAAAAATTGTGATTCTGCAAAACTATTTTCAGATTATAAAATTGCAAAAGAGAAAAGCTATAAAAATTATTTGAATAAATTTAATGTGATTGCAATTAATATTCAGGATTTTTTGAGTATCACAACGTCTGTTGATGAAATGATTTGTTATCTTCAATCAGAAATAATCGGAGAATTAAAGGAAGTATATATAGACAAAATTTCAGAAAAAGATAATTATCTTAGTGTAGTGCTAAATAAAATTTATAGTAAGACAAAAGATCCTTTTATTTTTATTATTGATGAATGGGATTGTATTTTAAGAGATTCCCATTACAACGAAAATGATCAAAAAAAATATCTGGATTTTATTCGTAGTTTACTAAAAGATAAAGCATATGTTGCTTTGGCCTACATGACGGGAATTCTTCCCGTAAAAAAATATGGTACCCATTCTGCCCTTAATATGTTTGATGAATATTCTATGATAAATCCAGGCGAATACGCGGAATATATTGGTTTCACAGAAGAAGAAGTAAAAGAATTATGTGATGAGCACAGTGTTTGCTTTGATGAAATGAAAAACTGGTATGATGGTTATACATTTCCGGGTGTAGAACACATTTATAATCCGAAATCTGTTGTTGATAGCATAAGACGAAAAAATTTTTCCAGTTACTGGACCCAGACAGAAACTTATGAAGCATTAAAAATATATATTGATTTAAATTTTGACGGATTGAAAGATGCTATCGTGGAAATGCTGGCTGGTGATTGTGTCGAAGTTAATACTCTGAAATTTCAGAATGATATGACAACGTTCAAGAGTAAGGATGATGTATTGACTCTCTTAGTACATCTGGGATATCTGGCATTTTCTTGGGAAAATTCTGTCGTGTATATTCCGAATTCAGAAGTTCAGGGTGAATTTTATAATGCGATTGAGGGGGTACAATGGGATGATGTCATAAATGCATTAAAACAATCAGAATATTTGCTTCAGGCAACGTGGAATCAGGATACAGATACAGTGGAAAAGATATTGTATATTTGCCAAAAAAACATTCGAATAAACCAGCAATGATCGTTGAATTAAAATATAATGAAACAGCAGAGAGTGCGATTGCACAAATAAAAGAAAGAAAATATATTGAGGGTCTAAAAAATTATAAAGAAGGAATATTATTAGTCGGAATTAATTATGATAAAACCAGTAAAAAGCATACATGTGTAATTGAAAAATGGATGTTCGATTAATTTAAAGAAAGTGCCCGGGGCAACGATGAATAGTTTGCTGAAGGTACTTTTTTTATTGTAAAAAAATCCGATTAGTATTTCAAAAACTTAAATTTTCTTCTTGACAGATTCCAGAAATGGTATTATATTAATTCCTATAAAACAGATAGGATTTATAAGAAAGGAGAGGATGATATGAGTATTATGATTATTAAGGCGGATAGAGAGCGAATGTGTTGTTGTTGCGGCATGTGTATGAATGAATAGATTATCGTATATTGAGACAGGGATGTCACAGACATACTAGAATAAGAAGAATTAGGAGGATATATCATGAAAAAATTCATAGCATTTTTGTTAACAGCAATACTCGGAATCGTAGCTTTGACCGGTTGCGGAAGCAGCACAGCAGATAACAGTGAAACATCAACAGAAGGCGCTGCGGGTGGCAGCGAGATCTATCGTACCCTCGATGAGATTAAGGAAAGCGGAACCATCAAGATCGGTGTATTCAGTGATAAGAATCCATTTGGATATGTAGATGAGAATGGAGAATATCAGGGATACGATATCTACTTTGCAGAACGTCTTGCCAAGGATCTTGGCGTAGAGGTAGAGTATGTTCCGACAGAGGCAGCCAACCGAGTGGAATATCTCGAAAGCGGAAAGGTTGATGTGATTCTCGCTAACTTTACAGTTACAGAGGAGAGAGCACAATCTGTAGACTTTGCCCTTCCGTACATGAAAGTGGCTCTCGGCGTTGTTTCTCCGGATGATGCCTTAATTACATCTCCGGATGAACTGAAGGGAAAGACTTTAATTGTCACAAAAGGAACTACAGCAGAAACTTATTTTACAGAGAACTATCCGGATGTGGAATTACTGAAATTCGATCAGTACACAGAAGCTTATAACGCATTATTGGACGGACGTGGAGACGCTTTCTCAACAGATAATACAGAGGTCCTTGCATGGGCAATCCAGAACGAAGGATTTTCCGTTGGAATTGAATCTTTAGGCAACATCGATACAATCGCACCTGCAGTATCCAAAGGAAATGAAACTTTATTAAATGCAATTAATGATGAAATCAAGAGCCTGGCAGACGAACAGTTCTTCCATGCAGATTATAAAGAAACTCTGGAACCGGTTTACGGTGACGATGTGGATCCGGAGAGCCTGGTAGTTGAAGGCGGCGTGGTAGATGGAACCGACGCAGCGCAAACAGAACCTGCAGAAGAAAAAGGAAAGATTACCGTTGCAGCATCAGCCATATCTGGATGATCTGGAGGATGGCGATGTAATTGCGGTTCCAAATGATACAACCAACGAGGCAAGAGCATTACTTCTTCTGGAAGCAAACGGTGTGATCACATTGAAAGAAGGAGCAGGACTCACAGCGACGATTAAAGACATTGAAAGCTACAACAAAAAGATTGAAATCGAAGAGCTGGAAGCAGCACAGGTATCCAGAGTAAAAGATGAAGTTGCTTTCGTAGTATTAAACGGTAACTATGCATTACAGGCCGGTCTTTCCGTGGCAAAGGATGCCATCGCTTATGAACAGGCAGACTCCGAAGCTGCTCAGACCTATGTAAACATCATTACTGTCAAAGAAGGCAATGAAAACAACGAAGGAATCAAAGCCCTTGTTGATGTATTGAAATCTGATGAAATCAAGGATTATATCAATAATACTTATGATGGTGCAGTAATCCCTTTTGAATAAGAACAATAAAAATGTGGTACATGGTTTTTCAATCATGTACCACATCTTGTAAATGTAAAAAGGTACAATTAATTTGTGGAATGGAGATGGGCTATGAATCCGATAATTAAAGTAGAAAATGTAAGCAAAACCTTTCATGCAAAAAGCGGTGAAGTGGATGCCCTTCAGAATATTGATCTCGAAATTGAAAAAGGTGATATCTATGGGATTATCGGACTGTCCGGTGCGGGAAAGAGTACGCTGGTTCGCTGTCTGAATCTGCTGGAGCATCCCACGGAAGGAAAGGTATACGTGGAGGGCAGAAACCTTCTCGACCTGTCTGCCCGGGAGCTGAGGTTGGCCAGAAGAGATATCGGAATGATTTTTCAACATTTTAATCTTCTGATGCAGAGAAATGTGGTAGACAATATCTGCTTCCCGATGGAAATTGCAGGAGTGAGCAAAAGCGAGGCAGAGGAAAAGGCCTTTGAATTACTGGAAACCGTCGATATGGTAGAAAAAGCAAAGGCTTATCCGGCGCAGCTATCCGGAGGACAGAAGCAGCGGGTTGCCATCGCCAGAGTGTTGTCAAACAACCCGAAGATTTTACTCTGCGATGAGGCGACCAGTGCGTTGGACCCGCAGACCACAAAATCCATTCTCCGGCTCCTGAAAAAAATCAATGAGACGCTGGGAATTACCATTGTGGTAATCACCCATGAAATGAGTGTCATTCAGGAAATATGCACGAAGGTTGCAGTGCTGGAAAAGGGACGTATTGTTGAGAAAGGAACGGTGGAAGAACTGTTCCGGGCACCGAAAACGGAAGAAGCCAAAAGACTGGTGTATTCGGGAATCGGATATTTTCACAGCAAAAATATTAAGGTGGAGGAGTTGACGAAGAAGAATGGATAGTACATTGGTAATCATGCTTTTGGAAGGAACAAGAGATACGTTGTATATGACCCTTGTGGCTACCCTGTTTGGATATGTCATCGGACTTCCCCTGGGAGTGATTCTCACCATCACCGATGTGGATGGAATCACGCCAAATGCAGTCATATACAAAATTCTCGATGTGATTGTGAATCTGTTAAGAAGTATTACGTTTTTGATTTTGCTGATTCTGGTAATTCCGCTGACTAGATTTCTGGTAGGAAAAAGCTATGGTTCCACAGCGACCATTGTTCCCCTTGTCATCGCAGCGGCACCATTTATCGCCCGGGTTGTGGAATCTTCTTTAAAAGAAGTGGACAAGGGAGTGATTGAGGCAGCCACCAGTATGGGTGCGGGCACATGGACGATCATCACAAAAGTTTTGCTTGCCGAAGCAAAAACTTCTCTTCTGGTTGGTGTGACGATTGTTCTGGGAACGATTCTCGGATATTCCGCCATGGCCGGTGCGGTCGGCGGTGGTGGTCTCGGTGACATCGCGATTCGTTATGGATATTATCGGTATCAGACGGATATCATGGTGGTCACCATTGTGATCCTTGTGATTCTGGTACAGGTTTTACAGGGAATCGGAATGATGATTTCGAAGAAATTGGATCACAGACGGGTATAAACCGTGCAGGGAGAGATATCAATGGATTTAGCATTTATCAGAGAATACACGCCGCTCTATGTGGAGGCGGCAAAGTTGACAATCGGAATTGCTCTGTTTGGGATTCTGTTTTCCATAGTCGTCGGTGCGCTGTGCAGCATTATCCGATATTATAAGGTTCCGGTTTTACAGAAAATCGCAGGCATATATATTGAATTATCCAGAAATACACCGTTGCTGGTACAATTGTTTTTCCTCTATTTTGGCCTGCCGAAAATCGGAATCCATTTCAGTTCGGAAAGTTGTGCGGTCATCGGACTTACGTTTTTGGGCGGCAGCTATATGGCAGAAGCCTTCCGAAGCGGGCTGGAAGCGGTGGATGAGATTCAGAGAAGCTCGGCCCTTGCACTCGGATTTAATTCCTTTCAGGTGATGTGGCATGTGATTCTGCCCCAGGCAATTTCTGTCTCTGTTCCGGCCTTTTGCGCAAACATTATTTTTTTGATTAAGGAAACCTCGGTGTTCAGTGTTCTGGCGCTGCCGGATCTAATGTATGTGGCCAAGGATTTGATTGGTCTTTATTATAAAACCGATGAGGCATTGTTGATGCTGGTGGTGGCATATCTGATTTTGTTGTTACCGATTTCCATCATCGCTTCGGTGGTAGAAAGGAGAGTGCGCTATGCAGGATTTGGGGATTAGAGTACTTTTCATGGGAAATAACATGGCAAGGCTCCTGGGTGGTCTCTGGATCGCCGTGAAGATTTCTCTGATTTCCATGTTGTTATCCGTCATTTTTGGATTGCTGTTTGGAATGTTCATGACTTTGAAGAATCCTGTGACAAAAGCAATCTCCCGTGTGTATCTGGAATTTGTCCGGATTATGCCACAGCTAGTGCTGCTGTTTCTGGTCTATTTCGGAATGACCAAGACTTTTGGAATCAATCTGTCGGGAGAAGTATCCTCTGTGATCGTATTTACCATCTGGGGGACAGCAGAAATGGGAGATCTGGTTCGCGGAGCACTGATTTCCATTCCAAAACATCAATATGAAAGCGGAACTGCCCTTGGACTCACACAGATTCAAATATATAGATATATTGTAATTCCGCAGACACTGCGGAGACTCATTCCGTTGTCCATTAACCTGGCAACGCGAATGATTAAAACCACATCGCTGATTGTCTTAATTGGTGTGGTTGAAGTACTGAAAATTGCCCAACAGATCATAGAAGCGAATCGGTATACCGTACCGGATTCCGCTTTATGGATATACGGAACGATTTTCTTCCTTTACTTCTTTACCTGCTGGCCGATTTCACTGTTAGCCGGCAAGCTGGAAAAAAGATGGAACGGGTAATTTCAAAAATAAAAAGTGGATGCATACTTCGGAATGCTGCAAAAAGAAACACGAAGAAAGGAAACGAACATGAAAAGCGAGGAAACATTATTAGAAATCAGACATTTGCATAAGGATTATGGAAATGGAGCCGTTTTGAAGGACGTTTCCTTCGATGTCCACAAAGGAGAGGTCCTTGTCGTCATCGGCTCCTCAGGATGCGGCAAGAGTACTCTCTTGCGCTGCCTGAATGGTCTGGAATCCATTCAATCAGGAACCATAAGCTTTCGTGGAAAAATCATTGATGGCAGCAAGAAAGACTGGTTTCAGGCAAGACAGAAGATCGGGATGGTATTCCAGAGCTATGATTTATTTCCACATAAAACCGTGCTGGAAAATATCATTCTGGCACCCATGAAAGTGCAGAAACGTCCCCGTGCCGAGGTGGTGGAAGAAGCAGAAAATCTCTTGAAAAGAGTGGGGCTGTACGATAAAAAGGATGTCTATCCAAGACAGCTATCCGGTGGTCAGAAGCAGAGAGTTGCCATCGTCCGGGCCCTCATCATGAATCCGGAAGTGATGCTTTTTGATGAAGTCACAGCGGCCCTTGATCCGGAAATGGTAAGGGAAGTTCTGGATGTTATGCTGGAACTGGCAAAAAAAGGCCTTACCATGGTCATCGTCACCCACGAGATGCAATTCGCCAAAGCCGTGGCAGACCGGGTGATTTTCCTCGACAGCGGTGAGATTGCAGAAGAAGACACCCCGGAGAACTTCTTCACCTGCCCAAAAACCGAGAGAGCGAGAAGCTTTTTGAATACCTTCGTGTTTGAGGAATGATTATCTGCTGTGCCTACACTTAGCGAGAGGAAATCATTATTCTAATAATTTATTTTGTGCTAAACCATGGTTTTCACTGTGGTTTAGCACTTTTGATGTAGAGCAAAAAGTTAATCCTATTGAAATAAAGTCGGGCATGTCTTTTAAAATAGGGCTGTTCTTTGATATTTCGTAATATTATGATAGAATAAAGCCATTATTTACAAAAATAAAAAGGAGAAGCGTATGAAAAAATCAAAAAAAATGTGCTTGTTGTTCTCTTGCCTGCTTTTGCTTGCCTTTGCAAGCTTGCCGCGAGAAGCTGATGCTGCCAATGTGGTCACAAAACAAATCAGTGAAATAAAAAAAGTATATCCTCAGGGAAGTCGAATCAACAAATGGGTGGTAGTTCCGTCGATCGTAAATAAAAACGGGGATGTTTATTATTCTTCTATTTATAACGGTGGATGTAATGCGTTGGTGGCTTATGTTACTATGAAAGTTTTTCACAATCCATATGTTCCTTATTCCACATCGTACAAGACAATCGGAACTGCAAAGACCTCGAGTCCTTCTGCGATGAATAAGTTGTTTAAAAAAGCAAAACCGGGAGATGTGGTTCGCATGTTCAACGGTAGTGGAGAATGTCATTTTGCGATTTTTCTTTCTAAGACAGGCAGTGGAATTAAGCTGTATGAGGCGAATTTCGGTTCCAAAAATAAAGTATGGTACAATCATTTATGGAAATGGGGAAATATAAAAAGCTGGTCCCACGGAGCGACTAAGATTAGTGTATGCCGTTCTAACAATTATAAACAGGTTGCTGCAGGAAAAGCAGCAAAAAACTATAAAAAGGGAGATACTTTCACTATAAGGGGAATCACATATCGTGTGATCAAAAACAAAACCGGAGAAGGTCAGGTGAAAGTGATCGCCAGAGGTCCGGATGCCGGGACAACTCCAAAGGCAATCGGAATCAATAAAGATACGGCATCCCGGTTGCGGTTAGCTGAGAATTTACCTTATCGTTTGGAGTTTGTTGCCGATATGTTAGAATATAAAGCTTATCAGATATTGCCCGATAAAATTCAGGATGAACAATATTTCGTAGTAAAATAAGTTATCTCGCCGGAGAAGACTCCCACTTCTATAAGTGGTAAGTAAAGGATAAATATCATCAAGTGAGAGCCTTCAATCTCCGACTTCGATAAAAGCCTCCGGCGGATTGCAGAGATGCGCATTAGAATTTTGTCATGCTAACGCATGACGCGCATCTCGCAACAAAAACGCCGAGGCGTTCTTGAATTTTGTACAACAGTGACTATCAATTT
>JALERO010000173.1 GCA_022764265.1 Eubacterium sp. | reverse complement strand
CCCCCCCAATACATTATAAATTTTTGTTGCGAAAAGTAACAAAAGTACCTTCTCCAATGAGAGCAGCATTCGGGGCTGCTCTCGAACATTAAATACATGTATAAAGCCAAAAAACAGGCGGCCGATAATCGGTCGCCTGTTTTTTCGAATAATTATTGATCAGAAGAATTGCTGTCCTTTTCATCTCCCAGAAGATGATGTTTCAGATCATATAATTTCTTTGACAGATCCACATGTACGGTCTGCGGATTCATCAATCGTCTGTTTTCATCCCACAGAGTATTGAGCTCCTGTTGACAGAACGCTTTAATCTCCATCGTATCCGGTGATTCGTAAACACATTGTCCGTTCTGGAAGATTGGAACCAGCAGCTCACGGATATGGTAAGTATTTGCCGGAATCGTTGACTTTTTCCATGTGGAGATCGGGTCAAAGATCTTCAGATCCTTTGATGTGTCATAAGTCTCGCCTACCAGACAGATCAGGTCTGCCTTGATCTTGCCGGTCCCATTATCGTAGATACGGTAAATGGTCTTATTTCCCGGATTGGTGATTTTTTCCGGGTTCTCGGAAATCTTGATCTTGGCTGTGAATTCTTCTTCACCCGGTTTCTTAATGGCAGAGAGCTTGTACACACCGCCGAAAGCCGGATTATCTGCAGAAGTAATCAGATTGGTGCCGACACCCCAGGAAGTGATGGCTGCACCCTGTGTCTTCAAACTGTGAATCAGGTATTCATCCAGATCGCTGGATGCAGAGATGATGGCATCCGGGAAACCGGCTTCATCTAACATACGGCGGGCTTTCTTGGAGAGATAAGCCAGGTCACCGCTGTCCAGACGGATACCGTATTTTGCGGACTTGATACCCTGCTCCTTCATCTCCTGGAATACCCGAATCGCATTCGGAATACCGGAAGATAAAGTATCGTAAGTGTCAACCAGAAGAATGCAGGCATCCGGATACATATCCGCATAAGTCTTAAATGCCGTATATTCATCCGGAAAACTCATGATCCATGCGTGGGCGTGGGTTCCCATTACAGGAACGCCGAACAATTCGCCGGCAAGAACATTGGAAGTGCCGACACATCCGCCGATCACAGCAGCTCTCGCACCGAGGGTTCCGGCATCCGGACCCTGCGCACGTCTCAGACCAAATTCCATCACACCGCCGCCTGCGGCATAATCCACACGGGAAGCCTTGGTGGCGATCAGACTCTGATGATTGATAATATTTAAAATTGCTGTCTCAACCAGCTGTGCTTCCATGATCGGTGCGATAACCTTGACCAGAGGCTCCTTCGGAAAAACAACAGAGCCTTCCGGAATGGCATAAATATCTCCGCTGAAATGGAAACCAGCCAGATAAGAAAGAAAATCTTCATGGAAGATATTGAGACTTCTCAAATAATCAATATCATCATAAGAGAAACTCAGATTCTTAATGTAATCGATCAGTTGCTCAAGACCGCAGGTAATTGCATAAGAACTTCCGCTGGGGTTTGTTCTGTAGAAAACATCAAATACAACGGTATCATTGTTGCCGCTGAAAAAATAACCCTGCATCATGGTCAGTTCATACAAGTCGGTCATCATCGTCAGATTGTTGGAAAACATAATTATTACTCCTCTTCTCCAATACGAATAGTAGACTCACCTAATTTGGTGATGTATTCACTGTTTACATATCCTTTGTAGCTTTCTTTATCTCCTGTCAGTACTTTGACGTATGCATAATCTGTATTATCCACGAACTCGATGACTTCGAGATGGGTCATTGGTGCAAGGCTGGTGATTTCAGCGGAGTCACTGCTTGGCTCTGCCCGCAGTGTCAGCGACTGATGAACATCGGCAACATATACGTTCTGACTTGAAGTTGTTTCGGTTGTTGCACTTTCAATCTGCTCGCTGTCCTCAACAGTAGCAGGAAGAGAAATGGAACTCATTGCTTCCCTGCTTGGAATGGCGAAGTAGAAAAACAAAAAACCGCCGAAAACGGCTCCGGCAATAAAAATTACACAAAGAAAAGATACAATGAATTTTTTTATCATATGGACTCCTTTCTATCGTTGTTTAAAATGGTTAAAGATTATTTTACCATAGTATCGCAGAAAATACCACAGATTTTCAAGTTTTCCACCTTGACTTCACCAAGTGGACCGTGCGGACAGACGACGGCGGAGCATGGAGAAAATGAGCAATCCATTATTTGATCGGACAATAAAAAGTCATTTGGACAGTTAACTCCCATCACACCGAAATCGTCTGATATTTCAACACAAATCATAATTTCCAATTGACTTTTTTCTCCTATTAGTATATGATATCTCTGTTTAAAATACGAAGACGGAGACAGTAAGAATTCTTGAACGCTTCAGTGAGACGGAGATAGTGGAAACCCGTTGTCAGTAGAGAATATCCGAATATCACTCCCGAGTTGCACTGCTGAACGCCTTCAGTAAGCAGTGACGGAACCTCACCGTTACCGGAGGAGCATATGTTGGTATGTAAAAGGTGGTATAATGAATGCGATGCTTTCATCCTGTTACGGATGGGAGCTTTTTCAATTTTATGGGAAAAAGATGGAGGTAAAATCGTGTACAAGAAAGTTTCGACGAATCTGAACTTTGTGGAAAGAGAAAAAGAAACCTTAAAGTTCTGGAATGACAATGACATTTTCCGCAAAAGTATTAAACTGAGAGAAGGAGATCCGGTCTATACATTTTATGACGGACCGCCAACAGCCAATGGTAAACCGCATATCGGTCATGTTCTGACCCGTGTAATCAAGGATATGATTCCGCGTTACAAGACCATGAAGGGATACATGGTTCCGAGAAAGGCCGGATGGGATACCCACGGTCTGCCGGTTGAGCTGGAAGTGGAGAAATTACTTGGTCTGGACGGAAAAGAACAGATTGAAGAATATGGTCTGGATCCGTTCATCAGCAAATGTAAAGAATCCGTATGGAAATACAAAGGTATGTGGGAAGATTTCTCCGGTACCGTTGGTTTCTGGGCAGATATGGATGATCCTTATGTAACTTACCATGATGATTATATTGAATCCGAATGGTGGGCACTCAAGACAATCTGGGATAAAGGCCTGCTTTATAAAGGATTTAAGATCGTACCTTATTGTCCGAGATGTGGAACGCCGCTGTCCTCCCACGAGGTGGCACAGGGCTACAAAGCGGTAAAAGAGCGTTCTGCAGTGGTACGTTTTAAAGTAATCGGAGAAGATGCGTATTTCCTGGCATGGACCACAACACCATGGACTCTTCCTTCCAACGTGGCTCTCTGTGTGAATCCGGAAGAAACCTACTGTAAAGTAAAGGCGGCAGACGGATATACCTATTATATGGCAGAGGCGCTTCTGGATACCGTTCTTGGCAAGCTGGCCACAGAGGATGCACCGGCCTATGAAGTGCTGGAATCTTTCAAGGGAACCGCTCTGGAATACAAAGAATATGAACCACTCTTTGCTGCTGCAGGTGATGCTGCAAAGAAACAACGCAAGAAAGCGCATTTTGTTACCTGTGATGACTATGTAACCATGTCTGATGGTACCGGTATCGTTCACATCGCACCGGCCTTCGGTGAAGATGACTCCCGTATCGGAAGAAATTATGACCTGCCATTTGTACAGTTTGTAAATGGAAAAGGTGAGATGACAGAAGAAACTCCATATGCCGGATTATTTGTAAAAGATGCAGATCCGAAGGTTCTGGTGGATCTGGATGAACAGGGCCTGTTATTTGATGCACCGAAATTTGAGCATGATTACCCGTTCTGCTGGAGATGTGATACACCGCTGATCTACTATGCAAGAGAATCCTGGTTTATCAAGATGACTGCAGTGAAGGATGACCTGATCCGCAACAATAATACGATTAACTGGATTCCGGAAACCATCGGTAAAGGCCGTTTCGGTGACTGGCTGAATAATATTCAGGACTGGGGTATTTCCAGAAACCGTTACTGGGGAACACCTTTGAATGTATGGGAATGTGAAGATTGTGGACATATGGAAGCTATCGGAAGTCGCCAGGAGCTGGCAGACAGAAGCGGCAATCCGGATGCAGCTAAGGTTGAGCTTCACAGACCTTATATCGACGAAGTGACATTTACCTGTCCGGACTGTGGCAAGACCATGCACCGTGTTCCGGAAGTAATCGACTGCTGGTTTGACTCCGGTGCAATGCCATTTGCACAGCATCACTATCCATTTGAAAATAAAGACCTGTTTGAGCAGCAGTTCCCGGCAAAATTTATCTCTGAAGCCGTAGACCAGACCAGAGGATGGTTCTATTCTCTGCTGGCAGAATCTACATTGCTGTTCAATAAAGCGCCATACGAAAACGTAATCGTACTGGGTCATGTACAGGATGAAAACGGACAGAAGATGAGTAAGAGTAAAGGAAATGCGGTGGATCCGTTTGATGCGCTGGAACAGCACGGAGCCGATGCAATCCGCTGGTATTTCTACTCCAACAGTGCTCCATGGCTGCCAAACCGTTTCCATGCCGATGCAGTGACAGAGGGACAGCGTAAATTCATGGGAACCCTGTGGAACACTTACGCATTCTTTGTTCTGTATGCGGATATCGATGAATTTGATCCAACAAAATACACTTTGGAATATGATAAATTATCTGTTATGGATAAATGGCTGTTGTCCAAATTATATTCTTGCGTAAAAGCTGTAGACAACAATCTGGATAATTACAAGATTCCGGAGACCGCAAAGGCACTCCAGAGCTTTGTGGATGATATGAGTAACTGGTATGTGCGTCGTTCCCGTGGCCGTTTCTGGGCAAAAGGAATGGAACAGGATAAGATCAACGCATATATGACTTTATACACTGCTCTGGTTACCATCGCCAAAGCAGCTGCACCGATGATTCCGTTTATGACCGAGGATATTTACCAGAATCTGGTGAGAACTGTGGATCAGGATGCGCCGATGAGCATTCATCTGTGTGACTTCCCTGAAGTAAAGGAAGAAATGATCGATCCTCAGCTGGAAAAAGACATGGCAGAAGTATTGGATATCGTTGTTCTGGGCCGTGCGGCAAGAAATGCCTCCGGAATTAAGAACAGACAGCCGATCGGAACCATGTTTGTGAAAGCGGACAGTGAATTGAATGAATTCTACAAAGAAATCATTGAAGACGAGCTGAATGTGAAGAGCGTAGAATTTAAAGAAGATGTATCCGATCTTACAAGCTACACCTTTAAGCCACAGCTGCGTATTCTTGGTCCGAAATATGGCAAACAGCTGGGACAGATCAACAAGGCACTGGCTCAGATTGACGGAAGTGCGGCGAAAAAACAGCTGGATTCCGAAGGGATTTTGACAATTGAAGTAAATGATGGTAAGATTGACCTTGTTCCGGAAGAATTACTGATTACGATGACACAAAAAGAGGGATATGTATCACAGGCAGATCGCGGGGTTACGGTTGTGCTTGATACGAATCTGACACCGGAAC
>JALERO010000204.1 GCA_022764265.1 Eubacterium sp. | reverse complement strand
AACCAATTTCAAAATCCGGCGAAAATAATATCAGAGCGCTGGATGCGATTTAATAAGTGGACGTTACTAAAATAGTATAGAGATTGTATCAAGAGGAGAACCTGAGAAAGGCTCTCCTTTTTTTACAATGTCATCATTCCGGACATGATGCATCCGCCTTTTGCCCCACAATCCATGATTTCCTGAAATTGTGCCTGATCAGGCTGGATTCCTCCAATGGCATATACAGGAAGGGAGACCGACTGGCAGACCTCTTTCAAGAAAACGGTTCCCCTTGGCGGTACTCCTTTTTTGCAATCGGTTGCATAAATATGTCCAGCGGTCAGATAGGAGGCTCCCAGTTCTTCTGCTTCCAGGGCATCTTCTACAGAATGAACGGAGGTTCCAACTGTCGAAAAATCCTTTAGTTCCCCCTCATATTTATGAAGGAGAGGAAGCGGCAAATGAATAGCAGAACATTTCAGAGCTCTGGCAACCTCTACAAAACTGTGGAGAATACAAGGTACCTGATACTGCTTGCATATTTCCAATACATTTTCTGCGAGAATAAGATACTCCTGTTCGGACAGATCTTTTTCCCGAAGAATTACAGCCTTCGGGTGAAGGCTGCATACCCGATCTATCTGTTCCATGAACGGGCGGGAACAGAGATGGCGATTGGTCACAGCGATTACCGATGAATAAAGCGGGTTGGCTGTATTTATTTCTGATTTGATTTTATACATATACATAATCATTCATGACTGGCTGCAGGTCATGGTCAAGTAAAGCCTGATATACTTCGTCAACGGATCTTCCATCGGAGATTTCAAACTGATCGTCTCCTTTTTCTTCAATCTCTTCCACATGGCTGCCGATTCCGGTACTTACTCCTGCAGAGATCTTTGTTGCCGCAATTTGCACCAGATTATCCCTTACCCGTTCACATTCCCGGGTGGAGATGGTGATGCTTGCAAATGGCATAAATAATCGATAAGCACATACAACCTGAAGGAGCTGTGTCTCGTGGACATCCATCGGATTGATACGATCATTGTTTATGATCGGACGCAGCCTCGGGCAGGAGAAGGCAATTTCTGCATGAGGATATTTTCTCTGTAGCAGATAGCCATGATATCCGGTGGCAAAGGCATCTTTGCGGAAATCATCCAGACCGAGAAGGGCACCGAAAGCGACGCCGCGCATGCCTCCCATCAGAGCACGCTCCTGGGCATTAACCCGGTAAGGGAAAATTCGCTTGTGACCGGCCAGATGGAGAGTCTCATATTTGTCAGAATTATAGGTTTCCTGGAACACGGTCACATAATCGGCACCGCATTCATGAAGATAAGCGTATTCATCGGAGTTCATCGGATAAACCTCTAACCCGATCACCTTAAAATATTTTCGGGCAATTCGGCAGGCGGTTCCGATATATTTTACATCAGATTTTTTGCGGCTTTCTCCGGTAAGAATCAGGATTTCCTGTAATCCGGTTTTGGCGATGGCTGCCATTTCCATCTCAATCTGCTCTTCGCTCAAACGGGCGCGATTGATTTTGTTATGGCAGTTAAAACCGCAGTATATGCAGTAATTTTCACAGTAGTTGGCAATATATAACGGGGTGAACATATATACACTGTTACCGAAATGTTTGCGAGTCTCCTGCTGGGCTTTTTGCGCAATTTCTTCCAGAAGAGGAAGAGCAGCCGGAGAGAGCAGAGCGGCAAAATCCTCCGGGGTGCGGTTGTCCGCATTCAGAGCTCGCCGCACATCTGCTTCGGTATAGCGATTATAATCATAATTGTTCATGGCTGTGACCACCTGCTCCATGATATCCGATTGAATTTCTTCCATTCCGGGAAGATAAGTCATATGATCGATTCGATTTTTCTTCATATCCTCCAGAATTTCTTCATTCAGAATACTTTCATTTAAATGATTCTGTTCTTGAAGGGTATCTGCCTGTGCCATTGTTTCCTTTGTCATTTCCTTTCCTCCTGTTTTAGTCCTGTAAAAATCCGGTCAATGGAGAAGAAGCGCTGGCACCCTTTTCAATGGTTCTGCCGAGACCGGAAAGATAAGCGCTTCTGCCGGCTTCGATGGCCTTTTTGAAAGCTTCTGCCATGACGGCAACGTCTCCGGCTGTGGCGATGGCAGTATTGGCCATGACGGCAGCAGCACCCATTTCCATGGCTTCACAGGCCTGGGAAGGACGACCGATTCCGGCATCCACGATGATTGGCAGATCAATCTCATCGATGAGAATCTGGATGAAATCTTTCGTGCAAAGGCCTTTATTGGAGCCGATCGGAGCACCCAAAGGCATGATGGCAGCGGCACCGGCATGAACCAGGTCCCTTGCTGCATTGAGGTCCGGATACATGTAAGGGAGAACCACAAATCCTTCTTTGGCGAGGATTTCGGTTGCCTTGATGGTTTCATAATTATCCGGAAGCAGATATTTGGAATCGCGGATCACTTCTACTTTCACAAAATCACCGCATCCCACTTCCCGGGAAAGGCGGGCAATTCGCACCGCTTCTTCTGCATTTCTTGCACCGGAAGTGTTCGGCAGGAGAGTGACATTGTCCGGAATATAATCCAGAATATTTGCCAATCCTCCTTCATTGGCACGGCGCAGGGCAAGAGTGATAATCTGTACTTCTGCCTTCTCGATGCAGGCCTTCACCAGCTCCAGAGAAAATTTGCCGGAACCTAAAATAAAACGGGAGGAAAATTCGTGTCCTCCGAGAATTAATTTATCATTGTTCTGATTCATTTTGTATCATTGTCCTTTCTATTGTTATCTTGTTTAAACATCATCCTCACCCAGCAGCAGGCGAGTGATCATGTTGGCTTCATGGGCGGCGCAAAGAGCAGCTCTCGGCGCCATCAGTCCTTTTCCATATACCGCCTCCGTTTTCTCATCTCCGCAGAGATAAAAGTTTCTGGAAACCCTTCGGGTATGAATCAGGTTGCTGCTCTCATAACCCGCAAGACCGGAAGCCGATACCAGCTTCTTGTCCGGAAAATGTTCCAGAATTCCGCAGGCCAGCATCGCTTTGGCATCCGGATCATCAAAGGCCTCACAGATGATATCCTCTTCCTGAAAAAGGAAGATCAAATTCTCTTCTGTAACACGGACACAATCTGTGATTATTTCCAGATAGGGATTGATTTCCAGAAGCTGCTCCTTTAAAGCATCGGTCTTGTTTCTGCCCACATGTTTCAGGAAATATTGCTGGCGATTTAAGTTGGTGAGATCCACCCGGTCAAAATCAATGAGATGCAGATGCCCGACTCCGATTCGTGCCAGAGCAAATGCCACATTGGAGCCCAGGCCGCCCAGGCCGGCAATGGCAACCCGCCCGCTGGAAAGCTTCTCTTGCGTTTCCAAAGAGTGTCGTTCCCATAATGCCTGATTAATATCTTCTTTTGAAAAAATCTTTGTGGAATCTTCCATGATCAACCTCCTCCCACAAAGCTTACCACCTCCATCACATCGCCTTCTTTTAACAGAGTGGTGGAATACTGGCTCTTTGGCACGATTTCATAATTCAGTTCAACGGCAATTCGATTGATCTTATACCCATTGGCATCCAAATAATCTGCCACAGACAGGTTCTCGGTCCAAGGAATTTCTTTTCCATTTACTGTAATCATTATTTTCTCCTTTCCGATGCGGAATGCATCTGTTTCTAACCGGTTTTTATACCATTTGGAATTGTTTTAAACGTAAAATTGTGTCAGAGGAAAGAAAAAAGAGTTCACAAAGAAATACACCCGCGGTGGTGCACCCCTTCATGAACTCCGGTTCACTCTCAACAAAACACATATGCAATTAAATAGGAGATGCCCTCGCATCTCCCGTAATCTCAAATATACGTCCCTACGTTGGCATTATCCAAATCAGGTATATGGGTCGAAGTTCTCTACTTCCTCTCAGCCTGGTACACAAGCTCCCCGTTTATTTACGACACAAGTATAAAGAATTTTTCAAAAAATGTCAAATGTTTTTTTCGATGGACTGCCGTAAAGGGGTATGATAGACTAAAAATTATTAACATTTCAGAAGAAGTCCCCCGCTTCAAGCGTGCATCTCGCAGCAAGAACGCCGAGGCGTTCTTGAATAGATTATGAGAGATAAATAAAATGAAAAAATATCATTATCTGGAATTTAACATAACGGAAAAACAGGAGAATACAGAGATTTTGTCGATTCTGCGTCAGGAGATGAGATTGTCCACCAGAAAAATCCGTGCCTTAAAACGACATCCGGAAGGAATTTTACTGGATGAAGTCCCGGTAACGGTCCGGGAAACCGTGAGATCCGGACAGAAAGTCAAAGTGATCCTCAATGATACGGAGGAAGGGAATGAGAGGGTTCTACCGGCCCCCATGGCCCTTTCGATATTATATGAAGATGAGAATCTGCTTTTTGTCAATAAACCGGCAGGGATAGTATGCCATCCTTCACAGGGGCATCTGACGGACAGTCTTGCCAGTGGAGTGGCAGCTTATTTTCTGGAACAAGAAGAACTGTCCCAGGTTCATCTCATCGGTCGCCTGGACAAAGATACCTCAGGAATTCTGGGAATTGCCAAAAATAAAGTGAC
The DNA here is from genome assembly GCA_022764265.1 of Eubacterium sp. Lineage (GTDB taxonomy): Bacteria > Bacillota > Clostridia > Lachnospirales > Lachnospiraceae > Anaerobutyricum. The sequence continues at coordinate 4,399 of JALERO010000204.1, read as the reverse complement.
AGCAGAGCGGATGATTGCTCTGCGAGAACAAGGAAAGGTTCAGAAGGAATATCTGGCGCTGGTCAACGGCTGTCCGCCCAAAGAAGAAGGGTCGATTGAAATTGGCATGAAAGAATACAGAAACAGGGAATCCGGAGACGGGCGCCTTAGAATGTGCCGGGATATATCTTCTTCAGGGAAGCATGCGATGACCCATTATCAGGTGATTCAAAGATTATCGGGATATACCTTATGTCACGTTCACATTGAAACGGGAAGAACCCATCAGATTCGATTTCATATGGCGCAAATCGGATGCCCATTGATGGGAGATGACCTTTATGGAAGTTCGATGAAACAATCGGAAAAAGCAATTGATCGGACTGCTCTTCATGCATACCGCAGTTGTTTTTCTCATCCATTCACAGGAGAAAAGGTGGAATTGACAGCTCCTTTACCTGATGATATGAAAAAGATGCTATAATACATCACTTTCCTGCAGATAAAACATACACTAAATATGAGATGATATCATCATTTGGATGATTCTTTAAAAATGCAGGAAGTATGTAAAATGAATGAAATCATTCTTATGGTATTAATCGCAACCTTTGGCACCTGGTCTGTTACTGCGCTGGGAGCCGGAACCGTTGCTTTTTTTAAAACTCCAAACCCGAAAGCCTTAAACCTGATGCTGGGATTTGCTGCCGGCGTCATGATTGCCGCCAGCTTCTGGTCTCTGCTTCAGCCAGCCATTGAACGGGCAGAAGAAAATGCCGATGTGCCGCCTTATGTGGTGGTCACTCTGGGATTTCTTTGTGGTGCATTATTCATGTGGATGTCCGATAAAATTGTGACCCGGGCACAAAAAAGGGCGGACAGTACCCAGGGAGAACCCAATGAGCGTCTGAATCGGATCATCATGCTTGTTTTATCCATTACCCTCCACAACATTCCGGAGGGGATGGCAGTGGGCGTTGCCTTTGGCACACTGCAAAATGGACATTATACCACTGAAAATCTCATGGGAGCCATAACCATTGCGGTCGGAATTGGTCTGCAGAATTTCCCGGAAGGTGCAGCGGTTTCTTTGCCTCTTCGCAGAGAGGGATATTCCCGGAAGAAAAGCTTTTTCATGGGGCAGGCATCGGGACTGGTGGAGCCGGTTGCCGGTATCATTGGAGCTCTGATGGTAGTCTATGTGGAGGCAATCCTTCCATATGCCCTTGCCTTCGCCGCCGGAGCCATGATTCTGGTAGCTGTCCATGAACTGATTCCCGAGTGTCAGAGGAACCAGAAAGCACAGCCCTATTTTGCAACCATGGGAATTGTGACGGGATTCGCGGTCATGATGTTGTTGGATGTCATGCTGGGGTGAAAAACATGAAAAAATTGGATTCACATTGCAACCTGATAGCATTTTATGGTATGATATTAATAACTATGAAATGAGAAGATGACATGTTTTATGGAGAAAATGTGATTTTCTGTCGGGGGTTTTTTATGAATAATACAACAAGATGGTATGAACATAAATTATATCATTGGATGAATGAAGATGGCTTTACTTCTATGGCAGATAGCCTGAAAGAACACTGTACAAAAGAAGCAGTGGAATCCATTTTAAAACAGTTTGATGCGATTACTTTGGATGGGGTGGAATTTTATAGAGAAGGGACTTATTCGGAACCGGGTAAAACCTGTCTGGATAATATTTCCGATTTTTATCTGATTCGCATGAAACAGCGGGTTGGCAAGAATCATGTGGGTACCCTTCGGGTATATCTTCCGGTGAACTGGAATCATCGATTTATGGGAATCACCGGTGCCGGAACCAACAATGAGGTAGACTGGTTTACCGCGGTGACCTTCAATGTAATATCCTGGCCGATGGCCCTGAAGAATGGCTATGCCTGTGCCGTAGCGGATAATGATACGGGAATCCATCTGGATTGTACCTGGGGATTTGATGCCGACGGCAATTTGGAATGGGATCAGATCGAAGGTTGGGCCCACAGGACAATGCATGAGATGACCGTCTGTGCCAAGATGATGGTTTCCGCTTCCTATGGAGAAGAACCGATTGCCAGCTATATTCAGGGTACATCCGGCGGAGCCAGGGAAGCGATTACGGAAGCTCTGCTGTATCCGGAAGACTATGATGGAGTCTGGGCGGATGGACCGGCAATTTATAATTATGATCTTACCTTTGCCTGTGTGTGGGCAGCGGTGGTGGAAGCCAATGAGAAACACATTGTCTCTCTTTCCAAATACAAGGCAGCCTTTGACCTGGCAACAAACGATAAGACAAAGAAAGATTATCCATTTGACAGTCGGGATATTGCCTGGATGGATTTTATCAATCAGCTTCTCGGCTATCCGACAGAGGATGGTCCGATCACAAGAAGAGACCTTCAGGTGATGGTGAAAACCTGGGACGGACCATTCACAAAAGATGGAAAACGAATGGCATACGGGTTCGGACCGGCAATCCGCGAATGGCCGATTGAGAAATACAATCAGATGTACGGCTATTTTAAGAGAAGAGAGGACGGCAAACTGGGACTTATGCCGATTGCGGAACAGGCACTTCGGTGGTTTACCCACAATCCGAAGCTAGATGTCCATAGCCTTACCTACGACGATTACGAGAAAATTTACATGAACAGCAAAAAAGAATTCAGTGCCTATGATTTTGACAATACAGATTTTTCAGCCTTTGCAGCCCGGGGCGGCAAGCTGATGATCACCCATGGAACCGGTGACTGTGTGGTGCCATATCAGGCAGCTATCGATTATTACAACGATATCCTGGATCATTTTCCGTCAGAACGGATCATGAACGAATCCGTACGCTTATTCATGCCATATCTGGCTGGTCATTCGATTCTTGACTGGAGTGGCGCTGCTGTGGCCTGCTCCGTGGGCATGGATGTTCTCACCAGATGGGTGGAAAACGGAGAGGCACCGGATCAGATTTCTACCGTACACTACGATTTCCAGGAGGACAAGCCGGTATACGAAGATGAGGTGGAAGTCTTCAACCAGTGGAAATACAAAAATACAATAAAGAAGTTATAAATAACCGGAGATAGTCGATTGTGGCTATCTCCTTTTTTGAACATTGGTTAATTTCTTTAAGCAGAAATTAATACTCCCTCAATTGCATCCATGGAATTCCTCTGGTACCATAAAATCAAAGGAAATTGAAGGTGATTATGAAAAAAGAGCTTTTGGAGGGATAAAATCTATGAATATTGGAACTGTAATCCGCACATACAGAAAAGAAAAAAATATGACCCAGGAGGAGATGGCGAATCGCCTTGGAGTCACCGCTCCGGCGGTCAATAAATGGGAGAAAGGCAACTCCTATCCAGACATTACCCTGCTTGCACCCATTGCCAGATTGCTGAACATTTCCCTGGATACCCTGCTTTCCTTTCAGGAGGAGTTGACTGAGGAGGAAATCACGCAGATTATTATGGAAGCGGATCAGCGATTAAAAACAGAGAGTTACGAAGAAGTATTTCAGTGGGCGAAACAAAAAATAGAAACTTATCCGAACTCCCTGATGCTCATCTGGCAATTGGCGGTCATTCTGGATGCCCAGCGTATGTTTCAAGGGATTTCCGATGAAGGAGAGTATGAATCTTATATCCTGGACTGTTACCAGAGAGTGGCAGAAAGCGACGATGAGAAACTGCGGACGCTGGCAGGAGATTCTCTGTTTGGATATTATCTGAGAAAAGAACAATACGATGAAGCAGAGCAATGCCTCACCTATTTTTCTGCCCAGAATCCGGAGCGTAAACGGAAACAGGCGACGATTTACAGCAAGACGAATCGCCGTCAGGAAGCCTATAAAACCTTTGAAGAACTGATGTTTCAAGAATTACAGACACTCAGCATGGCGATCAGCCACTTGTCTTGCCTTGCCATTGAGGACGAAAACTATAAAAAAGCCCATAAGCTGGCAGATATCCAGTCAGGGCTGGAGCGATTATTTGAGCGGGGAAAATATTATGAGACCTCCTGTAAACTGGATGTGGCCACCGCTGAAAAAGACACAGATATGCTTTTAGATATCATGGAAGAAATGCTGGAAAATGTAGATACAATTTCTGGATTCTGTGATTCCGACTTATTTGAACATATGGAATTCAGAAAGGCAGACAGTGATTTTCAGAAAGAGATGAAACAAAATCTGATCCGCTGCTTTCAGGACGAGGAAACCTATGGATTTCTCGCAGGAAATGAACGGTGGGAGAGAATAAGAGAAGGTTCCGTCGCAGTAACGGTCTAACGACCGTAACTGCCGACGGACTTTTTGTGCGCATTTTCAGCAGAATCTGCTTGCTTTGGCTACAGTTACAGCACTTGTACTGCTGAAAAAGCGCACTTATCTAAGCCTTCTGTCTTA
>JALERO010000153.1 GCA_022764265.1 Eubacterium sp. | reverse complement strand
ATCTTTAACTCATCTCCTGAAGCTTCCACTTTGATCACATCATTATCCTGGGTTGTCCATGAAATGGCATATCCGTCCGGAAATGCATGATCTGTTTCAAAGAAATCCTTCTTCCACGGAAGCGTGTGGGTCTGCGGTTTTGCTTTATAATCATATTCCTTCGTCTTTTTATTGAGAAAGGTTCCGTCTTCCTCAAAGGTTACTTCATTCGGTGTAACATCATAATTACCATCCTGAATATAAGAAGCTGTAACCTTCCGATCTTGTGATTCCAGGGCGTTTTGTTTCACATCTTTATATTCAAAATCTGCGTACACCTCTCCGTCCGCGACCTTCACTTCTGCAGATAAAGGGGATCCATTTGAAAAATTCAATGCGATCTTGCCCTTTGGCTCATCCACCGCTCCGGAGAAATATACCCTGTATTTCCCATCTTTGGTCGGCATCTGGGATAAGCTTGCCTTCGCCGGCGTGATGGTGAGCTCTATGTTATCTTTGGTCTTCCCATTAAAGTTCCCGCCTGCCGAAACACTGGCCTTCACCCAGTAGGTGCCCACATCGACCGGAGCGCTGGCTAATTTATGAAGATATTTGGAATCGGAATAATAACTGAACCGGATCTCCTGATTTGTATCCAGCACATTTCCGCTTTCATCTTTATATGTAGCCCTTGCGCCTTCAATCACCACCGGTTTTCCGGTATATGTAATATCCTGATTCGGACATATGATTTCAACATTTGCTGCTTTCACTGACATTTTTCCCTTGCAGGTCGCAGAGGTGTAATTCGCCCAGTCCTCACTATCCGGTGTAAATATTACCTCCTCGTTATGATACCCTACATCCGGCTTCTTATTTGGCTCTTTCCAGGCAAAGGAACCTGTGATCGGCTGTTCTGTAATACTTTTGGCGGTTCCTGTGATTGTTGAATTCTTCAAAGAATACCCATAGGTAATCTGACTTCCTGTGGCGGTGAGGTTCGGCTCTGCCGGTTGAATCACAAACTTTGCCACATTACTTTGGGACTCAGCATAATTGTCATCTCCCGGCATGGTCGCAATGGCATAATAGGTCCCCGCATTGACAGGCTTACCGGTCACTTTATTCCGGCATTCTTCGTCCGTATAATAGGCATATGTAATCTTGTCTTTACCGGCCGGTGTTGTGCTGCTCAGCGGATAAGTCAAAGTAGCAGGATGAATGGTCTGCTCCTTACCGTTATACACATTGTCGGTGTCATCCTCCAATTTCAAATCTGCCAAGGCCTTCATCTGCGGATTGATTTCTATGCAGTAATATTCTATCGGTTCGCTGAAATCCACCGCCGCAGAATCATTGACATAGAAATAGGCTTTCGGAGTGATATTTTCTTCCGCTTCCGCTGCAAGAAGATTGCATTTATACAGTTCAAATAATCCGGTATACGATGGATTTTTTTCATAATCGATAATGAGCTGATCGCCCATATATTTTGCATTATTTATATGGAATCGCCCGATCCATGTTTTTTCTTCTGTATCAACAAGCACATAATCATTCGGATCTCCGTCATTGGTGGCTGAATAGTCCTTTGCCAGCTTCATTTCCACCTTCTGGTCACTATTAGAGGCGTATTTCGGTGCGATGATGTCTACCTGCTTCGGCTCAAATACCGGCTTAATGTAAAAATCACCCAATTGATAGGACCCAACCTCTTTCTCTATGTTCTGAATCAATTCGGAATCGAACTCTATGGTAGTGGAAATGGAACCATCCACATTTTCAGGCAGGTCATCCTTGTCGATGGTGTAAATAAGGTTCGTCCCGTCTTTATCGGAGTAAAGCCGATATTCCTTAAGAATCAGGCCTGCCACATTGGATTCATAGCTTAATACCAGAGGATCATCTCTATACAGACTTATGGTATTGGAATTGGATGCAATGGCTGTCTGGTCTGCATTATTTCCATGGAATTCCACATTTAATGCCGGGGCAACCTTCCGCTCTTCCCCATTATGCACCTTATCCGTATCGTCAGATTCCGTTTTATCGATCACCGTTATGTTATCCGGTGCAAGGGCGCCGACTTTATGCTCTTTTAATAAAAAGGCAAAGCTTCCGTCGTCACTTTCATTGCTGATAAAGGTTCTGTTATTCAGCGTGATTCCGGAGGTCGTCCAGGAATTCACTCCGGATTTATTACTGACTCCAAAATATAAATATTTCTTGTCATAGCTTCGATGCAATCCGACTTTCAGTCGATGATACTGGGTGACGTAAAGCATTCCCTTTGGCGGTGACAGATCCGGATAATTAAATACGGCTCCGTCACTTCCTGCTTCCTCGATCTTTTTCTCTGTAACATCCTTGTGACTCCACGCATTATAGGCTTGACTGTCCCTAGTATCTGTATACACCATAAAGGTGTGTGTTGCAGCTGCCTCCGTCTTTGTATATGCACTGAATTCCACATCGGTCACATCGGTCATATCGTATTGATCCGTGGTACGATAAGTAATTCCATCCTCATCATGATCCGATAATAATCTGGTATAGCAGGTTAACTCATATTCGGCTCCCTCTGATTTCTTCTCCAAATCTTTTTTACCGTCTCCGGATCTGGAAGCCTCTGTAAAATCACTCCCAATATCCAGAGCCAAACGTCCCGGTGAATTCTCCGGTGCACCATGGACAATCGTTGCCATGCTCCCTGCTGCGATTGCTGCAAACATAATTGCTGCAATTCCTTTTTTCAAAAATCTTTTTTTCATCCGGCATTCTCTCCTATGACGATTCATTATCTTTTCGTTTACATTATTTTTTTATCCCATAAACGTAATATTTATTATTGTAGCATCTCCATAAATAACATTCAAGCTTTATAGGACGAATCAACACAAAATATCAGCTACTAATACCAATAAGGATGTAAAATCAACATTTCAGAAGCAGTATAATCCAAGGATCACAATTTATATTGCCGATTTAAAAATAATTTCGTATAATGAATTAAAATACATATCTTTTATTTTAAATTTGGAGGTGAGGCACTTTATGCGAGAAAAACGAACGATTTGGACACGTATCATTCCGGCAAGTATTTTGTTGATTTGTATTATCGCAAGTTTTGCGGCTTACAGATATTTGAACCGCAATATGACGGTATCCAGAAATGCAAAGTATGTGGAGGATGCTGCAACACAGACTGCCAAACGAATCGAAGATCTGCTGGTCGGGGCAGAGAACAGCATCAGTGCCATCGCTCATCTGTATGAACATACGATGGATCCCAAACAGATCGATATCAAAACATTGCAAACACTGGTGGACGATACTCCTTTTGATTATATCGGAATTGTCGATGTTAACGGCATTTATACGGACAACCGCGGAATGCAGGCCAATGTCTCAGACCGATATTATTTTCAGGACGGAATGCAAGGTCATTCCGGAATGGATGTCATTTTCAACGGGCGAATTGCCCACGAAAATCTGATGATTTTTTATGCCCCACTGTATTATGACGACAAGGTAATCGGCATCCTTACAGGACGCTATGGAGAAAAGCAGATGCGGGATATTATTTCCACTACATACTTCGAGGAGCCCGCCGATACTTATCTCTGCTTGCGTGATGGTACCGTTTTTTCCTGTTCCAAGGAAAAAAATCCCCCGGAAAATATCATCACTTCCCTTCAAAAAGCGGATGACGCCGACTGGGATACAGCGGCTGCATTGAAGGATGCACTGGAGAAGGGGATTTCGAGAAGTTTAACCTACACAAACAAGCAGGGATCCAATGCCGCATACGTAACAAAACTCCCGGAAAAAGACTGGATGCTTCTTCAGGTTTTCCCAATCAAGATCACCAATGCCATGCTGGATGAGTCCAACACTATCGCCTTGTATCTGGAACTATGGCTGGTTATGCTGTTTTTGGCATATATTTTGATTCTGGTCATGGAAAACCAACGACAGAAATCCAAACTGGTCATGGAAAAGCAGGAGATGAGAGAAATCGTTGAAAGTACCTCTCTGCTCTTCAGCAATTTTATTCTGGCTGACCTTAAAAACGGCACCTATGAATATCTGAAAAGCGATATCCATACACAGGGAACGTCGGATGATGTAAATGTCGGAGAAGAACTGCCACAAAAAGGAACATTTTCCCATCTACGCAATTACTGGGAGTCCCGCATTATTCAGGAAGACAAACAAGTGCCCACTCTGCTTACGATTCCTTTCGTCCAGACCCATCTGACGAAGGATACCCCCTATCTTCAGTATGAATATCGAGTACAGGAAGACAACGTACGCTGGAAGCAGCTCTCTGTGCTGTGTCTGAAACGGGAAAATGGTATCCCTTCCTCTGTATTGCTGGCAGTTCAGGATGTGACCGAATTGAAAGAAGCAGAACTTCAAAGTCGTATTGCTATGGAAGAAGCATATCGGTCAGCGAAAACGGCCAATGAGGCCAAGATCACATTCCTGTCCAACATGAGCCACGATATGCGCACTCCAATGAATGCAATCATAGGCTTTTCAACGCTTCTTGACCGGGATGCGTCCCAACCGGATAAGGTGCGGGAATACAATGGAAAGATTGCCGCATCCAGCCGCCACTTGCTGAATCTGATCAATGACGTGCTGGATATGTCTAAAATCGAAAGTGGCCAAAACTCTCTGAATATCGTGGAGTTTGACCTGAAAGAATTGCTTGATGAACTGCAATCGGTAATACAACCCCAGGCTTGTGAGAAACAACAGTCGCTGGACATCTCGATATGTGATGTTCATGAATATCGGGTTCGGGGCGACAAACTGCGACTGAGTCAGATTCTGTTGAATCTGCTATCCAATGCGGTGAAATACACGCCAAAAGGAGGACACATCGAACTGTCAATCCTTGGTCTGCCTGAAGTATCCCAAGGCTATGCTCATCTGTGCTTTCAGGTACGGGATAACGGTATCGGTATCAGCCCTGAATTTATAGATTGTATCTTTGAGCCATTTACCCGGGAGAAAAACACCACCGCCAGCGGCATTCTGGGTACAGGTTTAGGTATGGCCATTACCAAAAACCTGGTTGACCTGATGGGCGGAACGATTTCTGTGGAGAGTACCCAAGGAGAAGGAAGCACCTTCCGGGTAGAAATAGAACTTCGATGCGGAACACCGTCAGAAGAAGCTGACCGGCCGAATGAGACCACCCTTTCCACCGATATCAACAACGTACTAGAAGGTCTGAAAGTACTGGTTGCCGAAGACAATGACATCAACGCGGAGATTCTTGAGGAACTTCTGTCCTACGAAGGAATTTCCTGCGATCGTACGGTTAACGGTCAGGAAGCGTTGGAGCGTTTCCTGCAAACTAAACCGGGATATTATGATGCGATATTGATGGACATTCAGATGCCGGTCATGAACGGTTACGATGCCGCCCGGGCGATTCGGAATCTGGATCGTCCGGATGCGGAAACGATTCCTATCGTTGCCATGACTGCCAATGCCTTTGCAGAAGACATTCAAAAAGCGACGGAAGCAGGTATGAACGCTCATCTTTCAAAGCCGATCGATATGGAAATGCTAAAAGAGGTTTTGGCCCGATTATCAAAGCACTTTGGCTGAAAGACCATAGATTACAAAATAAAAAAAGGAGAACACGCGTATGAAAAAAATCATTTTAACCATTTCAAGTTTGTGTATGATTTACCTGTTATGTTTGCCTGTTACAGCCTTTGCTAAGACAAATGCTGAGAATGCAACAGATGCATATAACACATTTATTGGAAATCATTCTCTTGCAAGTGCAGTTATTGTCGATCTGGATAACAACAAGATACCGGAACTTTTATGCTTTGATAAAGATACCTGGAAATCCTCCGTATACAGCTACAGCCCTTCGAAAAACAAAATGGTCCGCCTATGTTCCATCGATTCGGGCAAGGGCTATGGCTCTTATTATAATGTGAAGAAGCATCAGGTGGCCCTTTTCTCCTGCACCACAGGCGGATCTATTTATAAAGTATATAAAATTAAAGGTACCAAAGCCATCAAAAAAGCAACCTATACCAGTACCAGAAAGTATCCTTCTTTTGACTATACATACAAAAAAAATAAAAAGAAGCTTTCCTATGCAAAATGGAACAAACAGGTTTCTTCTATAGCCAAAAAATGGAAGGTATTCAGAGGGATCTTTTAGTAAAAACAAACAACTTAAAATAAAAGGAGTGAGAATATGGATCCAAAACAATCAATCCCAAAGAAATCTCTGGCATGGTTGCTGATACTATCCTTATTATTTACATTCTTTCTTCCTGAAAGCGCAAGTATGGATGTTCAGGCAGCACAAAAGATCACACTCAGCAAGCGTAAACTCACCATGTACGCAGGCACTTCCCAGACAATAACTGTAAATAATGCCAATGGAACAGTTAAATGGTCCAGCAACAAAAAGAAAGTGGCGTCTGTAAATTCTACGGGAACTATTAAAGCTCGCAAACCTGGAAAAGCTGTGATTACCGCAAAAGTTAACGGCAAAAAATTAACTTGCAAAATTACAGTAAAACCTGCAAAGCCTGCATTAAACACAAAAACGGCTACCTTGTCGCCAGGAAAGAGGCTTCAGTTAAAAATGCTGAATTCAAAAGGTACCGTCACTTGGAAAAGCAGTAATAAATCTGTCGCAACTGTATCGAAAAAGGGAAAGGTTACCGCAAAGAAATTAGGAACTGCAAAAATAACTGCGACATATAAAAAGAAAAAATATACCTGTAAAATAAATGTGCAAAACGCCCAGAGTACTCAGAATGCTAATAATTCTCAAAGCACTCAGAACACTCAGAGCACTCTTTTGACCATTACATTTGATCAGACCAATATTTCCACAGAAGAAACCAGTGTATCCGTTTCAGGTAAAATTGTTCATGATGCGCCTTTAAGCAAGGCATCATATCAATTATATGATTCCGATGGTCTGATCACACAGCAAGGTTCTGTTTTAGCAAATGACACCTGGTCTTCGACGGTACAACCTTCCATAGGTACAAATACATTTACACTGACCGTTACAGATTCAACGGGACATTCTGCCACGAGTTCTCTGATTATTGTCAGAAATAGTAAAGAACTTGATTTCGATGAAGATATTGTCACCGGAGATGAAGATGAAAGTATGAATTTTGCTAAGAATATAGCAGATTATCAACACGAAAAATCTAACTCCGACAGTTCTCTTTCTGACACAACAAAAATTGTAATAGAAAAAGATTCTGAATTATATCAAAAACTCTTAAGTGGAGAAATCAAAGAGGGAAGTACCTACATTCTCCCTCCGAATGATGATTTTCCAGCTGGATTCAGTGGAACAATACAATCCTGGGGCAAACCATCGGATAGTGCTATTGATTCCGACACTTACATAGAAGTAATCTTTAAAGAACCTGAATTAGATGACCTTTTCGATGGAGATGGACGTATAGATTTCGGAGGAGGCGTAGATCCAGATGACCCAATCGCTTTTATCATGGTTCCTGATGGCAGCGAGGTGTCGGCAATATCTGAAAACAAAGCAAAAACATATGCTTCCGAAAAATATTCCCGTCCTTATTTTCCGGAAGGAATGGCAGGCTTCTTCCAGCCGAATATTTCAACCACTCCTGGGAAATCAACTTCTATCAAGCTAGATCTTTTAGATGTTCTATTATATGACACAGATATGGATCCAGACACCAAAGATCAGCTCCGATTGAATGGAAGCCTGGTACTTTCAGATATTACTTTTGATGGCAGTCTGGAATGGAAAGAAAAAAGCGGCTCACTGATGCCTCAACAGATAAAAATGGATGTTTCTTACAATACCAAAGTAAATGTCACTCTTAAAGCCTTTGATTCTATTGATTTCAAAGATATTGTCAAAAAAGCAAACGATAATTTTGAAAATAAAATTGAAAAATGTGGCATCCAATTATCCGGTATTGACATGAGCGATCGCCTCCTGCTTGGTGTCATTGGATTCAACTTCGCAGTATCTCCTACTGCAAACTTGAAGGAAATAGCAGAGCAAACAGCAATGTCCATAAAACCAAAATTTTTTGTAGCTCTCTATCTGGATTTATCCGGTGAACTTACTGCTGAACTTTCTGTCTCCTATGATTATTCATCCTATCGGGAATGTGGTTTTAATGTATGCAATTCAAAAGCTAAAAATATTGAAGGGATTAATTCTGCCATATATACGGAACAGAAAAAGCTGGTAGGCAACTACGAGATGGGAACTTACGAACGCGAACGAAAATCGAAAACAGAATTCGGCAAACCGGAACCAAAAGTCACATTTGACGGAAAAGTAGAAATTACTCACAAAACGACCAACGATCATCCTTTGCTTTCTGATGTGGAGCTTTATATTTATGAAAAAGAAAAACTGAATTCAGGCAAAAAACCGGACGAAGATTATCTCCGGCTACAAAAAGAAGATTTCAAGGGAAAAACCGATGAAAATGTCAACTATGAGATTGATGGGTTGTTGAAAAAAGACTATGTATTACTAGCAAGGAAATCCGGCTATCAGACTTATATAAAAGATGATTTAAGTTTTTCATCAAAGGATATCACACTGGACATCTATCTGGAACCAATCCGCGAAGCAAACTGGCTGAATGTATGTAAACCAACTTCTTACACACAAACCTATGGAGAATATCTGGGTGACGGAAACGGTTATATGACCATCTCCGGCATTGACTATGATGCAGGTTTTTATCTGGATAATGGAAGTCAGGGAACAGGCGGAACCTCCGATGCTGTGTGGAACTTAGAGGGCAAATACAGTTCTCTGGATGTGAGAATTGGACATCTGGATGATACGAGTCTTTTAAACTGTGAACTTTATATTTACCTTGATGATTCTGAAACCCCAAACCAGACGATTGTCCTGAACAGCCACGATGTCAGTAGAGTATATTCGATTAATCTGGATTATGCCCAAACAGCCACTTTCTCTTTAAAAAAGACCCAGGCAAATAATTGGGCACACTCTTCTTTTGGTTTTGTAGAAGGGGTATGGCATGGAAAAAATGGCACAGAAGGAACCATACATATAAAAGACCCTTTCCAGGATGTGGATTGGAACAGCAATTTTATGGAAATCTGTCCACCTTATCAAAGTATTGCCTGCACAACCTATCCGAATGAAAAGGAAGAAACCTTTACAATGTCAAACACTAAATACAGCCAGGGATTTGTTTTACGATCTCAATCCGTGAAAGAGACTTGGGGGAACTCCGCTGCTATGTTTAACACAAATGGTAATTTTCGATCTTTAAAGATCAACGTCGGACATGTAGACGGGAGTTTAAATAAAAACGTAGAAATCTATGTCTTCCTCGACGGAGAATCTGAGCCAAGCCAGACATATACCATAAAGGCCGACGAACCGCCAACTACACTAAACATTCCATTATATTATGCAAAAGGAGTAAAAATATCTCTTCAGAATGTTACCAGTAATTGGTCAACAACACAATACGGTTTCGTGAACGGAGAATGGATAAAATAACCTGAAGGGATTGTCACCTTTCCACAATGTTTGCTCTGCTGTTCTCTCGCCAAGCATTTCTTCTAACGAAACTGCTGTCATTTCCCTTTTCTCTGCTTGACGCTGTTTCGCTTTTTTCTTTTCAGCCGGATTATCTAAAAACAGACTACCATTAATTGATAGTCTGCTCGAATTCACTATTTACTTGCTCTCTTCAATCTCCCCTGTCCAATCCATAATTCCTCCACATTCAATCACGTTTGAATATCCAAGTGCTGCCAGTTTAGCCGCTGCTTCCTGACTTCTTCGACCACTGCGACAATATACGTAGATTAGTTGATCTTTGTCAGAGAGTTCCGCCGGATCGTCATCTATAATTTCTTCATTTGCAATGTTGATAGCGCCTGGAATATGGCCTTGTGCATATTCATCTGCTCGTCTGACATCCACGATAATATAGGAACCCTCCTGTGCAAAAGCTTCTTTCGCCTCTTCCATAGAGATTGATGTATAAGTTTCCATATTTTCCGTCCCTCCTAATTTTCCGGCAATAAAGACAGATGTTGGTCCATCAGCTCCACCGATAATTGATACTGCCTGTCCATTTTCATCTGTATATAATTCCACATGGACTCTCTTGTAAATAAAGATTCCTGCAACTAAAATCAGGACAACTGCTATAATTCCTGTGATATATTTTTTCTTCATTCACGCACCAGCTTTCATTGAGATCAAAGCAGATAAAATAATCAGCATTATAGGTGACAATTTATTTTTTACTATTTGCTTATATCCAGCCATAGAAGCAAACAAAAGTATAGTAATAAGTATTGCCTGCAAATCAACTTTGGCTGCACAAATTGTTCCAAAACAATTCATCAAAACCATATAAATACCAGTAGCCAACACAATACCAATAATACACGGTTTCAAACCTCGCAAAACAGCTTGAGCATATTGGTTCTTCAATACTGTTTTTAGCAACACTGTTATAAGCAGAATAATCATGAACGACGGTAATACAACTGCCAAGGTAGCAATGAAGGCACCAAAGAAACCAGCTTGGCTACTACCAATATAGGTAGCAAGATTGACCATAATTGGACCTGGGGTACTTTCGCTAACTGCAATCATATAGGTCAGCTTTTCATCGCTCAACCAACCATAAGACAAGACCACATCACGAATCAACGGAATCGCGCCATATGCTCCACCAAATGCAAAGCAGCCGACTTTCAAAAATCCAAGAAACAAATCAATATAAATCACTTCTTAGCACCACCCTTCTGTTCAGGTGCACCATTAAGAATAAAAAATATCAAGCTTATAATTGCCGCAACCAACATCAGGCTGATAGATGAGAAATTCCATGAAAAAATGTTAATACAGAACATTACCATACAAGAACAAATCATAATCGTTCTAGGAAATTTCTTCTTATTCATTTTCTTAATCATGGTGATTGCTGCATCCAAAATCAAGATACCAACAGCAATTTTGATACCCTTAAATGCATTGGCAATAAGGGTAATTTCCATAAAGTTATCCAAAAACATGGAAATCAAGAATATAATAACAAAAGAGGGAACAACTATACCCAATGTTGCTACTAATGCACCGATAACACCAGCTTTCTTGTATCCTGCGAATGTTGCACAGTTGATAGCTATAGGACCAGGTGTTGATTCCGCAATAACGGTCATATTCATCATTTCATCATGTGTAATCCATTGTTTTCTTTCCACACAATGATTTTCAATCACGGAAATCATTGCATATCCACCACCAAAAGTGAACAAACCAATTTTAGCAAATGTCAGAAATAAATCTAACAAAATATTCATTTTATTTCCTCCACAAAATTCAAATTTTCATGTGTTCGACAAACTGGAATTGTCTTATACCTTCTCTCGTTCGTATGTTACAACTACGCCATAACCAACCCCCATATTAGGACTGACCTGGATAACACGCCATCCTTCTTTTGCAAGCTGATTCATGGCTGCTTCTGCTTCTTTTACTTTATAAGTTTCTACTCTGTACTCGTACATATTCTTTACCTCCACAAATTCCGATTGAGATTTCACCTGTTTTAAGAGATTTAATAACTGTTATATTTTGTTATCAAATTCTCCGCAAACCCTTGAAAACACTGGATTTGTCGCAGGTGAGCTTTCCCTTAGACTTTCCCTTGTGTTATATCGTCCTACCAGTGTTTACGAACTCTGATAAGTGAAAATACAAGGGCAAAAAAATCATATAAAACAGTATAACACAAAATAGAAGTGACATGGTGAACTGATTGAAATGCTTCTGATTTTTGTAACTAATGATTGATCGAATAATAAGATAAGATACGATGAGAACGATATTTGCAGAATACAATCCACAATGCAACAGTATTGATGTTTATACCAGTGCAGG